>JAEWED010000013.1 GCA_023389745.1 Actinomycetes bacterium
GGCCTGCACGGTCGCTCCGACCGCAGCGTGGTCGGGGATGTCGTCGCGGTGGGCCAGTTGGTAGGCACCCAGGCGCAGGGCCCGGCGGGCCGGCCCGGGCGGATCGGAGCCGAGGAAGCGATCGACCAGGTGGTCGCACGCGCGCTGACGACGCAGCGTCCCGTACACCAGGTCGGTGACGAAGCCGCGGTCCTGTTCCGAGAGCCCCGAGCGTTCGAGCGCGGCGCCGAGCGCCAGGTTGGCGTAGGCGCCGTCGTCCGCGACCCGGGCCAGCACCTCGAGCGCGGTCCTGCGGGCCTCGGCGCCGGTGTCGGTCACGGTGCTCACGTCCCGAGCCGATCGCCGGTGGGTCGGGCGCCGTTGGCCCAGGCGGCGGCGTCCATGCGGGCCTTGCCCTCGGGCTGCACCACCTCGAGGGTGAGCGCCCCCGACGAGCAGGCCACGGTGACGGGGTCCACGAAGGTCCCCGGTGCCGCGGCGACGCCGGACTCGACGACGCTCGCCGAGTGCACCTTGAAGCGGGCGCCGTGCCACGTGGTCCACGCTCCCCCGACCCGCACCGTGCGCAGTACGTGGTCCGCGGGCGCGTCCCAGCGGAGCTCCAGGTCGGCCGGGGTCAGCTTCTCGGCGTAGGTGACGCCCTCGGTGGACTGCGGTGTGCGATGGGTCAGGCCCTCGCCGATCGCCTCGACGAGCAGGTCGCTGCCGAGTGCGACCAGCCGGGACCGCAACTGCTCCGCGGTCTCGGTCGGGCCGATGTCGAGCGACTCGACGGCGTAGACGTCACCGGTGTCGAGCCCCTCGGCGACCTCCATCACGCACACACCGGTGCGGTCGTCGCCCGCCAGGATCGCCCGCTCGACCGGGGCCGCACCGCGCCAACGGGGCAGCAGGGAGAAGTGCAGGTTCACCATCGCCAGCGCGTCGAGCTGGTGGGGCCGGATGATCCGTCCGAAGGCGACCACGACGCCGAGCTCGGCGCCGGCGTCGATCACGTCCTCGGGATCGGCGCTCACCGGGATCCCCAGCTCGAGGGCTGCGGCCTTCACCGGGCTCGGCGAGGTGGCCCCGCCGCGGCCGCGTCGCTTGTCGGCGCCCGAGACGACCAGCACGATGTCGTGCCCGGCCGCGTGCAGGGCGCGCAGCGGCGGCACCGCGAGCGCAGGGGTCCCCAGGTAGACGAGCTTCAACGGAGCTTGAAGAACGAGCGCTTGGGCTCGGGCCCGCTGGGGAGCTCGTCGCCCGCCATGGCCCGCTCCCGCAGCGCACGCTTGGCGTCGCGGCGCTGGTCCTCGTCGAGCCGCTCGAGCAGCAGCACGCCGTCGAGGTGGTCGAGCTCGTGCTGCACCACGCGGGCGAAGAACTCGTCGGCTTCGAACGAGACGTCGTTGCCGTCCAGGTCGAGCCCGGTGACGTGGATCTGCTTGGGGCGCACGATGTCGAAGGACATGCCGGGCACCGACAGGCAGCCCTCGTGGAACTCCCACTCCCCCGACGTCTCGGTGACGACCGGGTTGATCAGCACCTGGCCGCCGTCACCGGCGCCGAGGTCGTAGACGAAGAAGCGCTTCTGCACGCCGACCTGCGGCGCGGCGAGCCCGACGCCCGGCGCCTCGTACATGGTCTCGAGCATGTCGTCGCAGAGCTTCACGAGGCGTCCGTCGATGTCGGTGACCTCGTCCGCGCGCTGGCGCAGGACGGGATCACCCACGAGACGGATGGCGTAGGGAGTTGCCATGTCACCCACGATACCGTGGACGGCGTGGACGTCCCCGACAGCACCCACGAGTCGGGTGTCACCGGCCAGTACTTCTCCCCCCGGCCCGAGGTCGCCTCGAACCGCTCCACGGTCCGTCTGGACCTGCCGGACCGGTCCCGGGAGCTCGTCACGGACCGCGGGGTGTTCTCGTCCAGCCGGATCGACCCCGGCACCAAGCTGCTGCTGATGGAGCTGCCGTCGCTGCCCGAGGGCCCGGTGCTCGACCTCGGTTGCGGCTACGGCCCGATCGCCTGCACCGTCGCGGCGCGCCAGCCGACGCTCGAGGTGTGGGCGGTCGACGTGAACGAGCGTGCCAGGGTGCTGTGCGAGCTGAACGCGTCGGCCGAGGGCCTGCGGGTGTCGGTGGCGGCGCCCGACGAGGTGCCGGCGTCGACCCGCTTCGAGTCGATCGTGTCGAACCCGCCGATCCGCATCGGGAAGTCCGCGCTGCACGGCCTGATGGAGCACTGGCTCGACCGTCTCACCCCCACGGGCACCGCCTGGCTGGTGGTGCAGAAGCACCTGGGTGCCGACTCGCTCGCGACCTGGCTGACCGCCCGGGGCCACCAGGTCGAGCGGGTCCGCTCGCGGCAGGGCTACCGGATCCTGCGCGTCAGCGCAGCCGGGCCGGATCGACCCTGAGCCGCAGCCGACCCGGGGGACGCACCACGGTGGCCAGGTGGTCGAGCAGCGCGGCGGGCTCGTCCGCCCGCAGCAACCAGCGGTCCTCGTTCGGGCCCAGCACCTCGACCCCGAGCGGAGTCCCGACCGCCTCGATGTAGGCCGCTGCCGCCTCGCCCCCGACGACCGCGACGGTCGCGGCGGGCGGGAAGCGGACGATCCTGCGACGATCGGCCTCGGCCTCGGCGACGAGACCCGGCGCGCCGCGCAGCGCCGCCTGGATGACCTCGTGCTCCGGGCGGCGGGTCTGGACCATGAGCCTGCCTCCCCGGGAACGCCCTCCGAGCTGCCGTGAGGCGAGCAGCAGCAGCGCCAGGCACTCCTCGGAGGCCCGGTAGCGCGGCGCGAGCAGCTCCTGGTCGAGGTCGAGGAACACCACGAGCCCTGGATCCGTCACCCGGTGCAGGGCCGCCTCGGTACCGATCACGATCCGCGCACCGCCCGAGGCGTCGGGACCCGTCGTGGCCTCCGAGCCGGGCCGGTCGCTCCCTGTCAGCGCGACCACCGGCTCCATCGCCAGCGCCTCGAGCTCCTCTCGGGCCCGCGTCACGCCCTGACGCAGGTTCGACAGGGCGCTCGAGCCGCACTCGAGGCAGACCATCGGGCGTCGGGCGTCGCAGCGGGGGCACACCAGGATCCCGTCGTCGTCGAGGTGCACCGCAGCGCCGCACGCGTCGCACTCGGCGATCGTGCCGCAGCCCCGACAGGCGAGCAGGCGTGCGCGCCCCGTCCGGTTGAGCACGCAGACGACCCGCCGGCCCGAGCGCGCCGTCTCGCGGACCGCGTCGATCACCCGGCTCGAGTAGAGCCCGGACCGTCCGGTGTCCTCGCCGCGACGATCGACGACCGTGAGCGGCGCCCAGCCGCTGCGGCGGTCGCTCCGGGCCTCGGAGACCGCGGGTGCCGGCACGGGGTCGTCACCTCGCAGGGACCACGACGGGGCAGCTGCGGCAGGGGTCTGCGCGGTGAACGCCTCGAGCGAGGGACACGGCGACACCAGCACGCACGGCACCCCGGCCCGACGGGCTCGCTCGACGGCGAGCTCACGGGCGTGCCAGGTCGGCGACGACTCGTTCTGGAGGCTCTCGTCGTGCTCGTCGATCACGACGATCGCGGAGAGCTCGGGTGCCGGCGCGAAGACCGCGGCACGTCCTCCGACGACGGTCGCCCCGCCGGCCGCCGCCTGCCAGTCGCGGGGCCACCTGGCCACCGCCGAGCCGTGGCGCCGCAGCCCGGTCGCGACGTGGTCCGCGGCGACGACCCCGGGCACGACGACGAGCGCCTGGCCGGTCGCCGCCGCCGCGACGGCGACCGAGACCAGGTCGGTCGTGGGTGAGACCTCGGCGACGTGCACGCCGGGGCCCAGGGCGAGCGCATCGGCGATGCTCGGTGACGCGGCGCGGGGATCGGCGGTGCGGACCCGCACCGCCGGCCGGCGCGGCACCGCACGAGGTGGGCTCGCGGGACGCAGCAGCGCGGGCAGTCGCCCGGCCCAACGCCACGCGGCCCAGCGGCACAGCTCGATGACGTCCGCCGGCGGGCCCTCGCCGACGACCTTCGAGATCGACGCCAACGTGATGCCCGGCGGTGGCTCGACGTCGGTGGCCAGGACCCACCCGACGACACGACGGCCGTGCAGCGGCACCCGCACCATGGTCCCGACGCGCACCTGGTCCCCGACGTCGTCGGGGACCAGGTAGTCGAAGTGCCGGTCGATGGCCGGCACGTCCGGCAGGACGCGCACGACCCTCATCGCCGTGCCAGAGACAGGCGGATCAGAGACCCAGTGCGGACCGGAGGTCGTCGACCCGATCGGTGCGCTCCCAGGTGAATCCGTCGCCGGTGCGGCCGAAGTGCCCGTAGGCGGCGGTCTCCTTGAAGACCGGTCGACGCAGGTCGAGGTCACGCACGATCGCGCCGGGACGCAGGTCGAAGATCGACTTCACGGCGTCCTCGATGGCGGTCGGGTCGACCTTCGCGGTGCCGAAGGTGTCGACGAAGATCGACACCGGGTGCGCCATGCCGATCGCGTACGCGACCTGCACCTCGCAGCGTGAGGCTGCGCCGGAGGCCACGACGTTCTTCGCGACCCAACGGGCGGCGTAGGCGGCCGACCGGTCGACCTTGGACGGGTCCTTGCCCGAGAACGCACCGCCGCCGTGGCGGGCGGCGCCACCGTAGGTGTCGACGATGATCTTGCGACCGGTGAGGCCCGCGTCACCGACGGGGCCACCGATGACGAAGCGGCCCGTCGGGTTGACGAACACCTCGTAGTCGTCGTTCGCGAACTGCTCGGGCACCACGGGACGGATGACCTGCTCGATGAGGTCCGGGCGGATCTCGGTGTCGCGGTCGACGCCGTCGTTGTGCTGGGTCGAGATGAGCACGGTCTTGAGTGCGACCGGACGGCCGTCCTCGTACTCGAAGGTGACCTGGGTCTTCGCGTCGGGACGCAGGTACGGGATGGTGCCCGCCTTGCGGACCTCGGCCATGCGCTCGGCGAGGCGATGTGCGGTGTGGATCGGCAGCGGCATCAGCACGTCGGTCTCGTCGACGGCGTAGCCGAACATCATCCCCTGGTCGCCCGCGCCCTGCTTGTCGAGGTCGTCCTCCTCGCCGGCCTGGCCGGAGCGGACCTCTTCGGAGTCGTCGACGCCCTGTGCGATGTCGGGCGACTGCTCGTCGAGGGCGACGAGCACGCCGACGGTGTTGCCGTCGTAGCCGTAGCTCTCGCGGTCGTAACCGATCTCGGAGATGGTCTTGCGGGCGATCGACGGGATGTCGACGTACGCGTTGGTCGTGACCTCACCGCCGACCAGGCAGAGGCCGGTCGTCACGAACGTCTCGCAGGCGACACGTGCGGTCGGGTCCTGGGCGAGGATCGCGTCGAGGACCGAATCGGAGATCTGGTCCGCCATCTTGTCGGGGTGACCCTCGGAAACGGATTCCGAGGTGAATGTCCATCTGCTCATCTGCTCTCTCCTGATGGGGGTGCGCTCTTGGGGGCGGGTGCCCGGTGATCGGCTGCTCGGTGCCCGATGACGGCCTCGACGACCGCGTCGGCGACCGACCGCTTGTCGGTCAGCGGCACGTGGACCGTGCTGCCGTCCGCCCCGAGGATGTGTACTTCGTTGGTGTCGTGCTCGAAGCCGACACCCGGTGCGGCGACGTCGTTGACGACGATGAAGTCTGCTCCCTTGGCGAGGAGCTTCTTCTCGGCGTTCTCGTGGACGTCGTGGGTCTCTGCGGCGAAGCCGACGAGGGTCTGGCCTTCCGTGCGGGCGGCACCGAGGGCGGCGAGCACGTCGACGGTCGGCCGCAGCTCGACCACCGGCACCCCGTCGCGCTTCTTGAGCTTCTCGGGCGAGACCTCGACCGGCGTGAAGTCGGCGACGGCGGCGGCCATGACCACCACGTCGGCCGACGCCGCACGCGACAGCACCGCGTCGGCGAGCTCGGCGGCGGACTCGACCGGGACCCGTTCGATGCCCTCGGGCACCGGCAGCGAGGTCGTCGTCACGAGGGTGACCTGTGCGCCCCGAGCGGCCGCGGCATCGGCGATGGCGTGGCCCTGCTTGCCCGAGGAGCGATTGCCGATGAACCGCACCGGGTCGATCGCCTCGCGGGTGCCGCCCGCGCTCACGAGCACCTGCGTCCCGGCGAGGTCCGCGGTGTCGGCTGCCGGCGTCGAGCCCAGCAGCGCGGTCACGGCGTCGACGATCGTGGACGGCTCGGCCAGGCGGCCGGCGCCGACGTCACCGCCGGCGAGACGCCCGGACTCGGGAGGCACCACCAGCACGCCGCGCGACTCGAGCGTGGCGATGTTCGCCTGGACGGCGGGGTGCTCCCACATCTCGGTGTGCATCGCCGGGCAGACCATCACCGGCGCCCGGGTGGCGATGAGCACGTTCGTCAGGAGGTCGTGGGAGTAGCCGGCCGCGTAGGCGGACAGCAGCCGGGCGGTGGCGGGGGCCACGAGCACCAGATCGGCACCCTGGCCGAGGCGGGTGTGCGGGATGGGGTCGCCGTCGTCGAACAGCGACCGGCGGACCGGCTCGGACGCGAGCGCGGAGAGCGTCACCTCACCCACGAACTTCGTCGCTCCGTCGGTCATGACCGGGACCACGTGCGCGCCGGCGTCGACGAGGCGACGGCTCACCTCGACGGCCTTGTAGGCGGCGATGCCGCCGCACACTCCCAGGACGATGCGCCGACCGGCCAACGACGCCATGGACGAGATGGGGCTCAGGCGCCGTCGGAGTCGTCGCCGTCGATGACCTCGACGACGTCGACGGCCTCGACCAGGTCGAGCTCGGACACACCCGTGATGCCCTCGATCTTGTCCTCGGAGATCTCCTCGAACGCGATCGACAGCGGCTTGCGGGCGGTCGAGGCGACCTGCGGCGGCACGACGTGGCCGAGGCCGTCGCCGAGCTGGCCGTAGTAGCTGTTGATCTGCCGTGCACGCTTGGCAGCCAGCGTCACCAACGAGAACTTGGAATCGCACCGGTCGAGGAGCGCCTCGACGGGCGGGTCCATCATCGTGTCGAGACGTTCTGCCATGGGTGTGTTGCTCCGAGCGGGTGTCGAGTGGTGCGGGCCGTGCCGTGGATCGTCGCCCGGCAGCAGACCGTGGGGCCTGGCGACGGGTGCGACCTGATCAGTGACCGACTGGGCAGGCTAGCAGCCGGACCCCGTCGAACGCGAACGGTGCGCCTCGATGTGGTCGAGCATCTCGTCGATCGCACGTTCGAGGTCGTCGTTGACGACGGTGATCACGCCGAGCTCCTGTGCGAGGGCCACCTCTTCGTCGGCCTTCTGCAGCCGCTGGCGGATGCGCTCCTCGTCGTCGCCCCGTCCCCGCAGGCGGGCCTCCTGCACGGAGCGGTCGGGCGCGTCGACGAACAGCAGCAGGGCATCCGGGTAGAGCTCGGAGATGTTGCGGGCGCCGTGCACGTCGATCTCGAACACGACGTCACGCCCCTCGGGTGGCTCGGGCAGCGGGCTGCCCTGCAGGTAGTCGAGGAACTCGACCCACTCGAGGAAGCCGCCGTCCGCGATGCGCCGCTCGAACTCCTCGCGGGTGGCGAAGTGGTACGCGTCGGGGTCCTCGCCGGGGCGACGATCGCGGGTCGTCCAGGACCGGCTGAGCCAGAGGCGGTCGTCGCGTCCGAGGAGCTCGGTGACCAGGGTCCCCTTGCCGACACCGCCGGGCCCGGAGATGACGATCACCGAGGAGCCGGCAGGCAGCTCGGGCACGGTGCGACTCATTCGTCCTCCTGGACCGGTGTGGCGAAGCGGGCCACGAGCCGCTCGGCGAGTGCGTCGTCGATCGACGCGAGCGACATGGCGGCGTCGACGCCCATCGCGGCGAGCGCACGACGCGTCGTGATCTTCCTCGCGCCGGGCACCGACTCGAGCACCCACAGCAGGCGGACCGTGCCGAGTGCAGGGTCCTCGGTGCGCGCCGACATCACCGAGGCCAGGTCGACCGCACCGCTGCGGAGCTCGTCGCGCACGAGCTCGCGACGGGAGCGGGCGGCCGCGGCCCACTCGAGTGCGTCGTCGCGGGTGGCCTGCGCGGCCATCACACCGCGGCGGCGATCGCGGCTGCCGCAGCGGTGGGGTCGTCGGCCTTGGTGACCGCCCTGCCGATGACGAGCAGGTCCGCGCCGTTGGCGACCGCCTCCTGCGGGCTGGCGGCACGTGCCTGGTCGTGGCGTGCACCGCCGCTGAGGCGGATGCCCGGCACGACCCGCTTCAGGCGCGGGGCGAGCTCGCGGGCGGTCTGCAGGTCCTCGGCGGCGAGCACCAGTCCCCCGCACCCGCCTTCGAGGGCGAGGCGCACCCGGTTGGGCACGATGTGCGGCGGAGCGGAGTCGTCGCTGGTGAGCACCGTCACCGCGAGGGCCGTGGGCACGGGGAGCCCCGCGCGCTCGGCGCCGTCGTGCAGTCCCTCGACCCCGGCTCGCAGCATGTCGACCCCGCCGAGCGCGTGCAGCGTCAGGTACTCGACACCGAGGGAACCCAGCACCGTCGTCGAGCGGTTCACCGTCGTCGGGATGTCGAACAGCTTGAGGTCGAGGAAGACCTGGTACCCGAGGTCGCGCAGCGCCGCGATGGCATCCGGACCGGCGGAGCTGAAGAGCTCGAGGCCGACCTTGGCCACGCCGAACCAGGGGCGCAGCATCGCCGCGTACCGGTGCGCCTCGACCAGGTCGTCCACGTCGAGCGCCAGCGCCAGGCGCCGCCGCACGTCGTCGGCGACCGCTCCCTCGGCACCTGCGGTGGTGTCGATCTCAGACATGCCGTTCACTCCCTGCACTCGTGTTCACCCAGCTCCACCGACCATCGCGCCGGTCAGCTCGGCCACACGCTCGACTCCCTGACGAGCGCACCATGTTTCCAGACCCTCGAGCAACCTGATCGCCGTTCGGGGGTCCGCGAACGTCGCGGTCCCGATCTGCACTGCTGACGCGCCGACGAGCAGCAGCTCGACGACGTCCTCGACGGTCGACACACCGCCCACTCCCACGATGGGCAGCCCGGGCAGCGCGCTGTGAACATCGTGGACGGCGCGGACCGCCACCGGGTGGATGGCCGGACCCGAGAGACCCCCCTTGCCGGCGCCCAGGACCGGCCGGCGGGTGGCGACGTCGACCGCCATGCCCATGACCGTGTTGACCAGCGTGACCGCATCGGCGCCCGCCTCGGCGGCGGCCGTCGCCACCTCGACGAGCCGGTCGGTGTTCGGGCTGAGCTTCGCCCACCGCGGCAGGCCGATCGTCGAGGTCGCCGCCAGCACCGCGGTGGTCGCGTCGGGGTCGTGTGCGAACAGGTGTGCGCCGCCGTCGAGGTTCGGGCACGACAGGTTGACCTCGACCGCGACCAGCCCCTCGGGGGCGTCCGCCAGCGCTTCGGCGGCACGCCGGTAGTCGTCGACGGTCCGACCCCAGATGCTGGCCACGACCGATGCGCCGGTCGCCAGCAACGCCGGCAGCTCCTCGGCGCGCCACGCGGCCACACCGGGGCCCTGGAGGCCGACGCTGTTGATCATCCCGCCGGCGGTCTGGTGCACCCTCGGCGACGGGTTGCCCGCCCACGGGTCGGCCGACAGGGACTTCACGACGACCGCGCCCAGCCGGGACAGGTCGAAGTAGCGGGCGAGCTCGTCGCCGTGACCTGCGGTCCCGGACGCGGTCATCAACGGCGCGTCGAGCGACAGATCGCCGATGCGGACCGACATGTCGACCGACCGACCCGGAGGCACACGGCGCCCGAACATCAGGTGCGAACGCCCTCGTGGTACGCCTGCAGGCTCCGCACCCCGAGGGCGGTGCCGTTCCACTCCCCCACGCCGTTGGCCGCGGCGAGCGCGGCCGACGCGGTGGTGAGCAGCGGCACCTGGTGGGTGGCCGCCGCCCGGCGCAGGTGCGCACCGTCGGCCCGGGGACCCCGGCCCCGCGGGCTGTTGACCACCAGGTCGATCCCGCCGCTGGAGATGAGCTCGACGCCGTCGACCTCACCGTTCGTGGGGACCGACGGGTCGGCGCCGCCGGGCTGGGTCAGCTTGGCGATGACCTGGGACACCGCGATGCCCTCGGTCTCGAGGTGCGCCGCGGTCCCGGAGGTGGCGACGATCGAGAACCCGAGCTCCTGGAAACGCCGGGCTGCCAGGGTGCCGACGGCCTTGTCGCGGTCCGCCAGCGAGAAGAACACGGTGCCGCTGGTGGGCATCCGGTCCCCCGCCGCGAGCTGGGACTTGGCGAAGGCCATGCCGAACGAGGTGTCGATGCCCATGACCTCGCCCGTGGAGCGCATCTCGGGGCCGAGCACCGAGTCGACGTCGGGGAACCGGCTCCACGGCAGGACGGCCTCCTTCACCGCGACGTGGTCGCCCACGACCTTGTCGCGCAGCAGGCCCTCGTCGCGCAGCTCCGAGAGCGTCGCGCCGCACATGACCCGGGCGGCGACCTTGACCAGCGGGACGCCGGTCGCCTTCGCGACGAACGGCACCGTCCGCGACGCCCGCGGATTCGCCTCGATCACGAACACCTGCGCGCTGCCGGGGTCGTCGCCCATGCGCTTCACGGCGAACTGCACGTTGATGAGCCCGACGACGCCGAGCGACTCGGCGATCCGCTTGGCGTAGTCCTCGATCACCGCGACGGTGGACTCGGCGAGGCCGACGGGAGGGATGACGCAGGCCGAGTCACCGGAGTGCACACCGGCCTCTTCGACGTGCTCCATGATCCCGCCGATGATCACGTCGCCGGTGTGGTCGCGGATCGCGTCGACGTCGACCTCGGTGGCGTCCTCGAGGAACCGGTCGATCAGCACCGGACGGGTCGCCGAGAGGCCGCCCTCCCGTCCCAGCGAACCGCTCTCGGTGATCGCGGCCCATGCGCGGGTCAGGTCGTCGACGTCGTAGACGATCTCCATCGCCCGTCCGCCGAGCACGTAGCTCGGCCGCACCAGTGCGGGGAAGCCGATGCGCTCGGTCGTCGCGATGGCCTCGTCGAGCGTCGTCGCGGTCGCGCCGGCCGGCTGGGGGATCTCGAGGCGGGCGCACAGCGCCGCCCACTGGTTGCGATCCTCGGCTGCGTCGATGCTCTCCGGCGGCGTGCCCAGGATCAGCTCCCGGGGCAGGTCGTCGGCCAACTTCAGCGGGGTCTGACCACCGAGGGAGACGATGACGCCCTTGAGCGTGCCGCCCCCCTGCTCCGCCGAGCGGCGTTCGGCGTCGATGACGTTCAGCACGCCCTCGGTCGACAGCGGCTCGAAGTACAGGCGGTCCGAGGTGTCGTAGTCGGTCGAGACCGTCTCCGGGTTGCAGTTGACCATGATCGTCTCGAAGCCGGCGTCGGCCAGCGCGAAGCAGGCGTGCACGCAGCAGTAGTCGAACTCGATGCCCTGGCCGATGCGGTTGGGACCCGAGCCCAGGATGATCACCTTGTCCTTCGAGGACGGGGCGACCTCGCTGTCGTCCTCGTAGGTGCCGTAGTGGTACGGGGTCTCGGCCTCGAACTCGGCGCCGCAGGTGTCGACGGTCTTGTAGGTGATCTCGACGCCCGCCGCGAGCCGCGCCGAACGCACCTCGTCCTCGCCCACGGCCCACAGGTAGGCGAGCTGGGCGTCGCCGAAGCCCATGCGCTTCGCACGGCGCCACGCGCGGGTGTCCATCGCGGCGAGCGCGTCGGCACCCTTGCCCACCGACTCGAGCGCGGTGCGCTCCTCGACGATCGCCAGGATCTGGTCGAGGAACCACGGGTCGATCCGGGTCAGATCGTGGACCTCGTCGACGCTCAGACCGCGGCGCAGCAGCGCCTCGACCTCGAAGATCCGGTCGGGTGTCGCGACCTGTGCGCGAGCGGACAGCGTCGCGGTGTCGAGCGCGTCGAGCCCGGCCTCGGCCACATCGCCGTTGAGGCCGCCCCGGCCCTGCTCGAGGGAGCGCATGGCCTTCTGCAACGACTCGGGGAAGGTCCGGCCGATCGCCATGACCTCTCCGACGGACTGCATCTGGGTGCCGAGACGGGGCTCGGCGCCGGGGAACTTCTCGAAGGCCCAGCGCGGCACCTTGGTGACGATGTAGTCGATCGTCGGCTCGAAGCTCGCGGGCGTCTTCTTGGTGATGTCGTTGGGGATCTCGTCGAGCGTGTAGCCGACGGCGAGCTTCGCCGCGATCTTGGCGATCGGGAAGCCGGTCGCCTTCGACGCGAGCGCAGAGGACCGGCTGACGCGCGGGTTCATCTCGATGACGACCTGGTCGCCGGTCTCGGGGTTGACCGCGAACTGCACGTTCGAGCCGCCGGTCTCGACGCCGACGCGCCGGATGACCTGGAAGGCGGTGTCGCGCATCTTCTGGTACTCGACGTCGGTGAGCGTCATCGCCGGCGCGACGGTGATCGAGTCGCCGGTGTGCACGCCCATCGGGTCGAAGTTCTCGATCGAGCAGATGATCACGCAGTTGTCCGCGCGGTCGCGCATGACCTCGAGCTCGAACTCCTTCCAGCCCGCGATCGACTTCTCGATGAGCACCTCGCCGATCGGACTGGCCTCGATGCCACGGCTCACCATGTGCTCGAACTCGGCCTGGGTCGTCGCGATGCCGGTGCCCTTGCCGCCGAGGATGAAGGCGGGGCGGATCACGACCGGCAGACCGAGCTCGCCGAGCACGTGGGCCGCCTCGGTCATGTCGTGCGCGATGCCCGAAGCCGGCACGTCGATGCCGATCTCGATCATCGCCTGCTTGAACAGGTCGCGGTCCTCGGCGGTGCGGATCGCCTCGGCGTTCGCGCCGATGAGCTCGGTGTCGTACGCGGCGAGCACGCCGGACTCGTCGAGCTCCATCGCCAGGTTGAGCGCCGTCTGGCCGCCCAGGGTGGGCAGCACCGCGTCGGGGCGCTCGGTCTCGATGATCCGCTCGAGCACGTCAGCGACGAGCGGTTCGACGTAGGTCGCGTCGGCGAAGTCGGGGTCGGTCATGATCGTCGCCGGGTTCGAGTTGGCGAGGATCACGCGGTAGCCCTCTTCGCGCAGGACGCGGCAGGCCTGCGTGCCCGAGTAGTCGAACTCACAGGCCTGACCGATCACGATCGGTCCGGACCCGATGAGGAGGATCGACTCGAGGTCGTCACGGCGAGGCATCAGTGGCTCCTGGTGGGGGGATTGGTGGAGGGATCGCCCGCACTCCGGCGGGCATGTGCGGGCAGAGCGTCACGGTGTGCGACGCTGGGGACGTGAAGTTCGCATTCGAACAGCGATGGACCGCGTCGGTCGACGACGTGGTCGAGATCTACCTCGACGAGGGCTTCTGGTCGGGCCTGTCGGACCTGACCACGACGAGCCCGCCGAAGGTGCTGGGCGTCGAGCGGTCGGGCGACGCGGCGACGGTGCGGCTGCACTGGGTGCTGAGCGTCGACCTGCCCAAGGAGGCCGCTCGCTTCATCGATCCCGACGACGTCGCATGGACCGAGGAGACGACCTGGGACCTGCCCGCGCGGTCCGCCTCGGTGGCGTTCCGCCCGGACCAGGCAGCCGGCCTGCTTCGAGCGTCGGCGACCGCCGTGCTGCACCAGGACGGCGACGACGCGGTGCGGACCATCCGCGGCGAGCTCAAGGTCCGCATCCCGCTGGTCGGCCACAAGGTGGAACCGGTCATCGTCGACGGCATCGGCGAGCACCTCGACGAAGAGGCGCACGCGGTGGCCGAGCAGCTCGCCGGCTGACGCCATCCTTCCAGCCGAGGACAGGGCCGGCTGCGACGGGCAGCTCACGAGGCGTGCTCGTCCATGAGCACGGCGAAGCGCTCGAACAGGTAGCGGCTGTCGTGGGGACCGGGGCCCGCCTCGGGGTGGTGCTGGACCGAGAACGCCGGCACGTCGGTGCACCGGAAGCCCTCGACGGTGCCGTCGTTGAGGTTGCGGTGGGTGACCTCGATGTTGTCGACGCCGTCGAGGTCGACGCAGTAGTTGTGGTTCTGGCTGGTGATCTCGACCTTGCCGGTGGTCAGGTCGCGCACCGGGTGGTTCCCGCCGTGGTGGCCGAAGGGCAGCTTGTAGGTCGTGCCACCGAGCGCGGTGGCGAGCATCTGGTTGCCCATGCAGATCCCGAAGATCGGCACCTCGCCGAGCAGCGCCCGCAGCGTCTCGGGGACCGCTTCGACCGCGGCCGGGTCACCGGGGCCGTTCGAGATGAACACGCCGTCGGGTTCGAGGGCCAGGATCTCGTCGGCCGACACCGATGCCGGCACGACCTCGACGTCGCCGACCTCTGCCAGGTTCCGCAGGATCGTCGTCTTGATGCCCAGGTCGATCGCGACGATGCGGCGCGACGCACCGTCGACACCCGGCACCGAGTAGCGCTGCGAGGTCGTCACGCCGGCCACCAGGTCGAGCCCGTCGGTACCCGCCGCGGCGAGCGCGGCGTCGCGCAGCGTCGCCTCGTCGGCAGTGCCGAAGGCGCCGGGCAGGGCTCCGTGGTCGCGCAGGTGACGGGTGAGGCGCCGGGTGTCGACCCCGGCGATCGCGGCGACGCCGTGGCGACGCAGGTACTCGTCGAGGCCGCCCTCGGAGCGCCAGTTGCTGTGGCGGCGGGCGAGCTCGCGGATCACCACGCCCGCGCAGGCGGGGCGGGCGGACTCGTCATCGGTCGCGTTGACCCCGTAGTTGCCGATGTGGGGCGCGGTGAAGGTGATGATCTGCCCGGCGTAGGACGGATCCGAGATCACCTCCTGGTAGCCCGACAGGACCGTGTTGAACACGAACTCGCCGGTGGTGACGCCGCCCTCGGCGCGGGCACCGAACGCCTCGCCCTCGAACACGGTGCCGTCGGCAAGGACGATCGCTGCTGCTTCGATGCTCATCGCTCCACTGTCTCCACTCATCGCTGGGCTGCCGTTCATCGCTGGGCTGCCGTTCATCGCTGGGCTGCGCCGTCGACCACGACCGCTTCGCCGTGCAGGACCGTGTGGCGGACCTTGCCGCGCACCGTGCGGCCCACGTACGGCACGTTGCGGCTGCGCGACGCGCCGCCGCTGTCGTCGATCGTCCAGCGCAGGCCGGGGTCGATCACGCAGAGGTTCGCCGCCGCCCCCTCGATGATCCGGTTGCCGTGGTGCTCCATGCGGGCGATCGCCGCGGGCCGCCACGACATCGCCGCGAGCACGTCGGCCTCGGTCATTCCGGTGCCGCCGTCGACGAGCTCGGTGAAGGCCAGCGCGAGCGCATACTCCAGGCCGAGCATGCCCGGCGGTGCGTGGTCGAAGGGACGCTCCTTCTCCTCCGGGGCGTGCGGCGCGTGGTCGGTCGCGATCGCGTCGAGCGTCGTCGCCGCCAGGCCGTCCTTCACCGCGGCGACGTCGTTGCTGGAGCGCAGCGGCGGGTGCACCTTGAAGGTGGCGTCGTAGCCGGCGCAGCACTCGTCGGTCAGCGTGAAGTGGTGCGGCGTGGCCTCGGAGGTGATCGGCAGGCCGCCGGCCTTGGCCGCCGCGATCATCGCGACGGATCCGGCGGTCGACATGTGCTGGAAGTGCACGCGGGCACCGGTGAGGCGGGCGAGCGCGATGTCGCGCATGACCATCAGCTCCTCGGCCTCGCTCGGCTGGCCGGGCAGCCCCAGGCGTGCGGACCACTCGCCCTCGTGCATGCAGGTGCCCTCGGACAGCGAGCTGACCTCGCAGTGCTGCGCGAGGGTCACGTCGAGTCCGGCGGCGTACTCGAGGGCGCGGCGCATGAGGCGGTCGTCCTGGACCCCGGTGCCGTCGTCGGTGAACAACGTGACGCCGAGGGCGGCCATCTCGGCCATCGGTGCGAGCTGCTCGCCGGCACGGCCGACGGTGATCGCGCCCGACGTGAGGACGTCGCACGGCGCGCTGCGGCCGAGCTCGAGCACCTCTCGCACGACCGCGGCGCAGTCGATGGCGGGGGTCGTGTTCGGCATGGCGAGCACCGCGGTGTAGCCGCCGAGGGCCGCGGCACGGGCGCCGGTCTCGATCGTCTCGGCCTCTTCCTTGCCCGGCTGGCGCAGGTGGGTGTGGAGGTCGACGAGGCCGGGGCCGACGATGCAACCCGAGGCGTCGAGGACCGTCTCGGCGGAGAGGTCGTCGCCGACCGCGGCGATGCGGCCGTCCACCACGAGCACGTCCGCGGTGCGCTCACCGTCGACGTCGATCACCCGCCCGCCCTTGATGACGACGTCGGGGTGGGTGCTCATCGGTGCTCCTCGGTGGGATCGGTGGGGCGGTCGGACGGGCGTTCGGGGGCGCGGTCGGTGGGTCGTTCCAGGTGGCGGCCCGAGCCCAGCAGCATGAACAGCACCGCCATGCGGACGGCCACGCCGTTGCTCACCTGCTCGGTGATCACGGCGTTCTCCAGGTCCGCGACGGCGCTCGCGATCTCGACGCCGCGGTTCATCGGACCCGGGTGCATGATCAACGCATCCGAGCGCAGCCGTTCGGCCCTCGCCTCGGTCAGACCGAAGCAGGCGGTGTACTCCCGCAGCGACGGCACGAGCGCCTCGGTCATGCGCTCCTGCTGCATGCGCAGCAGGTAGCAGACGTCGACGGTGGGCAGCACCGCGTCCAGGTCCTGGGTGACGTCGACGTCCCACGCCGAGGTCGACGCCGGCAGCAGCGTGCGGGGCGCGACCAGCGTGACGTGCGCACCGAGACGGGTGAAGATCTCGATGTCGGAGCGAGCGACGCGGGAGTGCTTGATGTCGCCGACGATGGCGACGTGGCGACCCTCGAGCGAACCGAGGTGGCTGCGTGCGGTGTAGGCGTCGAGCAGCGCCTGGGTCGGGTGCTGGTGCCAGCCGTCGCCGGCGTTGATGACCGCGGCGTCGGTCCAGCGTGCGATCTGCGCCGGCACACCGGAGGACTTGTGCCGCACGATGACCGCGTCGATCCCCATCGCCTCGATGGTCTCGATGGTGTCGCGGACGGACTCACCCTTGTTCACCGACGACGACGACACCGCGAACGACATCGTGTCGGCCGACAGCCGCTTGGCCGCGGTGTCGAAGCTGAGCCGGGTGCGGGTGGAGTCCTCGAAGAAGAGCGACACGACGGTGCGGCCGCGCAGGGCCGGCACCTTGGGGATGGCCCGTCGACCGACCTCGACGAAGGTGTCGGTCAGGTCGAGCAGCTCCTCGATCTCGTCGCGGGTGAGCGAGTCGATGGAGAGCAGGTGACGTGACGAGGGCGTGATGGTCGGAGCGGGGAGCAGGTCTGCGGACGCAGCGGCGGAGTTCACGACTTCTGGAGCTCGCCGAGCTCGACGCCGGACATCGTGACGTCGACGAGCTCGTCGCGCCGGGTGGGGAGGTTCTTGCCGACGAAGTCGGGGCGGATCGGCAGCTCGCGGTGGCCACGATCGACCATGACGGCGAGCTGCACGACCTTGGGGCGCCCGAAGTCGACCACCGCGTCGAGGGCGGCCCGGATGGTCCTGCCGGTGAAGAGCACGTCGTCGACGAGGATGACGGCCTTGGAGTCGAGGTCGACGGGGATGTCGGTCACCTCTTCGGGCAGCACCGGGCGGATGCCGATGTCGTCGCGGTAGAGGGCGACGTCGAGCGTGCCGACGGGCACCCCGTGGTCGGACTCGTCGAGCTCTTCGATCTCCTCGAGGGTCGAGGCGAGCGCGTGGGCGAGCTGCACCCCTCCGGTCTGCAGACCGATGAGTACGACATCGTCGAGCCCGTGGTTGCGCTCGAGGATCTCGTGAGCCATGCGACGCAGCGCACGATGGATGTCGTCGGCATCCATCACACGTGAATGGGCAACAAAAACGCCCCCGTAGGGGCGCGTCATCCTTCGCTCGCGTTCTGCCATCGGCAGGGCCTTTCTGTCCGTAGGGGCCTCTCTGGACCCCCTTCACGTACAGACGCTCAGGCTATCAGGCGCGCGGCGCTGCCTTCACCTCGCGAGTGCCGTCGACTCGTGGCTGCCGTCACCTCACCGTGCCGCGAGGACGGGCGACCGGGAGCACCTCCATCGGACGGCCGCCCGGCAGCACACGGAATCGGGCGGCGTCGGCCGCCACTGCGTCGGGGTCGCTGGTGTCGATCGTGCGATAGGTCACCGTCAGCGCTTCGGGGGTGACATCGACCACCGTGTAGCCCTGGTCGACCATGTTCAGGTGCCGCATGCCCGGCCGGTTCTGGTCGACCACGAAGCGCTCCGCGGCGCGCAGCAGCTCCTCGGCGACGTCGAGGGGCAGGTCGCCCAGGTACGCACGACGCGGATCCGGATCCGCGGTCAACG
>JAEWED010000041.1 GCA_023389745.1 Actinomycetes bacterium
GCGCTACCTCGCCCTACTGCGGGACCGCTGCCCGTTCGCCTACGGCCCCGACGAGACACCGCCGGTGACCGCGCCGCCGCTCGAGCGGACCGCCGCATCCGACGACTCGCCGGGCACGGCGATCGAGCTGCGCGACGCGCCGGTGCCGAGCACCGACGGCGAGTTCGGCCCGAAGCCGCCGGCACCCAAGGAGTTCGACCTCCCCGGTTCGTGACGGAGTTCAGTCACCCGGCGACGTCGAGCGGACCGCATCGACCTCGGCGGCGATGACCGGGCGGATCGCTCGGGCCAGGTCGCGTCCCTTCGAGCTCGTGGCCTCGACCACGAGGTAGGCGCCATAGCCGCGGCCGAGATCGATCCAGGGCACCGCGCCGTAGGCACCGGCGTCCTCGATGATGTCGTCGTCGCCGACCCACCAGCCCAGGCCGTAGCCGACGTAGCGGAACTCGGTGCTGGTACCGGGGTCACCCTCGACGTCCGTGGGTTCCGTCGTCGTCGTGCTGCTGGCGTCGCCGGTCTCGGACGCCTCTCCGTCGCTGTCGTCGTCGCTGTCGGGACCGAGGTCGGCGTCGTAGGTGCGCACGACCCGATCGGAGTGCATGCGCTGCACCGACTCCTCGGAGAGGACCCGACCTCCGTCGCACAGCCCGCCGCGCAGGTGCATGCGAACGAGCTCGGCGTAGTCGCGGGGCGAGACGTAGGCGCCGCCCTCCATGTTCGGGTTCTCGGTCGGCTGCAGGTTGGCCGGATCGCCTGCGAAGCCGGTCGGGTAGTCGAAGGGACCCCCGGTGCTGACCGCCTGGGCGAAGTGGTTGTTGTACGCCAGGCTCTCCAGTCCGCAGGGCTGCACGTAGGTCTCGTCGACGAGCTCCGCCCAGGACCGTCCCGAGGCCACCTCTGCCACCGCGCCCGCCACCTGCCACTGCCCGCCGCCGTAGCGGTACTCGGTGTCGGGCGGCACGATCTCGGCGTCGTCCTCGGGGGTGGTGAAGATGCGCTGCCCGCACTCGGTCAGCGTGCCCGCGATCAGGTACTGGCACAGGTACGGCACGAAGGTCGGGTTCGGCAGGAGCCCGACCAGACCCGAGCTGTTCGAGACCAGCTGCGCGGGGGTGATCTCCGGGTTGGCCGCTGCTCCCGGCCAGTCGACCGCGCCGGCCACCGGCGCGTCGACGTCGAGCACGCCCTGATCGTGGAGGCGCATCAGCACCCCTGCGGTGATCATCTTCGACGACGACGCGATCAGGCTGAGGTGGTCGGGACCGAACTCCTCGCCGACGTAGTGCTCGTAGACGATCCCCTCGTCGGGGTCGACGACGACGAGTCCGGCGCCGGTGAGGTCGTGATCGGTGACATAGGCGTCCATGGTCGTCCCGACCTCGTCGAAGTCCGCCTCGTCGGCGAGCGACGTGACCGGCACCGTGGTCGTCGCGTCGTCGTCCGCGTCCGCCCGAGCGTCGGAGCCGGTGCATCCCACCGCCGCGAGCGCCACGACCACGAGGACCCCGACGCGGCGCCAAGCCGCCGCCGTCGACGCCGCCCTCTCGTTCGACATGATCGCCCCCCTCTCACCGTGCCGAGATCCTACGGCTGACCGCTCGACCGGGCGGCTCGAACGCCCCGCGACCCGATGCGGCAAGATCAGTGGTCGATCCCGCCGACCGATCCGGTCGGGCCCAGCTGCCCAGACCCCGGCCCACCGACCCGGCGCCCCCACCCGCCAGCGGAGCACACGTGACCGAGACCCCGACGCCACCACCTTCCTCTCCCCCGAGCTGTGCGAGCTTCGAGGAGCTGCAGACCAACCTGGCCGCCGTGCAGCGCCGCATCGCCGCCGCGGCGGAGCGCGTCGGGCGCGACGCGGCCGAGGTCCGTCTGCTGCCGGTGACGAAGACCCTCGACGACCAGCGCATCGAGTGGGCCGCCCGCGCTGGCGTGCAGCTCGTCGGAGAGAACAAGGCCCAGGAGGCCCGGTCGAAGCAGGACCTCTTCGAGCGGCTCGACCTGCGGTGGGCGATGATCGGCCATCTGCAGACGAACAAGGTGCGCAACGTCGTCGGTTCGGCGGTCGAGCTGCACTCGCTCGACCGCCTCGAGCTCGCCGAGAAGCTCGACCGTCGACTGCAGACCAGCGGCGAGTCGCTCGACGTCTTCATCCAGGTGAACTCCTCGGGTGAGCAGAGCAAGTTCGGCCTGGAGCCCGACGAGGTGCTCGGCTTCGCACGCTCGATCCTGCCGATGCACAGCCTGCGGGTGCGCGGCCTGATGACGCTCGCGACCAACTCGACCGACCGAGAGGTCGTGGCCCGCTGCTTCGAGACCATGGTGGAGCTGCGCGAACGGCTGCGTGACGAACTGCCCGACCCGGAGCGCTACGCAGAGCTCTCGATGGGCATGTCCGGCGACTACGAGCTCGCGGTCGAGCACGGAGCGACCACCGTGCGCGTCGGCCAGGGCATCTTCGGAGCCCGCCCGACACCGGACTCGCACTACTGGCCGCCTGAGGGTCGCCAGCCCTGAGGACCGCCAGCCGTGGAGCTCTCAGCCCTGTGGACCGTCTGCGCTGACCATCCACGGCACGCCGAAGCGGTCGATGCAGATCCCGAACGACGGTGACCACGACGTCGCCGTCATCTCCATCTGGACCTGGCCTCCGTCGGCCAGCGCGGCGAACACCCGGCGTGCCTCGTCGGGCTCGGCCGTCGAGAAGTTCAGCTGCATCCCTCGTACCGGACCGACGTCGTCGGTGGTCGGGTCGTCGGAACCCATCAGCAACTGGTCGTCGGCGACCAACGCCGCGTGCATGATCAGGTCCGCCGAGCCGCTGTCGGGCCGTTCCTCGGGCGGCATGTCCTCCGCCGTGAGCAGGCGGAGCTCACCCCCGAAGATCTCCTGATACCGGGTGAAGGCCTCACGGCAGCTCCCACCGAAGAACAGATACGGGTAGAAGGCCATCGGGTCCCCCTGTCTCGGCGACGTCGCACGGTTGCGGCGTGCATGAGATCCAGTCGACCACACCTCGGCCGCCCGTGCTCCGCCGAACGGGGTGGCGCCGAACATGCGCCGTTCGACAGGGGCAGCGACCCGAGAGCGCGTCGAACCGTGGGGCGACTCAGCGCAGGTCGACGAGCCGGTCACCCGCGTGCAGCGGATCGCGGGCGACGGCGAGCGTGGACACACCGATCCCGTAGGTGTGCACCCGTCCGTTGGGCACGATCCGGACGAAGCACCCGTCGGGTTCCTCGAGCGCTCCGTCCGCCCGTCACCTGCTCGAGGCGCTGCCAGCGATCGTGCACGTCGAGCGGTCGCTCACCCCACGCTCGGACTGGATCCACGCCACGCTGGACCTCGTCGCCGACGAGGTGCGCAACGTGCGCGCCGGCAGCGACGCCGTCGTCAGCCGCCTCTGCGACATCCTCGTGATCCAGGCCTTGCGTGCCTGGATCGAGCGCGACGACGCCGCCCGGCAGGGGTGGCTGGGCGCCCTACGCGACGACCGCATCGGCGCCGCGATCGCGCTGATCCACCGCTCGCCGGCCGAGCCGTGGACGGTCGCGTCGCTGGCCGCACGGGTGTCGATGTCGCGCTCCGCGTTCGCCGCGAGGTTCGCCGAGCTCGTCGGCGAGCCGGCGATGTCCTACGTGACGCGCTGGCGCATGCACCTGGCGCTCGACCTGCTCGAGTCCAGCGACTCGACGGTCTCGTCGGTGGGACGAGCCGTCGGCTACGACTCCGAGGCGGCGTTCAGCCGGGCCTTCAAGCGGGTGATCGGCACCTCACCGCGGGCAGCCCGGGTCGCCTAGCTTCACGGGATGCCTCGCTACTTCAGCTGCTCCTGGGACGACGACACGCTCGCGGCACACGCCGAGCACATCAGCGGTGGGGCCCGGCCGCTCACCAGCCACTCGTCAGGGGTGGGCTTCCGCGACCACGGCGTCGGTCCGGGCGATCTGCTCTACGTCCTGAACTGGTTCGAAGGAGAGCTGCGTGTGCTCGGCCGCATGGTGGTGGACGGCGTCGTCGACGACGCCGCAGCCCGCGCCCGCCTGGGCGAGGTCGCGCCGGCTCCGGAGCACGTGCTCGAGGTCGGTGGCACCGGCACCCCGATCGTGCTCGATGCCGTGCTCGACGAGGAAGAGCTCGACGAGCTCTCGTTCCACACGATCGACGGCGCCTCGATGCCGGCGCGCAACGCCGCCGGGGGTGTCGACCCCTCGTCGTTCGACGGCGTGCGCGAGCTCGACGGCGACACCGCCGACTTCTTCGACCGGCTGCTCGGCTTCGACGTCGACCAGACCTTCGGCGAGGGGCCCGCGTCCCGTTGGATCGCGCTGCTGATCGAGTTGAGCGACGGCGGGGGCGACGAGGACGACGACGACGAGTTCGGGGCACAGGAGGAGACCGTCGTGGAGCTCGAGCTCGAGCTGCAGGGCACCGCTGCCGACGTGCCGGAGCGTTGGGTCCAGATCGAGCACACCGTCGACGACCCGGAGGTGCTCGGCGACCCCGCCGGCATCGCGTCGCTCGTCGAACGGCTGCTCGACGCCTGGAGCGGCGCCGAGCGCGTCGAGCTCGACCGGGATCAGCTACGCTCCTCGCTGTCGGAGCTGGCCGCGCAGGACGAGATCCCGCTCGACGACGACCACGACGACCACACGGGCCACGACCACGACTGACGTCGGATCGGGCCGGTGAGCGCGGTCAGACCTCGAGCAGCAGCACTCCGTAGGGCTCCGGCTCAGGGAACCAGCTGATCCGGAACGACTCGTCGAGCTCCTCGAGGAACACGGGTCGGTCCGGACGGGACTCCAGCCAGACGAGGACTCCGGCGACGGGCTCACCGTCGTCGTGGGTGAGCACCCGCTCACCCGAGTCGTCCACCTGTCCGGCGACGAACACCACTCCTGCCATCGCGCGTCCTCCCTCGTCTGACGTGCACGGCCCCGTCGATGTCCTATCACAGCGGACAGCGGCCTCGCCCTGCCTTGGGTGGAACGACCCGGCCCAGCTTTTGGACCGGTTCGCCGTGTTCCGCCGGCAATGGGCGTGACCCGCAGCGCTCCGCGGTGTTGGCTGTCGAGATGAGCGACCGTCCGCTTCGAACCGGCCCCATCCCGCTGTCGAGCACCCCGCCGCTGCGGGACCTCTGGCGCCATGCGTCGAAGCAGCGACCCAAGGTGGTCCTGGCGACGGTCATGTCGGTGCTGAACAAGGCGTGCGACGTCATGCCGGAGCTGCTCATCGGCGTCGCGGTCGACGTCGTCGTGAACGACGAGCAGTCCTTCGTCGGTCGGCTGACCGGGATCGAGGACCGCTTCACCCAGCTCCTCGTGCTCGCGGCGATCACCGTGGTCGTGTGGCTGGCCGAGTCGGCCACGCAGTACGCCGCGGAGCTCGCCTGGCGGAACCTGGGCCAGACCGTGGAGCACGACACGCGCATGGAGGCCTTCCGCCACGTCCAGTCCCTCGAGATGGCCTACTTCGAGGACACCACGTCGGGCGGCATGATGACGGTGCTCAACGACGACGTGAACCAGTTGGAGCGCTTCCTCGACGTCGGCGCCGACGACATCATCCAGACGGTCGCCAACGTGGTGTTCGTCGGCATCGTGTTCGCGGTCATCTCGCCCTCGCTGACGGTGCTGGCCTTCCTGCCGATCCCGGTGAT
>JAEWED010000097.1 GCA_023389745.1 Actinomycetes bacterium
CTGGGTTGGAGCCAGACCGGCGGCGTGGGCGAGCCGGGTGTCGCGTCGGTGTCGGCGCCCGTGCTCGGCGGCGACGGCGAGGTGCTCGCCGCGATCAGCGTCTCGGGCCCGATCGACCGCCTCGGCAAGCAGCCGGGGAAGGTGCACGGCGACGCCGTGCTGGCCGCCGCCTCACAGGTCCACGACGCACTGCGAGCAGGTTGAACCAGCGAGCAGGTTGAACCAGCGCGCAGGTTGAACCAGCGCGCAGGCCGGGGCCGTCGGGGCTGTCCGGCAGCGGTCAGTCGAGCTCGTCGTCGAGATCGTCGTCGATGCCGGTCTGGTCGTCGACGCGAAGGTCGCGGCGTGCGGCCTTGCGCTTGGCCCGTTGGTTCTTCTGGCGCCGCTGCTCGCGGCCGCGCACCTCGAGCCCGTCCTCGAGGTCGTCGAGCTCGGCGGCGAGCGTCCGCCAGATCTCGACACGATCAGCGCCGATCTGCCCCGAGTCGATCGCCGCCACCAGCCCACAGCCCGGTTCGGTGGTGTGGGTGCAGTCGTCGAAGCGGCACTGCTGCACGAACGCGACCAGGTCGTCGAAGGCCCGCTCCAGCCCCGCATCCGCGTTCCACAGGCCGACGCCGCGGATGCCGGGGGTGTCGATGAGCAGCGAGCCGTCGGCGAGGGCGACGATCTGACCCGCCGTGGTCGTGTGACGGCCTCGGCCGTCGGAGTCGCGCACCTCGGCGACCAGCTGCACCGGGCGGCCCGCGAGCGCGTTGACGAGCGTCGACTTCCCGGCGCCGGACGCGCCGAGCAGCGCGATGACGTGTCCGGGACCGCGCAGGTCCGCCAGCTCGTCGAGCCCACCGTCGTCGCGGGTCGACGTGCAGACGACGCGCACACCCGGGGCGAAGCGTCGGGCATCGGTCAGCTGCCGTTCGATCTCGTCGTCGGCGACCAGATCGGCCTTGGTGAGCACGACCACGGGCTGCGCGCCGCTCTCCCAGGCGAGCACGAGCTCACGGGCGAGGCGCAGCGGGTTCAGGCCGGGGTCCAGCGGCTGCAGGACGTAGACGAGGTCCATGTTCGCGGCGACCGCTCGGGACTGCAGCTGCAGCTGGTCGCGGGCGACCCCGGGTGAGCGACGCTCGAACACCGTCATGCGGGGCAGGATCGACTCGATGCGCCCTGCGACGGGATCGAGCCCGCAGACGTCTCCCACCACCACTCGGCGCACGGCCTTGGCGGCGATCACCAGCCGTTCGTCGTCGGGGCGTTCGGCGACGGTGATGCCGCCCTTGTCGATGCGGGTGACCCGGCACGGCACCAGCCCGTCCGCGCGGTGCTCGGCCCAGACCGCTGCCCAGTGCTCGTTCCAGCCCGGGGGCGCAGCGTCGGCGTCTGAGCTGGTGGCGGGGTCGGGCATCGGGTGATCATGCTCGCGCACGTTGGTCGCAGGGCGCGGCGCACAACAGGACGAGCACATGGAGGCGGAACATGTCGGAACAACGGATGGACATCTCGATCGCTGCCCCGGACGGGTTCAGGTCGGTGCTGGCGTTCGACAAGGTGGTGTCGGCGAACCTCGACCACGCGCTCTTCGAACTGGTCAAGCTGCGGGCCTCGATGATCAACGGCTGCGCGTTCTGCGTCGACATGCACACCACCGCGGCGCTGACCGCCGGCGAGGACGTGCGTCGGATCACCGCGGTCTCGGCGTGGCGTGAGTCGACCTACTTCACCCCGTCGGAGCGCGCCGCGCTGGCGCTGACCGACGAGCTGACCCGGCTGGGTGAGGACGGCGTGTCCGACGAGACATGGGCCGAGCTCCACGAGCACTTCGAATCCGACACCGTCGCGAACCTGGTGATGGGCGTCGCGGTCATCAACGTGTGGAACCGCATCGTGATGGCGACGCGCCTGCCGCCCGCACCGCTCGAGCCGCGCGCTCGATGACCCGCATGCGAGCCATGGATCGTGTCCGTCCGACGGCCCGCGTCGGGGAACCCGTTCCGATCAGCCCCGACGGGCGGCGAGGGGGCAGGGGCGACGGGAGCTCGTGTCGTCGGCACGTACACTCGGATCGATGACGTCGGCCCTGGAACAGCGCTCGGGCGCCCAGGTGCCGGGCGCGCTGGCGGCGATCGACATCGGCACGAACTCGGTGCACATGCTGATCGCCCGGGTGGCGGGCAACGGCCGCTTCGAGGTGGTCACCCGCCAGAAGGAGATGGTCCGCCTGGGTTCCGGCCAGGGCGAGATGAAGGAGCTGGAACCCGCGGCGATCGATCGCGGCGTCGCTGCGCTCGCCCGGTGTCGTTCGCTCGCCGACTCCTTCGGTGCGCCGGTCGTCGCGGTCGCCACCTCGGCGGTTCGAGAGGCGCTGAACGCCGAGGAGTTCCTGAGCCGGGCGCGCGACGAGGCCGGCGTCGAGGTGCAGGTCATCTCCGGCTACGAAGAGGCCCGACTGATCCAGCTCGGTGTGCTGCAGGCGCTGCCCGTCTTCGACAAGCGCCTCGCGCTGATCGACGTGGGCGGCGGGTCGACCGAGGTGCTGCTCGGCTGGAAGGGCGCGGCGACCTACGCCCGCTCGATCAAGCTCGGCTCGCTGCGCATGACCCGCCGCTTCTTCCCCGACGGCGTCGTCGAGGGCGACGCCGTCGAGCGGTGCCGCGCCTACGTGGCCGCCCGGCTCGCCCCGATGATGCACGAGGTCGCCGACCTGGAGCACGACATCGCGGTCGCCAGCTCCGGCACCGCCGAGGCGCTTGCCACGATGGCCTTCGCCCTGCGCGGCGTGGCGGCGCCACTGACGATGAACGCCGCGACGATCACCCGCGCCGAGCTGGGCACGGTCATCGAGTCCCTCGCGGGTGCCCGCACCACCGAGGAGCGACGCAAGCTGCCCGGCATCGAGGACTCCCGCGCCGACATCCTGCTCGGCGGCGGGATCGTGTTGGAACAGGTCTGCGACGCCCTGCGCATCGACGAGCTGACGATCTCGGAGTACGCCTTGCGCGAGGGCGTGCTGCTCGACGCGCTGCACCGGCTGCAGGGTGGCACGCTGCACCACCTGTCGGACCTGCGGCGGCGTTCGGTGTTCCACCTCATGGAGCTGTGCGACGACGAACCGGAGCACTCCGTGCAGGTCGCCCGTCTGGCGCTCGCACTGCACGACGAGCTGGCCGATCGACTGGAGCTCGACGACGAGGACCGCGAGCTGCTCGAGGCGGCGGCGCTGCTGTGCAACGTCGGGCTGTTCATCTCGCACTCGAAGCACCACAAGCACAGCTACTACGTGATCCGGAACTCGGAGCACCTGATGGGCTTCACCGACAACGAGATCGAGGTGATCGCCCAGATCGCCCGCTACCACCGCAAGAGCCCACCGTCCGAGGACAAGCACCCGGAGTTCGCCGCGCTGCCCGCCGCCACCCGTGCGAAGGTGCGGTCCCTGGCAGCGATCCTGCGCGTGGCGATCGGCCTGGACCGCAACCACGACGGGGCGGTCGAGCAGCTGCGCGTCCGTGCCTCCGGCGATGTGCTCGAGATCCTGATCGCCCCTGCGCCGGGCAGCGATGACGACCTGGCGCTCGAGGCGTACTCGGCCAACGACCGCAGCCGGTTCCTCGCGGATCGCCTCGGCGCCCCGGTGCGGGTGTGCGTGGTCGAGCCCGAGACGGCC
Source organism: Actinomycetes bacterium (assembly GCA_023389745.1). GTDB lineage: Bacteria > Actinomycetota > Acidimicrobiia > Acidimicrobiales > Microtrichaceae > JAFAFN01. The sequence goes on from JAEWED010000097.1 coordinate 3,665, forward strand.
CTCGCGGCCGTTCCCGAGCTCGACTGAACACCCGGTCGGCTACTGCTTGGCGGCGATCTGCTCGAGCAGCGCCACCATCTTCTCCTCGTTGGTGGGTTCGACGTCTGCCTCCTGGCCGCGGGCACGGCGCTCGGCCAGGTGGTTCATCGGCGCGACGAGGATGAAGTACACCGCAGCCGCAGTGATCAGGAACGTCAGCAGCTGCGACACGACGTTGCCCCACAGGAACTCGGCGTCACCGATCGTCACGGACTTCTTCGCGAGGTCCTTCACCTCACCGGGCAGGATCAGCCCGACGAGCGGGTTGACGATGCCCTCGACGACGGCGTTGACGACCTGGGTGAAGGCGGCACCGATGACGATGCCGACCGCCAGCTCGATCGCGTTGCCGCGCAGCACGAACTCTTTGAAGCCCTTGATCACGATGTACCTCCGTCGACGTCGATGGCGCTCACGGTAGCGGTCCCCACATCGGCCGGGATCGACACACCTCAGCGCTCGGCGACCCGGCCGTCGTCGAGCTCGAGGCGTCGGGTCGTGGTGACGTTGTCGAGCAGTCGACGGTCGTGGGTGACCAGCAGAACGGTCCCGTCGAAGGCGTCGAGTGCCGATTCGAGCTGCTCGATCGCCGCCAGGTCGAGGTGGTTCGTCGGCTCGTCGAGCACCAGCAGGTTCACCCCGCGGGCCTGCAGCAGGGCCAGCCCGGCGCGGGTCCGCTCGCCGGGTGAGAGCGACGCAGCGGGCCGCCCGACGTGCTCGGCGCCCAGGCCGAACTTCGCCAACAGGGTGCGGACCTCGGACGAGGGCAGATCGGGCATCGCGTCGGCGAAGGAGTCGATCAGCGAGTCGTCGCCCAGGAACGCGGCTCGCACCTGGTCGATCTCGCCGACCTCGACACTGGCGCCCAGGGTCGCCGAGCCCGACGTCGCTGCGGTCCGACCGAGCAGCAGCGACAGCAGCGTGGTCTTGCCCGATCCGTTCGGACCGGTGATCGCCACGCGGTCGCCCCGGCCGACCTGGAGCGTGACGGGCCCGAGCACGAAGTTGCCCTGCTGCGCGGTCGCGCCGTTCAGCACGGCGACCACCCGGCCCGACGGGGGAGCACCCGCGATCGACATGCGCAGCTCCCACTCCTTGCGGGGCTCGTCGACCACCTCGAGGCGTTCGAGCATGCGCTCGGTGCGGCGGGCCTTGCCGGCGAGCTGCTCCGAGGTGGCGATGTCGTGGTGGCGGATGAACTTGTCGCGCTCGGAGCGGTCACGACGGGCGGTGCGCGCGCCCTTGTCGGCCCAGGCGCGCTGCGTGCGGGCGCGTTCGGTCAGGTCGCTGACCCGGTCCGAGTACTCCTCGTAGCGCTCCCGAGCGTGCGCTCGGTCCCGCTCACGCTCCACGAGGTAGGCGTCGTAGCCGCCGCCGTAGCGCGCCACCGACTGCTGGTGCAGGTCGAGCTCGAGGATCGACCGGGTGGTGCGCGACAGGAACTCGCGGTCGTGGCTGACCACCACGATCCCGACGGGTGCGTCGTCGACGAAGCGCTCGAGCTGCTCCAGCCCCGCCAGGTCCAGGTCGTTGGTCGGCTCGTCGAGCAGCAGCACGTCGAAGCGGCTGAGCAGCAGCGAGGCCAGCCCGGCGCGGGCGGCCTGGCCGCCCGACAGCGACGTCATCGTCCGGTCCAGGTCGACGCCGAGACCCACCTGGTCGAGCACGGCGCCGGCACGGTCGACCAGATCGGCGGCGCCGATCGCCATCCAGCGGTCGAAGGCGGTGCTGTAGCGG
>JAEWED010000162.1 GCA_023389745.1 Actinomycetes bacterium
GTGGTCGTGTCCGGCGAGCACCAGGTCGACCTTGCGTCGTACGAGGATGGGCTCGAGCTGCTGACGTGCACCGAAGGTGGGACCGTGGCGTCCCGACGAGTAGAGCGGGTGGTGCAGCGCGACGATCTTCCACTGGTTCGTGGATCCGGCGAGCTCGTCGTCCAACCAGTTGCGCTGCTCCGACGACCCCGGTCCGAACAGGCCGGGCACGCTCGAGTCGAGGTAGAAGAAGTCCGCCGGGCCGTGGGTGACCTTGTAATAGCGACCGGGCGTGCCGAGCAGCCGCAGCTCCTCCTCGATGGCCTCGATGCTCGCGTCGGAGTGGTTCAGCGCCGTGTCGTGGTTGCCGATCGCGAGCTCGAAGTCGACGCCCGCGTCGATCAGAGGCCCCATCGGTTCACGGAACACGTCGTGGAACCGCTTCTTGAAGCTGCCGTAGTAGCTGATGTCGCCGAGCAGCGACACGAAGCCGAACGGTGTGGACCGGTAGGTCAGGGCCATCTCCTCGGCGACCGCCATCGCCTGACGTCCGCCGCTGCCGTTGTCACCGATCACGGCGAAGCGGAAGCTGTCCGGAGTGTCGGTCCACGCCTGCGGTTCCAGCACGACCGTCGGCGGTGAGCCGGGGATCAGGTCCTCCTTGTCGAGCAGCGGCCAGAGGTACTGGTCGAGCACCAGGCCGGTCGCGACCGCTCCTGCGGCGCCCGCTCCTGCGGCGATCAGCTGGCGGCGACTGAGCCTGCTCATGGCCGCGACAGCCCGCATCGATGACGGGCGTGCGGAGCCGGAACTTCGAGGCCGTCCGAGGGACCCGCTGTGTCGCGTCCCCTGATCGCGAGGATCTGACGCACTGGGCGAAGGCTAACTGCTGTGACGGAGCGGCCGCGAGAGCGCCCGTTGATGGGGATGCAGCGTCACAGGGTCCCAGGGCCCACAGCGTCCGCCGGCGTCACAGGGTGCCGGCGGCCGACTCCAGCACCTGACCGGTCGCACAGAGCATCGCTTCGCTGCGGTGGGGACCCACGATCTGCAGGCTGGCGGGGAAGCCGTCGTCCAGCGGGGCGGGGAGCGCGAGCGCAGGGCACCCGGCGAGGTTGACCGGAACGTTGGTCGTCCGGGTGTCCTGGGCCGGTTCGTCGATGCCACGTGGTGACTCGAGCAACACGGGCCACACCAGCGCCGGTGTCCTGGTCCAGGCGGCGGCCAGCTCCCTCTGCCAGTCGGCGCGGGTGCGCTCGGCCTCGATGGTCGCCGATGTCGTGGTGCGGCTGCCCTGCTCGAGTCGCTCGACCACATCGGGGCTCAGTCGTTCGGGTTGCTCGCTCAGGAGGTGGCCGTTCACCGCCCAAGCCTGGGCCATGAGCACGGTCACGCCGGCGGTGACGGCAGCGGCGTACCCGGTGAGGGTGATCTCGACGACCTCGAACCCTGCCGCGTGCAGCAGACGGTCGATGGCGGCATCGATCCTCGGGTCCGTTCCCGGCACCCGAACCCGTCCCACGCTCGACGCGACCTCGGCGTCGTGGATCGAGAAGGTCGGGTCCAGCATCTCCATTCCGGTCACCACTCCGGCGACGTCGCGGGCCATCGGGCCCACCACGTCGAGCGAGGGTGCCAGGGGACGCACGCCCTCGGTGGGGATACGGCGGTGCGTGGTCTTCAGTCCGACCGTTCCGCAGCACGCCGACGGCGTCCTGATGGAGCCGGCGGTGTCCGTGCCGAGCGCGAAGTCGACCTCGCCGGTGGCGACGGCGACGGCACTGCCGCTGGAGCTCCCGCCGGGGATGCGCCGCTCGTCGAGCGGGTTGCGGGGGGTGCCGAACCACCTGTTGACGCCGGTGCCGCCGAAGGCGAGCTCGTGCAGGTTGGCCTTGCCCACGATGGCGGCGTCACCGGCCCGCAAACCGGCCAGGCACGGGGCGTCGGTCGCCGCCGGCATCGCGGTCGCAGCGACCGCCGGGCTTGCCGCGGTGGTCGGGACGCCTTCGACATCGATGAGGTCCTTGATCGCCACCCGAGGGCCTCGGCCGGGTGCATCGAGGCGTGTGGTCCATGTCGTCATGCTGTCTCCCGACGCTACCGGGGGCGCCGTGGCGCCCCCGGTGTCGCGTGCAGGTCGGTCTCAGTGCTCGCCGGGCTCGGCGCCCCACTGGATCACCTGGACGAGGTTCCCGTCGGGGTCGGCGACGGTTCCGATGAGCCCGAAGGGCATCTGCTCGACCTCGCGGACCCAGGTGACCCCCTGTGCCCGCAGGTGGGTCTCGATGGCTCTGCAGTCGTCGACGTTCAGGTTGATGATGCAGCGGGCGGGCTCGGCGGTGGGGCCAGAGACCTCGGTGTGCTCCTCGATGAAGAGCTGGACGGGTCCGAACTCGAAGGCGCCGCCGTCGTTCTCGGTCGTGTCGAACGCCGCGCGGTACCACTCCTTCATCACGTCCACGTTCGACGATCCGATGAGCAGGCTTCCGATCGGTGGGGTCATGGTGTGCTCCTTGGTCAATTTGACTGTTGGTCTGACCATAGCTCCTGATGTGTTCGGATGGGGGAAATTGGTGTGGCGGTCTGACAGACTGTGCGCATGCCAGGCGGCTCGACCCGAGGAGACCGGCTATGCCCGACGTGACCACACCCTTTGCCCCCATCCCTCGCCGGACGGTGGCCTCCGCCGTCCGCGAGGCCATCGAGGGTGCGATCGCGACCGGCGACATGGCGCCCGGGACACCCCTGCCCTCCGAGCGCGAGCTGGCCGAGCAGTTCGACGTGGCCCGGACGTCGATCCGCGAAGCCGTGCAAGCGCTCCTGACCGTCGGTCTCGTCGAGAAGCGCGGGAACCGGTCCTATGTCGCCGAGCGACTGCCGGAGGTCCGCTTCGACCACGCCGATCACCGCAAGCGGCGGGTGGCCGAGCTCTTCGAGGTTCGTCAGATCGTCGAGGTGCCGATCGCCCGGCTGGCTGCTCGCAATGCCACGCCGCAGCAGCGCTCCGAGATCGCCGAGATCGCCGGCCACTTCCACGAGGGAATGGGGCTCGAGGAGTTCCGCCGGCTCGACCGCCAGTTCCACTGGGCCCTCGCCACGGCGTGCGGCAACGCAACGCTCGCCGAGCTGTTCGGCAAGGTCCTCGACAGCCTCTTCGCCTCTGAGGAGTTCGCCACCCTGCTCAACTCCGACCAGAACCGATCGGTGGTCGAGGAGATCATCTCTGCCTCGACCGCCGCGCACCGGCGGATCGCAGGCGCGGTGGTCGCGGGGGACGAGGACGGCACCGAGGGGGCGGCGAGGGACCACCTGGGGGACGTCGAGGAGCAGATGGTGGCGCGGTTGTTGTGAGTCACAGCGTCTTCTGGTGACCGCAACCAGTGGACGCAACGGCCAAAGAGACACTTGTCATCCTGGGCGATGGTGCTATTGTCAGACCAACAGTCTGACAGTCCATCGACCACCTGGCGGAGCTCTTGAACATCACGCGACTGAACCATGCCGTGCTCTACGTCTCGGATGCTGCCGCCGTCGCCGGCTTCTACCGCGACGTGCTGGGCTTCCGGACGGTGATCCGGGACCCGCACAACCGGTTCGCCTTCCTGCGGGCCAAGCATTCCGAGAACCACCACGACCTCGCCCTCTTCACGATCGGCGCAGGTGCGGCACGGCCCTCCCGTGGCCGGTCGATCGGGCTCTACCACCTGGCATGGGAGGTCCCGACGCTCGGTGACCTGCAGGCGGCACGCACCGCCCTCGAGTCCGCCGGTGCACTCGTCGGTCAGAGCGACCACGGTGTCAACAAGAGCCTGTACGCCGAGGACCCCGACGGCAACGAGTTCGAGGTGATGTGGCTCGTGCCGCCGGACCAGTGGGGGGCCGAGGAGCACGAGGCGATCGTCCGTGGCCTCGACCTCGACGCCGACCGTCGCCGATACGGCGCGGTGCGGACCTCGTGGCAACTCGAAGTCACCTCGTCGAAGGCTGCCCGGTGACCGAGCCGACGGTCGAGGACACGCTGTCCCACGTCTGGTTCCTGGACGACGCCGCCTTCTCCGAGACCGGTCGGGTCGGCTTCCGTCGCCGGGTCATCGACGGCGACCACATGCAGGTGTGGTTCTGGAAGATCGCCGGGGGCTCGAGCGGGTCGTTCCTGCACCGGCACCTCGACAACGAGCAGTTCGGCATCATCGTCCGCGGCCGCCTCGATTTCGCCATCGGCCCCGAGGGCGCGACCGAGCGCACCGTGCTGGGCCCGGGCGACATCTACCTCGCCCGCCGCGGTGTCTGGCACGGCGACTCCGTCTTCCACGGGGACGACGAGGTCGACGAGTGCTGGATCGTCGATGTGTTCGCACCGCCGCGGACCGACTCGTAAGGAGACACGCATGGGCAACTGGAGACTCGCTGTCGACATCGGCGGGACGTTCACCGACGTCGTGCTGGTGGACGCGGAGCAGGGGACGGTGGTGGTCGACAAGACGCTGACGACCCCGTCGGCGCCGTTGGAAGGGGTGCAGCGCGGCGTGCGGCAGCTGCTCGCCAAGGCGGGAGTGCGCCCTGAGGACATCACGCAACCGATCGTGCACGCCACGACCCTGATCACGAACGCGCTCATCGAGGGCAAGACGGGCCGCGCCGCGCTGGTGACCACCGACGGGTTCGGCGACACGCTCCTGATCCGCAGCGAGCACCGCTACGACATGTACGACCTGCAGATCGAGTTCCCGCCGCCGCCGATCCCCCGATCGCGGGTGTTCGAGCTCGACGAGCGGACGACGGCCCAAGGCGTCGTGCACACCGCTCCGTCGAGCGCCGACCTCGACGCGCTCACCGAGCGGCTCGCCGCCGCCGACGTCGAGGCGGTCGCCGTCTGCTTCCTGCACGCGTACGCCGACTCGACCAACGAACGGTCGGTGGCCCAGCACCTGGCGTCCGCGCTCGACGTGCCGGTGTGCATCTCGGCCGAGGTCGCTCCCCAGATCCGCGAGTACCAGCGGATGGTGACGACGGCCTGCAACGCAGCGACGATGCCGGTGATCGGTCCCTACCTCGACGACCTGCAGGGCTGGTTGAGCGACGAGGGCTTCGGCAGCGGGGTGCTGATGATGCTCTCGAACGGCGGGGTCGTCGCAGCGACCGACGCCAAGCAGGTGCCGATCCGCCTCGTCGAGTCGGGTCCCGCCGCCGGCGCCCTCGCCGGGTCCTGGTACTCGCGGCGACTGGGCGAGGACCGGCTGCTCTGCTTCGACATGGGCGGGACGACGGCGAAGTCGTGCCTGATCGAGGGCCACGAGCCCGAGCTCTCGAACACCTTCGAGATCGCCCGCATCTACCGGTTCAAGAAGGGCTCCGGGTTCCCGGTCTCGGTCCCGTCGGTCGACCTCGTCGAGATCGGCGCCGGTGGGGGCAGCATCGCCCGCGTCGACAGCCTCGGACTGCTCAAGGTCGGGCCCGACTCGACCGGAGCGGACCCCGGTCCTGCCTGCTACGGCCGCGGTGGGACCGACGCCGCCGTCACCGACGCGGATCTGCTGCTCGGCTACCTCGACGGCGACTGGTTCCTGGGTGGCGACATGCGCCTCGACGTCGACGCCGCTCGCTCTGCGATCGGCAAGTTGGCCGTCGCGCTCGAGCTCTCGGACCTCGACACCGCGGCAGGCATCCACGAGCTGGTCAACCAGAACATGGCCGCCTCGGCACGCATGCACGGCATCGAGCACGGCGTCGACCTCCGTGGGGTGCCGCTCATCGCGTTCGGTGGGGCCGGACCGGTGCATGCGTGCGGCGTCGCCGAGCTGCTCGAGGCGACCCGTGTGGTGTTCCCGGTCAACGCGTCGGTGCTCTCGGCGTTCGGGACGCTCGTGTCGCCGGTGCGCATCGACCTGGCTCGTTCGAAGGTCATGCCGGTGGACGGGATCCTCGAGTCGGCCCGCGACGAGATCCTCCACGAGCTGCGCGCCGAAGGCCGCAGGGTGCTCGAGGGCGCGGGCATCTCGCCCGACGACGTGACGTTCCGCTACGGCGTCGATGCTCGATACGTCGGCCAGGGCAACGAGATCACGATCTGGTTGCCGGCGGCTGCCAGCGCGGTCGAGTGGCCGGTCGACGACGTAGATCTCGTGGCACGCTTCGAGTCCGAGTACACCCGCATCTTCGGCATGGCCATCCCGGACGTCGGGGTCGAGGTCGTCACGTGGCGTCTCGCTGCCTCCGCGGCGTCGCCGGAGATCGACAGCCGCGAGATCGTCGCCAGCCCGGAGTCGCCGGCACCGGATCGTCATCGACCTGCGCAGTTCGCTCGGGGTGTCGCACCGGTGAGCACGCCGGTGTACCGACGCAACGATCTCGCCGCCGGCGGTCGCATCGCGGGTCCCGCGCTCATCGAGGAACGGGAGACCACCGCCGTGCTGCGGCCGGGTTGGGACGCGACCGTGCTGCCCGACGGCGCCATCGTCGCCACCCGATCAGCCTCCACCGAGAACACCAAGGAGATCTGATGGACGCCATCGAGCTCGAGGTCCTCTGGGCCAGCCTCATCGCCACGGTCAACGAGCAGGCGAAGGCGCTGCAGCGGGCGGCGTTCAGCCCGATCGTCCGCGAGGCCGGGGACCTGGCGAACGCCCTGTTCGACCGCCGCGGACGCATGGTCGCGCAGGCGATCACCGGGACGCCCGGCCACATCAATAGCCTGGCGGCCTCTGCCGGCGCCATGCTGGCCGAGTTCCCGGTCGACACCCTGGTGCACGGCGACGTGTTGATCACGAACGACCCGTACAAGACCGCGGGACAGCTCCTCGACGTGACGGTGCTCTGCCCCGTCTTCCGCGACGAGCAGGTGGTGGCCTTCTTCGGCTCCACCATCCACCACACCGACGTCGGCGGCTACGGGATCGGCGCGGGTGGCCGGGACGTCTTCGAAGAGGGCCTCTGGATCCCGATCTCGAAGTTGCTGGTGGGCGGCGAGCGCAACCCCGACGTCTGGCGCTTCATCCTGTCGAACGTGCGACAGCCGGAGCACATGGCCGGCGATCTCCACGCACAGGTCGCGTCGGGTGAGGTCGGGGCGCAGCGCCTGTTGCGCCTGATGGACACCCACGGCCTGGACGACATCGAGGGACTCGCCGACGAGATCATCGAACGATCGGAGTCGGCGACGCGTCAGGCGATCCGGGCGCTGCCCGCCGGGACGTTCGAGGCGACCTCGGTGCTCGACCTGGCCGACGGCTCCGAGATCACCATCGCCGTCGCCCTCACCGTCGATCCTGACCAGGGCGAGATCGTCGTCGACTACGCCGGGACCTCCGGGGCGAGCCCCTGGGGCATCAACGTGGCGCGGAACTACACCCACGCCTATACGACCTTCACGATCCGTAGCGTGCTGAACCCCGACGTGCCGAACAACGCCGGCAGCCTCGCGCCGATCCGGATGGAGGCACCCGAGGGCTCGATCGTCAACGCGGTGTCGCCCATGCCCGGCACGGCGCGTCACGTCGTCGGGATGTTCCTCCCGATGCCGCTGCTGGGCGCGCTCTCCCAGGTCGTGCCCGACCAGGTCATCGCCGAGGGGGCGGGCGCCGTCTGGACGATGCAGGTCAACGGCACCCACGACGACGGCTCGCCGTTCATCACCGCGATGTTCACCTACGCCGGGGGCGTCGGGGCTCGCGCTACCAAGCCGGGCCTGTCCGCGACGTCGTACCCCACCGGCGTCTCGGCCGTGCCCGTCGAGGTCGTCGAGGCCTCGGCACCACTGCGCTTCCTCCGCAAGGAGCTCCGCGACGGCTCGGGTGGCGGCGGCCGGCAGCCGGGCGGGCAGGGTCAGACGATCGAGTTCACCGTCGATGCCTCGCACCCCTGGCAGCTCAACGCGGTCGTCAGCCGTCTCGCCCGAGGTCCTGCCGGGTTCTTCGGCGGGGAACCCGGCGCGGCCGGCTCCTTCAGCGTGAACGGAGAGCCGGTGGTCACCCAGCAGCGCATGACGCTCGCGCCGGGCGACGTCGTGCGCCTCGACCTCCCGGGTGGCGGGGGCTACGGCCCGGTCCCCACGCCGTCGGACGTCGCGAGCTGATGCAACGCCCCGTGCCCACGGGTACCTTCGCCGGACTGTGGCGTCGAGCGGTCGCCCGACGTGCGAGCGCGCCCTTCCTCGTCTGGGAAGGCGTCGAGGGCGTCACCACCGAGTGGAGCTACGAGCAGTTCGACGCAGTGGTCGGCGAGGTCGCCGGCGGGCTGCGGTCGCGGGGCGTCGCCGCGGGCTCGGCCGTGCACCTGGTGCTCGCCAACAGCCCCGCCTTCGTGGCCGTGTGGCTCGCCTGCACCCAGCTCGGCGCATGGATCGTTCCCGCCGATCCGCGAGCGGCGGCCATCGAGCAGGCGGCGCAGCTCCGTCGCACACGCCCGGCGCTGACCATCGGCTCGGTCGAGCGCGCCGAGCCCCACCGATCAGGGGTCCGGACCGCGGCCGAGCTCGGCGTCGAGGTGCCGTCGCACCAGATCGACGAGGCCGACACGACGCTCCGGGAGCTGCGGGGTCCCCGGTTCGAGCCCGACACCACACCGCGGCCGCTCGACCGTGCGGCGGTGATGTTCACCTCCGGCACCACCTCCGAGCCCAAGGGTGTCGTGCTCACCCAGGCCAACTACCACTTCGCCGGAGAGGTCATGGCGGCGGCCGCACAGCTGGGCCCCGACGACCGCCAACTGGTGGTGCTCCCGCTCTTCCACGCGAACGCGCAGTACTACTCGGTGGCCTCGGCGATCAGCGTCGGGGCGAGCGTCGCCCTGGTGCCGGCGTTCTCCGCGAGTCGCTTCGCCGGCCAGGCCTCCCGTCTCGGTGCGACCCACGCCAGCCTGTTCGCCGCGCCGGTGCGGATGATCCTCGCTCGTGGACAGGGTCGGGTCACCGGGGGACGCCTGCGACACGTCTGGTGCGCCCAGAACCTGACGGCCGCACAGCACGGCGACATCACCGAGGTGCTCGGCTGCAGTCCGCGGCAGCTCTACGGGATGACCGAGACCCTGCCGGCGGTGCTGACCCGCCCGGTGCTCGATCCGACCCTGCGGTCGATGGGCGTGGCGTCGCTCGGCTGCACGGTCGTGGTGTGGGACGACGAGCGCGACGCACCCGCCGCCCCCGGTGTGACGGGCAGTCTGCTGGTGCTCGGCCGCCCCGGCTACGAGCTCTTCCTGTCGTACCTCGACGATTCGGCCAGCACGGCTGCAGCCATCCGCCGTCATGAAGCGGACGGGTCCGTCTGGTTCGACACGGGGGACCGTGCGTCGGTCGATGACGAAGGTCGGTTCTACTTCGACGGTCGCGCCGGCGAGATGCTGAAGGTCGCCGGCGAGAACGTGTCTGCGCTCGAGGTGGAAGCCGTGCTCGCCGAGCACCCTGACGTCCTCGAGGTGGCGGTGGTGGCCACACCCGACCCCGTCCGTGACGAGGTGCCGCTCGCCTACGTCGTCCTCCAGCGAGGAGCTCCGACCGCGCAGGTCACCGAGCTGCCGTCGTGGGCTGCGAGCCGGCTCGCTCCGAGCAAGCGACCCCACGCCTACCGTCAGGTCGCAGAGCTGCCCCGGACGTCGGTCGGCAAGATCCGCAAGCACCTGCTGGCGCAGACCGAGGTCGTGCGAGAGGTGGGCCTCGATGGCTGACTCCGGACCGCACGAGATCGAACCGGCCGACAGCTTGTCGACGGCCGCCCCGCTCGACGAGGGCGCGCCGTCGACGGCCGTCGCGGACGTGCTCCTGCTGCGCGGCGAGCGCGGCTGGCTCAGCCCGCCGCTCGCTCACCTGGGAGGTTCCACGACCCCGACGGTCAGCCCGGCGTTCACCGTCGAGGTCGAGGCGAGCGCCGGGGGCGGTGGGCTCGCCGAGCTGTTCGAGCTGTGCGACTCGGGTGCGTTGGCCGGTCACACCCTCGTCCTCGCAGGAGCCGCGGACATCCCCGGCGCGGTCTGGGGAGAGATCCTGACAGCCGCCGCCTTGCGTGCGTCGGTGACTGCGATCGCCGTCGACGGGCTCGCCCGTGATCTCGCGGATCTGCCCACGGGCGCACCAGCGCTCTGGGCGCGCTCGGTCTGCACGGTCGGTCCCGGTCGTGCGATCCGAGTGGCCTCGATGGGCGAGCCGGTCCAGATCGGCGGCGTACGGGTCGCGTGTCGAGACCTCGTCGTGTCGGACGCCGGGGGACTGGTGGCACTGTCCGCCGATCACGCGGCCTCGGTCCTGGCCGAGGCACGTCGGTACGCCGCAGGGGAAGCAGCGGTCGTGGACGCGCTCGAGCGCGGCGAACCAGCGGCGGATGCCTACGACCACAAGCGTCGGGTCGTCGATTCGCTCCTCCGGGGATCGAGTTAACGCGGTTGCAACACGGGGGATACAGATCGTTGGTCTGTTTGTAGGACAGTCAGTCCATGCATCAGGGCGAAGGGGGACGAGTGAGCAGTACGAGGACGATGGTGGAAGCGGGGGAGGCGGTGCTGACGCACGCACGCGCCGGTCAGAGAGTGGTCGTCGAGGACCCCTTCGGCGGCCAGGTGGGTGATCTGTTCGCGTTCGTCGCGGACGATCCCACCGAGCATCTCAGCGCCTCGCACACGCGCTCGGCACTCCGACGACTCTTCCCGGCCGTCGGCGAGAGCTTCTACACGACGGCGCGCCGGCCGATCCTGACGATCGAGTCCGACACGTCGCCCGGGGTGCACGACCTGCTGATCGCCGCATGCGACGCGGAGCGCTACCGGCAGCTCGGCGCCGACGAGGGCCATCGCAGCTGCGCCGACAACCTGGCAGGGGCACTGGCTCCCTTGGGCATCGAGCTCACCGTGGTCCCGCAGCCCGTCAACGTCTTCATGAACACGCCGCCGACGGCCGACGGGACCATCGCCTATGGCGAGTCGCCGAGCGCCGCAGGCGACCAGCTGGTGCTGCGCGCCGAGCTCGACGTCGTCGTCGTGCTCTCGGCATGCCCCATGGATCTCATCGCGATCAGCCGAGGCGGGCCGGGTCCGCTGGCGATCCAGGTCATCGATTGAACCAACCACGCCCTCGGGCACGTAGAAGGAGCTAGTTCAGTGATCTCGAAGAAGTCAGTGATCTCGAAGAGGATCGTGATCGTCATGACCAGCGTGCTGCTGCTGGGACTCGCCGCGTGCGGCGAGTCCGACGACAGCGGCGCTGCGTCGGGCGACGAGTCCGCGGCCGAGTCCAAGGGCACGATCGCCTATGCCGTGGCCGGTGATCGCAACGACGGCGGCTACTACCAGGGCCAGGTCGACGCCATCGAGGCGGCCGCAGAAGCGGCCGGGTACGACGTCGTGGTCGTCGACAAGGTGAACCCCAGCGCTGCGCAGGAGACCTTCGAGAACCTGGCTCGCCAGGCTCCCTCGTTGATCATCGCCGGTGGGTCCGAGCTGAGCGGCGGGATGATCCCGGTGTCGGAGTCGCCGGAGTTCGCCGACATCGACTTCCTCGTGGTGACCGCCGCGCCGCCGTCGACGGACACCTACGCCACGGTCGGAGCGAACGAGAAGCACGCCCACCTCATGGGTGGGATCGCCAGTGCGCTGGTGCTGCAGCGCACCGGCGCCACGAAGGCGTGCATCGTCGCCGGCCCCGAGCTCCCGTTCGTGCAGAGCGCAGAAGCGGCCATGCGCGAGGGACTGGCGCTGGTCGACGAGTCCTTCGAGCTCATGGTCACCTACACCGGCAGCTTCGAGGACGCCGCGCTCGCCCAGGAAGCGGCATCGTCGCTGGCGGCCAACGGTTGCTCTCTCATGTACCCGTACCTCGGCGGAGCGGTCACCGCGGCGGTGAAGGCGTCCAACGACGCCGGCGTGCCGGCGACGGCCACCTCGATCGACCGCTGCGGTGACACCAGCGCCGACTTCGCAGCGTCCATCCTCTACAACCCCAGCCTCTACCTCGAGCAGGTCATCAAGGCCTACGCCGCCGGTGAGATGACCGAAGGAGAGTCGCTCGGCGTGTTCGGGGCCGGCGACGGCGTGGGCATCGGCGCCGTCGTGTGCGACGCGACCCCGGAGGAGCAAGCGACGCTGGATGACTTCTCCGAGCAGCTCGCAGCGGGTGAGCTCGACGCTCACCTCGGATCCTGACCGGGACATCGTGCACCGGCTGACCCCCACACCGGGCGCGAACGCGCCGGAGGCCTCCGGGCCTCCGGCGCGCCCCCTGCTGCAGCTCAGCGGGATCACGAAGCGCTACGGGTCACTGGTCGCGTGCGACCACGTCGACCTCGATGTCAGCGCCGGCGAGATCGTCGGCCTCCTCGGACAGAACGGGGCCGGCAAGTCGACCCTGATGAAGGTCGTCATCGGCGCGGAGCGCGCCGACCACGGAGAGGTGCTCGTCGACGGGGTCCCGCTCACCGGAGGTGACCCGGCGGCGTCGGCTGCGGCTGGGGTGGGGATGGTCCACCAGCACTTCAGCCTCGTCGGACGCCTGGCCGTGTGGCAGAACGTGGTGCTGGGCGAGCACGTCGCGCTCGACCGCGACGCGGCGATCTCCCGGGTCGAGACGATCGCAGAGCGGTACGGCCTCGACGTCGATCCGCTGGCACGCGTCGACGAGCTCTCGGCCGGTCAGCGCCAGCGTGTCGAGATCATCAAGTGCCTCCGTGCCGACCCCAAGGTCGTCATCCTCGACGAACCCACCTCGGTGCTGACCCAGATCGAGTCCCGGCGGCTCTTCGAGGTGTTGCGAGGTCTGGTCGAGGACCACGGCCGAGCGGCGGTGCTCATCAGCCACCGGTTGGAGGAGATCCTCCATGCCACCGATCGGGTGAACGTGCTGCGCGCCGGACGATCGGTGGCCCAGGAAGCGACGGCGGCCTGCGACGCAGCGTCGCTCGCCGCGATGATGCTCGGGCGCGAGCTCGAGGTGCAGGAGGACGCCGCCGGCGTGGGCCTCGGCAAGGTCGAGGAACCCCCCGGCTCGGGCGACGCCGTCACCGGGCGCGTCGCGCTCGCCGTCCGTGGGCTCCGGGTCGACGGCGAGGCACATCAGCTTCTCCTCGACGGCCTGGACCTCGAGGTCGCAGCAGGCGAGATCGTCGGCATCGCCGGCGTGGAGGGCAACGGCCAGGACGCGCTCGTCGACGTGCTGTCCGGCCTCCTCCGGCCACACGGCGGTCAGCTGCTCACCACGATCGACGACGGCCGGGAGGGCCCGCTGCCGCTCGACCGCCTGGGCGTCATCCCCGCCGACCGACACGATTCGGGCTGCGTGCTCGACATGAGCGTCGCCGAGAACCTGGTGCTGAACGACCTCGACAGCGTCACGCGAGGTCGCACGCTGCGCCGACGTCTCCTCGACGACGTCGCCATGGCGCGGGTGGCCGAGTTCGACATCTCCGTCGTCGACATCCACGCCCCGATGTGGACCCTGTCCGGCGGCAACCAGCAGAAGGTGGTGCTCGCTCGTGAGCTCGCTCGTCGCCCGGACGTCATCGTCGCGGCCCAACCGACCCGGGGTCTCGACATCGGAGCCATGGAGTACATGTGGGGCCGACTCCGCCAGGAGGCGGAGCGGGGGACCGCGGTGCTGCTGGTGTCCACCGAGCTCGACGAGATCCTCGCGCTGGCGCATCGGATCCTCGTGATCTACCGCGGGCGGATCATCGGGGAGATGCCGCGTCATGAGCTCGACGTCGACCGCCTCGGGCTCCTGATGGGAGGGACCGCCGCATGACCGATGTCGTGATCCCTCGCTCCGGCATGACGGACGAGCGCCGCCAGCGGCTCACGAGCGCCCTCGTCTACATCGGTCTCGTCGCTGCGGCGATCCTGTCCGCGCTGGCGCTCGCCGCCCTGATCCTGGCGTTGGCCGATCGGCCCGCGGGTGAAGCGTTCGAGCTGCTCGCCCGGGGCAGCATCGGCTCCACCTCGGCGATCGTCACGTCGCTCAACCACACCGCGCCCATCCTCGTCGTCGCCATCGGCGCCTGCATCGCCGGCCGGGCCGGTCTGATGAACATCGGCCAGGAAGGCCAGGTGCTGCTCGGGGCGACCTTCGGCGTCGTGGTCGGCACCACCCTCTCGGGGCCGTCGTGGATCATGGTGCCGATCGTCCTGGCAGGTGCCGCTCTGGGCGGGGCGGCGTGGGCCGGCATCGCAGCGGTGCTGCGCTACGTCTCGAACGTCAACGAGGTCGTCTCGACGCTGCTGCTCAACCTGCTTGCGGTCGCGTTCGTCTCGTACCTGGTGAACCAGCCCAGCCTCCTGCAGGAGAACATCCCGGAGGGCTCGATCCAGGCCGCCTCGCCCCAGACCGACGCCATCGACCGAGCCGCCCAGCTGCCGGCACTGCTGTCGGGACGTGGGTACCGGCTCCACGCCGGCGTGCTCATCGGCGTGGTGCTCGCCGTCGTCGTCGCGTTCCTGCTGGCCCGCAGCCGCTGGGGGTTCCGACTCCGGATGTTCGGCCACAACCCCCGCGCCGCCCGTCGGGCAGGCGTCCGGCCGATCGTGATGGGCGCCTCGGCGCTGGTCCTGTCGGGGGCCTTCGCCGGCCTCGCCGGCGGCATCGTGCTCAGCGGTACCGCGATGCGGGTGACGCCCGCAGTGGCCGGGAACTTCGGCTGGGAGGGCCTGCTCGTCGCGCTCGTCGCCCGCTACAACGCCGTGACGGCCATCGTCGTCGCGTTCCTCTTCGGAGCGTTGCGCGCCGGGGGCGGCTCGCTCGCGGCGTCCGGGGTGGACTCGTCGATCGTCGGCGTCATCCAGGCGCTGATCGTGCTCGCCGTCATGCTGCCGGCCCTGTACATGCAGAGGCGCCGCTCACGCCGGGCCTCGGAGATCGCTCGGCGGGCATCCGCTCCCGCGCCCGTCCCATCGCTGGAGACCGTGTGAGCGCCAACGCAGCCCTCATCCTCGAGAGCGCGGCCCGACTGGCCGTGCCGCTCCTGCTCGTCGCCATGGGCGAGCTGATCGCCGAGAAGGCGGGGGCGCTCAACATCTCGGTCGAGGCCGGGATGCTCGCTGGTGCCTTCGGTGCGGCGCTGGGCTCGGACATCACCGACTCGACGGCCCTGGGCCTGCTCATCGGCATCGCCTGCGGTGTGGCGGTCGCGCTCGTCCAGGCGTACTTGTCCCACGCCCTCACCGTGAACCAGTTCGTGGTCGGGCTCTCGCTGAACGTCTTCGTGCTCGGCCTGACCTCGTTCCTGCATGCGTCGATCGAGATGGAGTCCCTCCAGTTCGGGGTGCTGCGGATCCCGGTACTCGCCGACGTGCCCGTCGTGGGTGAGGCGCTCTTCGCCCAGCGTGTGCCGTTCTACGCTGCGTACCTGCTCGTCCCCGCCGTGTGGTGGGTGCTCAACCGCACGCGCTGGGGCCTCGAGGTCCAGGCAGCCGGTGAGGACCCGCGCGCTGCGGACATCAGCGGGCTCGACGTGGCCAAGCTGCGACGTCAGGCGACGATCCTGGGCGGAGCGTGTGCCGGACTGGGCGGTGCGTACCTCTCCATCGGCGCCATCGGCGGGTTCAGCCAGAACATGGTCGCCGGCCGCGGGTTCATCGCCATCGCCGCGATCATCATCGGCGGATGGTCGGTGCGCGGCACCTTGCTGGGTTGTGCGCTGTTCGGGCTGATGGACGCCCTGCGACTCGCGCTGCCGGCGATCGGCATCGAGCTGAACCCACAGCTGCTCATCGCCTCGCCGTACCTCATGGCCCTGGTGGCCATGCTCCTGTTCAGCCGGAGCCTGCGCCAGCCGCGGGCGCTCGGCCTGGACTTCGTGCGTCGATCCGGTTGATCCGGAACGACGTCTCCCGACCCCTCCCAAACGCCCGACCCCTCCCAGAAGAAGGAACCCGATGACCGACATCGCACCCCGACCGACCATCAAGAGCCCGATCCCGCTCGAGCTCTTCGAGCCGTCCGACCAGGACTTCGCGACGGCGGTGACCCTGCCGCCGGCGGCCTACACCGATCCTGCGTTCCACGACTTCGAGATGAAGGCCGTCTTCGAGAGTGAGTGGGTCTGCGTCGGGCGTGTCGACCAGGTCCCGGAACCGGGCGACTACTTCACCATCACCGTGCTGAACGAGCCGCTGATCGTCACGCGCAACACCGAGGGTGAGATCCGTGTCATGTCGTCGGTGTGCCAGCACCGCGGCATGTGCGTGACCGCACCTGCCGAGCGGCCGAAGGAGGAGTGGCTCGAGCTTCCACCCGAGACGCAGGGCAACACCAAGCGGTTCAAGTGCCCGTACCACTGGTGGGTGTACGACCTCGACGGGCGGCTCATCGCCGCCCCCGAGATGAACCGGACCGAAGGCTTCGTGAAGTCCGACATCCAGCTCCCGAACGTCCGGGTCGAGACCTGGCTGGGCTTCATCTTCATCAACCTGGACGGCAACGCCGAGCCGCTCGCCCCGCGTCTGGGGCCGCTCGAGGAGTTCCTGTCGAACTGGCACTTCGAGGAGATGGTCACCGTCGATCCCGAGAACGTCGAGGACCTGCCGTTCAACTGGAAGATCATGGTGGAGAACTTCATGGAGGGTTACCACCCGGACCGCCTCCACACGATCATCCACGACTTCGCGCCGAGCTCGACCATCAACTACGCGCCGTACGAGCGCGGCATGGACTACATGTACGGCCACCACCCGACGATGGGTCCCGAGGGTGGCTTCAACGCACTCCAGAAGGCGCTCTTCCCGCCGATCGAGACGCTGACCCGCGAAGAGCGCGACAGCGTCCAGTTCGCCTACGTGCCACCGGGACTGCTGATGGGTGTGCAGTGCGACTCGGCGTTCTGGTTCACCGTCCTGCCGACCAGCGCGACCACTCACACCCTGACGATGGCGTACGTCTTCCCCAAGAGCACGGTGGAGCTGCCGCTTTTCCGCCAGACGCTGGACATGGCGATCCGAGGGGTGGAGATCTTCAACAACCAGGACCTCCCGGCGAACACCGCCGTCCAGCGCGGCATGGAGTCGCGGTTCGCTCCGCGGGGACGGATGTCGTGGCAGGAGTCCGTGTTGGCCAGCTTCAACATGTGGCTCACCGACCGCTATCGGGCCGCGGAGCACGGCACGGCGGTCGAGATCCGGCGGTGAGGACCGAGGACCGGCCCGGGGTCGAGACCGCCGGGAGCCTGGACGGTATCCGGGTCCTGGATCTGTCGCGGGTCCTGGCCGGTCCGTACGCCGGCCAACTCCTCGCCGACCACGGCGCCAGTGTGGTGAAGGTGGAAGGACCCGCCGGCGACGACACCAGGAGCTGGGGCCCTCCGTTCGAGGGCGACACCGCGTCCTACTTCATCGGGCTCAACCGGGGGAAGCGCAACGTGTGCGTGGACCTCGGTTCGGCGGTCGGCCGCGACGTCGTGCGTGAGCTGCTCGCCTCGACCGATGTGCTCATCGAGAACTTCAACGCGGGGACGATGGAGCGTTGGGGGCTCGGCCCGGACGAGCTCCTCGAGACGTTCCCGCAGCTGGTCTACTGCCGCATCAGCGGGTACGGCGGCTCGGGGCCCCAAGGCGGTCGGCCCGGCTACGACGCCATCCTCCAGGCATCGTCGGGGCTCATGAGCGTCAACGGTCCCGACGGAGGGCCGGCGGAGCGGGTCGGCATCCCGGTGGTGGACCAGACGACGGGGCTGCACGCGTTCACCGGGATCCTGCTGGCCCTGCTCGAGCGCGAGCGGTCCGGGCGCGGTCAGCTGGTCGAGGCCACGCTGCTCGACACCGGCATCGGGCTCCTGCATCCGCACGCCGCGGCATGGTTCACCAGCGGCGCGGTGCCCGGTCCGGTCGGCTCGGGCCACGCCTCGATCGTGCCGTACCAGCCGTTCGACACCCGGGACGGGGCGGTGTTCATCGCTGCCGGCAACGACCGCCAATTCCGCCGGCTCTGCGCCGCGCTCAGTCTCGTTGACGCGGGCGACGACCCCCGGTTCGCCACCAACGCCGACCGGGTGCACCACAGGGCCGAGCTGATCGCCGTCCTGTCGGAGGCCATGAAGGGCCTCGAGCGATCGGGCCTGCTCGACGAGCTCGCAGCGTGCGGAGTGCCGGCAGGGCCGGTCAACGACATCGCCGAGGCACTCGCGGACGACCAGGTCGCGTGGCGTGAGCTCGTGGTGTCGATCGGTGACTACCACGGGGTGGCGTCACCGGTGTCGCTGAGCCGCACGCCCCCGTCGTACTCCGTCGCGCCGCGAGCGAAGGGCGCCGACACCGCACAAGTGCTCGGCGAGATCGGATGGTCGGCGACCGAGGTGGCCGCTCGGACCGAAGCGCTGGACACTTCCGGCGCCAGGATGGTGTGCGAGGTCGGCCCTCGGCGGACCGACGGGACGAGCTGACTCACGCTTCGGCCTGCGCAGACCGGCTGCGACGCCCTCGGCGTCCACGAATACCGGCGAGGTGGACCAGGACGGGTACTTCTCCCCGAGAAGTTTCCGTAGGGAAACGCGTGCGATCCCTCTAGATTGATTCGCATGCAACGAGTTGGGCGGCGGTCTGGGGCCGCCGGCTTCACGCTCCTCGAGGTGCTCGTCTCGCTGTTCGTCATGGCGCTCGTCGCCGTCGCGGTCACGGCGATGAGCCTCACGGGCTTCGTCTCGATCGGGGACGGTGCCCAGGAGCGCCAGCAGGACGCGACGACCGCACAGTGGACCTCGATCCGCTTCGCCCGGGACATCCAGGGTGCGTCCGGGCTGGTCGCAGAATGTGCGCCCGGAGCGGGAGACCACCTCTTCACGGTGCAGGCGTCCGACGGCGGCGCCCGCATCGAGTACCGGTGGCAGGCGACGCCGTCGGGCACCTACCAACTCACGCGCACCGGGTGCGACGCCGGTGGCGGAGCTCGCCGTGTCGTCGGCGACCTGCAGGTGCAGCCCACGGTGACCTGCGAGGACGACACCGGCACCGTTGTGGCCTGCGCCCCGGGCACCACACCACGCCGGGTCACGCTGCAGGTGTCGCGCACGTCGAGCTTCGGCTTCGAGCTCGACGGCGCACGGCGGCTCACCAGGCCGGCCGTCGAGGTACCGCCGCTCGAGGTGCCCACGTTCGTCGCCCTGGGCGGCGACACCCCCTTCGAGGCGGGTGGCAACAGCCAGCTGCAGGTGATCGGCAACGCGTTGATCAACCGGCCGTCCTCGGGGCCCGCCGCCGTTCGGCTGTCCGGGGGCCCCGGTTCGCCTGGCCACCCGGACTCCTACCGTCTCCGGGTCAGCGGCGACTTCGAACTGCAGGCGGGCGCCACCTGCGTCGGCTGCCCCACGCACTCCGAGACCCAGCCCGGCACGTATCAGACCCGGCTGCTCGACCCGCTCAGGTTCCTGCCGCCGCCCGACACGGCGTCGCTCCCGGTCCGTACGAACTGTCCGGTCGAGAGCGGAGTGCGTGTCTGCCAGCCGGGCATCTACACGACCCAGTTCCCGCCGGCTCTCGGCGGTGGCGGAGTGCGCGACTTCGAGCTGCGACCCGGCGTCTACGTGCTGCGCGACGGCATGGAGGTCCACAACGGTTCGGTCGTCGGCTCGGACGTCATGATCTACAACGAGATCGGGGACGTGCGGATCAACGGGGCCGATCTCGACCTGTCGCCGCAGAGCTCGGGTGCCTACACCGGCATCATGTTCTTCCAGGCGCGCTCCAACACCGCGGAGTTCAGCATCCTCGGCAACGCACAACTCGCCTCGCTCACCGGCACGATCTACGCGCCGGCGTCGGTCGACGTCGTGCTCGGCGGTGGCGGCGGAGAGATGCGCGTCGGACGGGTGATCGGTCAGAACCTCCAGACCTCGGGCGGTGGGACGGTGATCATCGATGGCAGCTGAGCACGTCCGCTGCGGCGGACACCGGGTGCGCCGCGCACGGTGCCGGGGGCAGGTGGGGGAGACCCTGCTCGAGTCGCTGCTGGCGATCCTGATCCTGAGCCTGGTCGCGATCGCCGCGTACTCCGGGCTCCGGACCGCGATGACCCTGAGCGTGCGGCACAAGGAGTCGGCCGTGGCCGAGACGATGTTGCGCACCGCCGCCGAGCGGGTCCAGGACCCGACGTCGGCCTACGTGCCCCGGGCCGGTTGCCCCGGTGCCGGGAGCTACTCCGGCCTGCCGACCAGGTCGGGCTACGGCCCCATCGACGTCGACGTCCGATTCTGGACGCCGCCCACCGACGTCGCGGTGCCCACGTTGCAGACGCAGTTCGCCGGCGCCTGTCCGGCGAGCGACCCCGGCTTGCAGGCGATCGACCTGAGCATCACCACGCCGTCGGGTCGGACCGAGCACCTCGAGATCGTGAAGCGGGAATCGTGATCGGGCGTCGTCGTGGCCAGGCGGGAGCCTCGCTCGCCCTGGTGCTCGCGTTCATGGTGTTCCTCGGACTCTTCGTGCCCGCCGTGCTCGGCCTGGTCGCGCTCGGGCCGCGGATCACCAAGCCGGTCGAGGACGACCGCCGCGAGCTCTACGCCGCGAGCAGCGCGATCGACGCGGCGGTCGAGCTGGGTCGCACGAACCCCGACGTCGCGGTGCCCGGCGGGCCCTGTCCGACGCAGGTCCTCGACATCGACGAGCTCGAGGTCACGGTCTCGTGCTCGCAGCACGCGTTCCCCGACAACGGGTGCCTCTACCTGGATCGGTTCGCCACCTACGAGGCCGAGGTGCGCGAGCCCGGCGACACCACGGTGATCGCTCGCACGTCGGCCGAGGTGGTCTACCGCTTCCACCTGAACTCGCCACCGACGGTCGAGGTCCGCCAGTGGAACCCCGACGCGGTCGACGCCGTACCCACCACCGCGCTGCCCGACTGCAGCACCGTGTCGACCACCACGACGTCGACGAGCACGACGAGCACGACCTCGACGACCACCACGACCGCCTCGACCACGACGATCGCTCCGACCACGACGGTCGCCCCGAGCACGGCGATCTACACGGCGTGGGTGCCGGGTGCGAGCACGGCGACCAGTGGGAGCGACTGGCGAGCGGACGTCCCCATGGACGTCACGCGGGGCGTCGGGGTCCCGCTCGACAACGCCCAGGTCCGTGTCGCTGTCGAGTACCTGGTGAACGGGTCGACGACGTGGGTGCGCGACGCCGACATCCTCGGTCTGTCGACGGCCACCGGCTCCGTCACCTTCCACTCGCAGGGGTATCGCCGCAGCGGCAACAACCGCGTCGTGCAGGTCAGGTTCACCGTGATCGATGCGACCTTCCCGGGTCTCGTCTGGCAGTCCGCGGCGAATCCGCTGTCCGTCACCGTCGCTGCTCCCTGAGCCGGCACGCCGTGGTGGGGCCGTCCCGGCGTCAGGGCGCGGTCGAGAACAGATCGGCGAAGCCGCTCGGGTCGTGTCGGCCGAGGGCGAAGTGCTCGAAGATGCCGTAGCCGACCTGGCCGTCGAACGTCGCCCGGGCGGCGTGGTCGATCATGCTCCACGCCATCCTGTCCTGGACCGACTGGTCGTCGAGATGGTGGTCGACACGCTGGATCCACGAGGGGCCCATCCAGCGGCCGTGGTTCCAGCCGTCGTCCTCGGGGCCGTAGCCCAGACCCACGCTGAGGGGCATGGGGCCGAGCGGCTCGATGTCGAGATCGAGCGAGCGTCGGTCACGGGTCGTCAGACCGATGCGCGCACGGACGGGATCCCGCGTGCCGGAGCGGTACTCGATCGTCGGCTCGGCCCAGCCGAGCTGCTCGATGCGCCCGTCGGGCCAGACACGCACCGCCTCGTTGATGGTGCGGTAGCCGTCGGGCCCTTCCTCGAGCACGACCATGAGCGCGAAGTCGTCGAAGCGCAGCGGGATCCAGCACCACCACATGGCGGGGTCGTGGGGCTTGCCGCCCGGCGGGTTCTCGGCGGTCGGGCGGATGCCCCACGAGCGATCGCGGGCGCCCGTCCAACCGTCCGCGGTGGCATCGATCTCGTGACCGTCGATCGACACCGTGCCGGTGATGCTCGCGGTCTGCACGAAGCGGAACGCGTCGAGGATCACCAGATCGTCGTGGCGGCGGTGGTGGCGCGGCTCGTCGATCGCAGGGAAGGCCCCGTGCCACGTCAGGTCCACCTGGACACCGTGGTCCGCAGCGTCGCACACCAGACGGACCTCGTGGAGCGGCTCGACGACCTCGATACGCATCGGGCCGACCGCCTGGACCATGCGGTCGTCGCCGAGCTCGGCCGACGCCCGCACCGAGGTGAGCTCGCGGCCCCGGCGGATCGCCACGAACCCGTCGATGACGCTCACGTGCGGGTAGACGCCCAGTCCCGCGGCGAGCTGGTGCTCGCCGGAGGGCGACATCGCGTGCATGATGCAGCGGTCGTAGGCGTTGCGGTCGCTGGTGAGGAACCACTTCATCGACTGCGGCCCCTGGTGGATGGGATGTTCGTCGAGCGGGCTCGGCATCGGTGACTCCTCGGTGGGGCGGAGGCGTCATCGTACGGCTCCCGTCAGCGACCGGCGTGGGCCGAGGCCGCCTCGGTGAGGGACTCGGTCGCGAGGGCCTCGTAGGCGTCGGCCATGTCGTACAGCACGCGTCCGCCGTCGCCCTGGTACGACGATCCGTGCATGATGGCGAGCGTCGTCGGGCGCAGGTCGCCCAGGCCACGCAACACCTGACTGGTTCGCGGTGACATGCTGGTCGCCCCGAACATCGCCTCGGTCGCCAGGGCGGCGTCGAGCACGCTCTCGGTCACGACGGGCGCCCCGACCCCCGCCTGGGTCAGCAGGTCGCCGCAGAACAGCGTCCCGGTCGTCTCCTCGTAGAGCACCTGGGCCTCCCAGCCGTGCGGCACATGAGGGGTCGAGATCTGCCGGACCCGCTTGCCGCCCAGGTCGAGCACCTCGCCCTCCTGGAGCACCCGAGGCGGGCGGTCGCAGAGGTCGTTGAGGGAGATGTCGCAACCGAGCGCGCCGAAGGCGACCTGGCTGTCGGGCGCGGCGGCGAGCCACATGTTCATGGCCCCGTTCTCGTCGGCCTCGATGTGGCCGAAGCTGATCCAGCGCAGCGAGTCCACCGGTACGACGGTGGCGACTGCTTCGCTGACGAGCGGGAACAGGGCCCGCATGCCGGTGTGGAACAGGAGCGGTTCGTCGGCCACGACGAGGAACTGGTTGAACGTGAGGCCCTCGGGCCCCACGTCCGGGACCAGGGTCGAGATACGGAAGATGCCATCGGCGATCTCGTCGACGATCGGCTGGAAGGGCTGCTGCGGTGTGGTCATACCCCCTCGGCGTTCGATCCGGGCGGTGTTCGTTCAGTCAGGACTGAACGATCCAGGTCACCTCGTCCTCGGGTGTGCGCTCGTAGCAGCAGTACAGGCCCGTCCGCACGCCCCGGTCGAGCACCGCTCCCGGGGCCGGCAGTCCTTCGGTGACCTTCCCGATCGCGGCTCGCAGTGCCCGGGTGACGTTCAGTCGCGCCCGCTCCGCCGCCGAGGCCGCCCGTCGATCACGACCGTCGAGTCCGAACGCCTGGGCCAGCTGCGACACGAGCGCGTCGAGCTCGACCTGGTGGGACTCGGCCGTCTCGAGCTGCCCGGCGGCGAAGGCGTCGTCGATCTCGGAGCGCAGCGCCTCGACACGGCGACGGTAGGCCGCCCGAGCCCGGCTGTCCGCCATGGGGCCGGCGTCACCGAGGTGGTGTCGGGACGTGCCGTCCGCGCCCAGCCCCTCGACCAGGTCGACCAGGTCGAGCGCGTGTCGCTCGACGTCGGGGTTCGACACCAGCTCGGCGAGGTAGCGGAGGCCCTTGGAGTCCCGGAGCCGGACCGTGACACCCTGGCAGGAGACCACCCACCACGTGCCGTCGAGCGTCAGGGTCGCGGTCACGGGACGGCGGACCGATCGCCTCGCCGGCCCGTGCAGGCGTTCGAGCACCGCGGCGTCCGCCGGGGCGAGCACGACATCGAGATCCGCGAGCAGGGCCGCCGCGGCGAGGACGTCGAGGGTGGCGGCCGCCCGGTCGCCTCCGGCTTCGCGCTGCCGTGCCAGTCGGAGGAGCAGCGTCGCCCGCAGCCACGGCAGACGCACCGGGTCGAGGCGATCGACGGCCGGCTCGAGCACGTCGACCGCACCGGCGAGATCGCCCTCGGCAGCCAGGACCTCGGAGTGCGCCGCGGCGACCCGCGCAGCGAGCGAGGGCACCTCGAGGTTCCGGGACCGTTCGAACATCTCGTCGCTGGCCGCTCGGGCAGCGACGAGGTCGCCGGCTGCGAGCTCGGCGTCGACCAGGACCTCGAGCAGCTCGACCGCGCTGAGCCGGTCGTCGCCAGCGGCCCGGAGGCCGCGCCGGGCAGCGGCCCTCGCGAGGTCGTGGTCGCCGCGATCCAGATGCAGCTGCGCGGCCGGGAGCAGCGCCTCGAGCAGTTGGTCCCTGCCGAGCAGCAGGATCTCGGCGTCGGTGTATCGACCCTGCCGGACACGCAGCTCGGCCAGCCCGATGTCGGGGTGCCAGCCCGGAACGTGCATGACGGCTTCGAACTCGACGCGAGCTCGTTCGAGCAGCGCCTCGGCGTCGCTCCACCGGCCGAGCTGCACCAGCAGCTTCGCCTGCAGCCGGTCGCAGTGGCTCGACAGGAACACCTGGTTGGGAGGCTCGGGCCCGATCAGCCCACGGGCTCGCAACAGGCCCGTCCAGGTGTCCGCCCGCTCGACGTCGGCCGACTCGTAGCAGGCGGTGAAGAACGAGCACACCGACTTGGCGGCCGCGTCGGCGTCGTCCGCCGGGCCGCACGCCAGTGCCATCGACTCATCGAGCAGGGCCATGCCCTCGGCGATGCTGCCGGCGCGAACGAGTGCGAGACCGCTGTCGGCGAGTGCCCTGGTCTCGAGGTTCACGTCGCCGAAACGCCGGGCGCACTCGAGCGCCCGTGCCGCGGCCGCCCTCAGCTCTTCGGGGTCGGCGACGGTGCAGCCCATCGCGCCGACCGCGACCCAGCCCTGCTCGATGCAGGGCGGCAGGTCGGCCACCAGCCGCTGTGCCCGCGTGAACCACGCCCGGGCCGCGGTCGGGTTGCCCAGCAGGTTCGCGAACGCCTCCCCGAGGCGAAGGCACGCCATCGCGGCCCGTGACGGCTCACCCGCCGCGGTGAAGCCCTGGATCGCGACCGAGAGGTGGGCGACGACCGCGTCGACGTCCATGTCGGCGAACGCCCTGTCGGCTGCGTCGATGGCGCGCCCGGGGTCGGCGATCGACACCATGGGGCGAAGGATCGCATGTCCGGACGGCGCACGTCCATGCGACGCACGTGATGCTCCGGCCGGTGCTTCCCCGAGCCCTCGGGGTCGCTCGGGTGATCAGCCCGCGGGGTCAGGCCTAGTGTTCCGGCGTGGCCGAGGAGCAGTTCGACGTGGTCGTCGTGGGGGGCGGCACCGCCGGTGCCAACGCCGCATACCAGTTCGCCCGGCGAGGGCGCCGCGTCCTGGTGGTCGAGCGGCGACCGTTCGACCTCGGGGGCGCGCAGTGGCGCAACGGGGTCCTCGACCGGCACTTCGTCCAGGCGGACCTCGATCCGCCGTCGGGCGCCGAGCGCCGTGCCAGCCACGGCGTGGTGCACATGCGGGCGAGCGATCCGCTCCTCGGACCGAGCTTCCGCGACCCGACCGTCGCCGCCGACATGGCGCTGCTCGGACGACGGCTGCGCACGCTGGCCGCCGAGTCCGGGGCCGAGGCGCTCGACGAGGTGACGGGGTTCCAGGTCGACACCGACGGGGCGACGGGTCGCGTCACCCGCCTCACGCTTCGCCAGGAAGGCTCGCCGCGGTCGCTCAGCGTCACCGCCCGCTTGTTCGTCGACGCCTCTGGACGGGGCGGCGCCGTCCGTCGGCATGCACGCGACCTGACGCCGTGGTGCCCGGATGTCCGGGGCAACGAGCTGTGCTCGGCCACCGACGCCCACTACGAGGTCGCCGACCCCGCCGGCGCCGAGCGCTTCCTCGAGCGACACGGTGCGCGCCCCGGCGAGGCGGTGACCAAGGTCGGCGTCAACGGCGGGTTCTCGACGAGGATGGTCAACATCAGCGCCGACCTCTCGCACGTCGGGGTGCTCGTCGGCTGCCTGGCCAACGGCCGCTACGGCACCGCGCCGACGATGATCGCCGAGCTGCTGCGCGACGAGCCCTGGATCGGCGACGTCGTGTCGTCCGGGACCGGCGTGATCCCGCTCCGCCGGCCGTTCTCTCGGATCACCGCGGCCGGGGTGGCGCTCGTCGGCGACGCGGCCTGCCAGGTGTTCCCCGCACATGGCTCGGGCATCGGCGCCGGACTGGTCGCCGGCACGATGTTGGCAGCGGGCGTCGCCGAGGCCGACGACCCGGGCGACCCGCACCAGCTGTGGAGCGGCTACCAGGCCCCGTACCAGCGCAGCCTGGGTCGTGACCTGGCCGGGTTCGACGTGCTGCGCCGGTCGACCACCCGCCTCGGCAGCGCCGGCGTCGACGGGCTGGTCCGGTCGGGTCTGTTCACCGAGCAGACGGCACGTGACGGACTCGAGCAGCGCTGGGCCGCGCCACCGCCCGCCGAGGCGGCGCGCAGCGGCGCTCGGCTCGCCCGCCATCCGCGGCTGGCGGCGGTGATGGTGCCGTCGCTGGTGAGGGCACAGGCGGCGCACGCGCACGCGGCGCGCCACCCGCAGCAGCTCGACCTGGACGCGCTCGTCGCCTGGGATCGCCGGCTGACCACCAT
>JAEWED010000186.1 GCA_023389745.1 Actinomycetes bacterium
GTGGGCCACGACGAGAGCGAGTCGATCACCGAGCGGTCGAGCGGTCCCACCGACGCCACGGCGTCGCCCGCGCCGGCGAGCAGCATCGCGATGCGGCGACGCGCGAGCTCCAGCAACCGAGTGGGACCGGCGGACGCCACGGTCCCCAGCACGACGTCGAAGGCGTCGAACGCGCTCGGGGCGAGCGCCCGCACGTCGACGGCATCGGCAGCGTTCGAGGACACGACCCGACCTTACCGACAGGTGCTCCGGGTGGCCGATCCCCACCGTGGGTACGTGCCGTGGACGCCGTCGTGAAGGAGCACTCCCGATGCAACTCGTCCGGCCGCCGGATCCGTTGGTCGCAGCACCCGGTGCATCGGGCCGCACCGCCGACGAGCGCGGCACACGGTGGTGGATCGAGGTGGGTGCGGCCCTGATCGTCGCGCTGGCCTATGTGCTGGGTCCGCGTTCGGAACCCGGGCCGGAGCTGATCGCCCGGGCCGAGCAGAACGCTCGGACGCTCTACCGGTTCGAGCAGTGGCTGCAGATCGACATCGAGGCCGGTGTACAGCGCGTCGTCGCCGAGGCGGGACTCCTGGTGCCGGTGAACTGGCTCTACGGAACGCTGCACTTCGTGGTGACCGCACTCGTGCTCGTCGACCTGTACCGCCGGCGACCGGGGGACTACCAGCGCTGGAGGGCCGCGTTCGTGTTGTCGAGCGTCGCCGCGTTCCTCTTCTACCGGTGGTGGCCCGTCGCGCCGCCCCGCCTGGTCCTCGACGACTCCGGAGCCCCGTTGCTGGTCGACACCCTGGCCGAGCACGCCGCCCCGTGGACCTTCCACTCCGGGGCGATGAGCGAGGTGGCGAACCAGTACGCCGCCATGCCGAGCATGCACGCCGGCTGGGCGCTGTTCTGCGCCCTGGCCTTGGGCATCGGCCGAGGTGTTCGGGTGCGGATCGCGCTGCTCGCCTATCCCGCGGTCGTGACGGCCGTGATCATGGCGTCGGGCAACCACTACCTCGTGGACGCACTCGGCGGCTTCCTCGTCATCGGGGCGGGCCTGGCGGCCGTCCGTGGCGCGGAGGCGGTGTTCAACGGTGCTCGATGACCGACCGGATCGTCTCGAAGAAGCGGTGGTTCGCCTGATGGCGCCAGCGTGCCCCGTCGACCATGCGAGGACCCCACTCGGGGAACTGCTCCTCGAGCGGGGCGACGACGTGGTCGAGCCACTCCTTGCCGTGGCGCGGGTCGGCATCCGCGTGCTCCTCGTAGAACGGCAGCGTGCCCTCGGGGGCGTCGACCCGCCGCAGCGCGGCGATCACGGCGCGGCACCGGGGGCCGGCCTGCATCTCGAGCAGGCCGAGGGCGCCCAGCAGCTCGGGCTGCAGCGACCGGTTCGTGGCCAACACCCCGCCGAGCACCATCCGGTGGAGGGCCTCGACGGGCAGCTCGGCCCTGGGAAGTCGGGGCATCCGGCTGGCGGCGACCAGGTCGTCGTGCAGCACCGTGTGCACCTGGGCGAGCTCGCCCCGACCCATCTCGTCCCAGTAGTTGGCGCCGAGGGTGACCTTCGGCCCGTCGTGGATGCCGACCTGGGCCAGCGCGACGAGGTCGTCGAACCCCGCGTCCGGCCCGCCCTCGTGGGCCAGGAAGTCGACGATCTGCTCCCAGGTGGCCTCGTCGGCCAACCAGCGGTAGACGTCCGGCACGAGCTCGGCCGCGCCGACCCGGCGCATCGCCGCAACCGCGGTCGTGTTCCCGGTCAGTTCGAGGCCGTCGTCGACGACTCCGACACGCACCCGATCCAGGTACCGCGCCTCGAGGTCGCGCTTGAGCTCGATCACGATCGGGTGGAACTGGAACCGCTCCCGCCCGCCCAGGGTGGGCACGGGAGCCATCCAGAGGTCGGTCAGGTCGAGCAGCGTCACCAACTCGTCGCGTTCGTCGACCGTGTGCGTCGCCCGCAGCTCGTTCCACACATCCGCGTCGTCGACGGTCATGGCCAGCTCGAGGCGGACGTGCAACGGCGTCGTGGTGTCGACCGGATCGACGCGAGGCCGGGCCCGCCCCGTCTGTGAAGGGCGCGAGGGGAAACGGTGCGGTGAGGAGGGGAACAGCAGTCTCGACGGGCTCATGATCGGTCTCCCTCGGGTCGTCGGTGGTCGGTGCCGCGGGCAGCGCGCTCGAGCGCGAGCACCGCTCGATGCGAGTCGTGCTCGCGGATCTCGGTGATGCCGAGCGTGTCGGGCAGCAGCGGTGCCAGGTCCATCGCCTGGGTCGCTCCGGCAACCTGGACGAGGGCGACCCCGTCGTCGAGCAGCACCGCGTCGATGACGTCGACGCACTGCCGCAGGAGCGACAGCCCGTCGCTGCCGCCGTCGATCGCCCGGAGCGGATCGTTGGGATGGTCGTGCACCTGATCGCTGGGCACGTACGGCGGATCGGCGAGCACCATCGGGAAGCGCTGGGTCGACGAGCGCAGCGTGGCGAGGTCGACGCAGCGGACCTCGACCCGGTCGGCCAGGCCGGCGGTGAGGGCGTTGCGTCGTGCGAACTCGCACGCCGACTCGCACACGTCGACCTGCACCAGCTCGACGAGTGCGAGTCGGACCGCCTCGAGCCCGATCTGACCGGCGCCGCAGCAGAGCTCGAGCACCGGCCCCTGCGGGACGCGGGCCAGGAGCTCGGCGGCCCAGCCGCTCTGGAGCAAGGTCCAGGCCCGGGGCTCGAGGACCGTGTCGTCGTGATCGATGGTCAGCCCGCCGAAGGTCGTTCGGCGGTGCCCGGTAGTCGTGGTCACGGCCCCGCCCTACCCGGGGCCACGGCAGCTCGAAACGCCGTCACGACCGCAGGTCCTCGGCCCGGAAGCGCAGGGTCTCGCCGTGGCCCAGAGAGTGCAGGGTCGTCTCGAGGCCCGCCCCGTCGACCGCTCGGCGGAAGTCGTCCAACGGTGATCGGAACACCGTGTAGTCGTCGATGTGGATGGGGACCGCGTGTCGTGGTGCGAGGATGCGCAGCGCCTCGACACCCTGTCGGCCGTCCATCGACAGGCTGATGCCCAGGACGCGGGTGCCGCCCAGGTGCAGCAGGGCCAGGTGCAGATCGGGGCAGCGCTCGGGGATCTGGCGGAGGCGGTCGTGGACCAGGGTGTCGCCGGACACGTAGAGCCTCAGCGTCGGCTCGCCACGGTTGGCGAACTCCCACACGCTGCCCATCACCGGGGGCAGGAACAGGTGGAGCGGCACGGGTGCGTGCCGCGCCGGGGTCGCGGTGATTCGCAGCTGCCGGGCTCCACGTCGCAACATCTGGGTCTGCCAGGTCTTCAGCGGTCGTCGGTCGGTGAAGCCCTGCCGGCCGAGCTGCCGCGCCGCATGGCGGGTCGTCACGATGGGCACGTGCTTCGGGAGCTCTCGGGCCGCCCGATCGTCGAAGTGGTCCCCGTGGTGGTGGGACAGCACGATCGCGTCCAACGGCGGCAGGTCCGCGATCTCGAGCGCCGGGTCGGTGAGCCGTCGGCTCCGCAGCCCGCCGCCCAACGGTGCGTGCTCGCCCTGGTGCAGGAAGTTCGGGTCGGTGAGCACCGTGAAACCGCCGTATCGCAGCAGCACCGTGGCGGTGCCGATGAAGGTGAGCTGGCCCACATCGAGGCTCGCATCGGCGCGACCGTCCGGAGCGAGCTCGATGACACGGTGCTCCACCATCGGCTCCTCCCGTTCGGGCGACATCGGTGCCGGTCACGACGCTGCACGGGTTCCTACCCCGGGCAGGGGCGAGCAGTCGCCGCCGAGCGGTTCCGTCGACGTGTCGCTGGGTACCGCCAGGCGAGCACCCCCCCGGGTACTCGACGCGACCTGGCCGGGTAGGCGCGCGTCGGACGTAGTCGACGAGCGAGACGTCCCCGAGGACGACAGCGGGACGAGCCGTCCCGATGACACGGAGGTACGAATGCGAGCAGTGACATGGCACGGGAAGCGGGACGTGAGGGTCGACGACGTGCCCGACCCCACCATCGAGTCACCCACAGATGCGATCATCAGGGTCACCACGTCGGGGCTGTGCGGATCCGACCTGCACCTCTACGAGGTGCTGGGCGCGTTCATGGGTGAGGGCGACATCCTCGGCCACGAACCGATGGGGGTCGTCGAGGCGGTCGGATCCCAGGTCACCGATCTGGCGGTCGGCGACCGGGTGGTGATCCCGTTCAACATCTCCTGCGGGCACTGCTTCATGTGCACCCGTGGTCTGTACTCGCAGTGCGAGACCACGCAGGTCCACGAGTACGGGTGCGGCGCCGCGCTGTTCGGCTATTCGAAGATGTACGGACAGGTGCCGGGCGGCCAGGCCGAGTACCTCCGTGTGCCACAGGCGCAGTTCGGTCCGATCAAGGTGCCCGAGGGGCCGCCCGACGACCGGTTCGTCTACCTCTCCGACGTGATGCCCACCGCGTGGCAGGCCGTCGAGTACGCGGCGATACCCGACGGCGGCAGCGTCGTGGTGCTCGGCCTTGGGCCGATCGGTGACATGAGCACGCGCATCGCCCGCCTGCGTGGTGCCGACACCGTGATCGGAGTGGACCTCGTCCCCGAGCGCCTCGCTCGTGCCGAGGGCAACGGCGTCACGACCGTCGACCTGTCGACGGTGGGTGACGGCCTCACGTCGGTCATCCGGGACCTGACCGGCGGTCGGGGCCCCGACTCGGTGATCGATGCGGTCGGCATGGAGGCCCACGGCTCGCCCGTCGGCAAGACGATGCAGCAGCTGGCCGGGATGCTGCCGGACGGGTTGCAGCGAAAGCTGATGCAGACCGCCGGCATGGACCGATTGGCTGCGTTGCACGCAGCGATCGACATGGTGCGACGCGGCGGCACCATCTCACTCTCGGGGGTGTACGGCGGGGCGGCGGATCCGATGCCCATGCTCCAGCTGTTCGACAAGCAGATCCAGCTCCGGATGGGCCAGGCGAACGTGAAGCGGTGGATCGACGACCTGATGCCGCTGGTCGTGGACGACGCGGACCCGTTGGGCGCCGAGTCGTTCGCGACGCACCGGGTCCCGCTCGAGGACGCGCCGAAGGCGTATGCGGCGTTCCAGAACAAGGAGGACGGCGCCATCAAGGTGCTCTTCACACCCTGACCTCAGCTGGTCAGGAGTCGGCGGGGTGAAGGTCCTCCCAGTCGGTGTCGGGCGCGAGGTGGCCCTCGGCGGGTGCCTCGTCGTAGGGCTGCGCCTCGCGGGCGTGGCCACGAAGGTCGTCCTCCCGCTCTGGCGGTGGGTGGTGGCCCACCGGACGGCCGCCGGGGTAGTCCTGGCGCAGGTCGGACGCCTCGTGGTCGTCGTCGTGTTCGGGGCTGGAGGTCATGGCCGGCTCCTACCCCGTCGGTGGGTCGTCGACCACCGGGTCCACGACGGCACCGTCGTCGATGCCTCCGTCATCGACGTGCAGCGCCGCCTCCTCGGCGGGCACCGAGCCGTCGTCGGCCTGCTCCGGGTCGGCCTGCTCTGGTGGGCTGGTCGAGCCATCGAGCTCTTGCACCAACGGGTCCGGGATCTCGCGCTCGACGCTCTCCTCGATCGGTTCGCCCACCTGCTCCTCGGCGGGCGTCAGGCCGTAGTCCTCGACGCCGAGTGGCCGGTCGGGGGGATAACCCGGCTCGACCTCGGCATCGTCGTCGATGCCGAGGTTGTCGTTGTCGAGCGCTTCGGCAGGGTCCAGTGGGGCATCACCCGTGTCGCTCATGGGCGCGTCGTACCCCCGTCAGGAGTCACCCAACCGGTCGGCGTGGAACCGTGCGGGCAGGGGTAGGGGTGGCCCGTGACCGAACCCCTCACCCGCTGGCCAGGTCGCGAACGTCCGCTGGGTGCGACCCACGACGGCCGCGGCACGAACTTCTCGGTGTTCAGCTCCACCGCCGAGGCGATGACGCTGTGCCTCTTCGACGACGACGGAACCGAGCGTCGGATCCCGCTGACCGAGGTCGACGCCCACTGCTGGCACGCGTACCTGCCCGAGGTCGGCCCCGGGACCCGCTACGGCTACCGGGCGCACGGTCGGTGGGCGCCGGGCGAGGGCCTCTGGCACAACGACGCGAAGCTGCTGCTCGATCCGTACGCACGTCGGATCGACGGTGAGGTGCAGTGGGACCCGGCGTGCTTCGCGTACCGGTTCGACTCGCCCGACGACCCCGAGCGCACCGACGACGCACCCAACATGCCGAAGTCCGTGGTGGCGAGCCCCTGGTTCGACTGGGGGCACGACCGACCGCCGGCCACCCCGATGCACGAGACGTTGATCTACGAGCTGCACGTGAAGGGCTTCACCGCACTGCACCCGGAGCTCGACCCGCGTGTGCGCGGCACCTATGCCGGACTGGCGCACCCTGCGGTCATCGAGCACCTGACGCGCCTGGGGGTCACCGCGGTCGAGCTGCAACCCGTGCACGCGTTCGTGCACGACAACCACCTGGTCGAACGAGGTCTGCGGAACTACTGGGGGTACAACAGCATCGGCTTCTTCGCGCCGCACGCCGACTACGCCGCCGGCACCGACCCGGTCGCGGAGTTCAAGCACATGGTGCGCAGCCTGCACGACGCGGGCATCGAGGTGATCCTCGACGTCGTCTACAACCACACCGCCGAGGGCAACCACCTCGGCCCGATGCTGAGCATGCGCGGGCTCGACAACGGCGAGTACTACCGCCTCGAGGACGAGCGTCGGTACTACCGGGACTACACCGGGACCGGCAACACCCTCGACATGCGCCACCCGCACACCCTGCAGCTCGTCATGGACAGCCTCCGGTACTGGGTGACCGAGATGCACGTCGACGGCTTCCGCTTCGACCTGGCCTCGGCGCTCGCCCGCGGGCTGCACGAGGTCGACCGCCTCGGACCGTTCTTCGACCTCATCCAGCAGGACCCGGTCGTCAGCGACATCAAGTTGATCGCGGAGCCGTGGGACATCGGCGAGGGTGGCTACCAGGTCGGCAACTTCCCACCGATGTGGTCGGAGTGGAACGGCCGGTACCGCGACACCGTGCGCGACTACTGGCGTGGTGAGCCCGCCACCATCGCGGAGTTCGCCTACCGCTTCACGGGCAGCTCCGACCTGTACGCAGGCGACTCGAGCCCGGGGTCGTCGGTCAACTTCGTCACCGCTCACGACGGGTTCACCATGACCGACCTGGTGTCGTACAACGAGAAGCACAACGAGGCCAACGGCGAGGACGGCCGCGACGGCGAGAGCCACAACCGCTCGTGGAACTGCGGGGTCGAGGGTCCGACCGACGACCCGGGGGTGCTCGAGCTGCGCGGGCGACAGCTCCGCAACATGTTCACCACCCTGCTGCTCTCCCAGGGGGTGCCGATGGTGCTCGCCGGCGACGAGATGGGCCGCACCCAGCACGGCAACAACAACGGGTACTGCCAGGACAACGAGCTGAGCTGGCTCGACTGGTCGCTCCTTGAACGCAACGCCGAGCTCGTGGACTTCGTGGCGGGGCTCAGCCGCCTGCGCCGCGAGCACCCCGTGTTCCGTCGCCGACGCTGGTTCACCGGGCGCAGCGTGCGCGGCGACCAGGTCGGCGACATCGCCTGGTATCGACCGGACGGCTCGCCCATGCAGGACGCGGACTGGGACACCGGCTTCGCTCGGGCGCTCGGCGTGCTGCTCAACGGCCGGGCGATGCCCGACCCCGACCCCAGGGGCCACCCGGTCGTCGACGACACCTTCCTGGTCCTGTTCAACGCCCACCACGGCGCGACGCGCTGGACGCTGCCCGACGTGCCCGGCGCGCGGGGCTTCGAGCGGGTGCTCGACACACGCTCGAACCGCATCGGCGAGCCGCGCGCGGTGCGCACGCCGCGCCTGGTGATGGCGCCGCGCTCGGTCGTGGTGCTCGAGGTGCTGCGATGAGCAGTGCGACCCGGCGCCACCCCACGTCGACCTACCGTCTGCAGCTGCGCGACGGCCTGACGCTCGACGGCGTCGTCGACGACGGCTGGCTCGAGCACGCGGTCGAGCTCGGGGTGTCGCACCTGTACCTGTCGCCGGTGCTCACCGCGGTGCCGGGGTCGTCGCACGGCTACGACGTCGTCGACCCGCGACACGTCGACCCGGCCCTCGGCGGTGACGAGGCGTTCGAACGGCTGGCACGCGCCGCCCGCGATGCCGGGCTCGGCTTGGTCGTCGACATCGTGCCGAACCACATGGCGACCGACCCGGCGAGCAACCCCTGGTGGTGGGACGTGCTGCGCAACGGCGAGGGCAGTCAGCACGCCCACGTGTTCGACGTCGACCCGTCGCACCCCGAGCCCCGGCTGCGGGGTCGCATCGTGCTGCCGATCCTCGACGACCGGTACGGCCGGGTGCTCGATGCCGGTCGCCTGACGCTGGGGCGACGCGACGGCGACCTGGTGGTCCGGGTCGACGACCGTGCGCTGCCGCTCGCGCCGGCCTCGGTCGGCCGGCTGCTCGCCCGAGCGGCCCGACGCGCCGACATCGACGAGCTGCGTGTGCTGGGCGACGGGTTCGGGCACCTCCACCAGGTCGACGTCGAGGACCGCCCCGCTCACCAGCGGGCCCTCGACCGGTCGATGGCCTGGGTGCTCGACGAGCCGGTCGTCGCCGCGGCGGTCGACGGGTTGCTGGCCGAGCTGTGCGAGGACGTCGACGCCGTGCACGAGGTGCTCGAGGAGCAGCACTACCGGCTCGCCTACTGGCGTGCCGCCCGGGACCTCGGGTACCGCCGCTTCTTCGACGTCAACGAGCTCATCGGCGTGCGCGTCGAGGAGCCCCGCGTGTTCGACGTGACGCACGCCGCGGTGCGCCGCTGGGCCACCGGCGGCGACATCGACGGGCTCCGGGTGGACCACCCCGACGGACTGCTGGACCCCGCGGCCTACTTCGAACGGCTGCGCGAGCTGCTGCCCGACGGGTGGATCGTCGCGGAGAAGATCCTCGAGCACGGAGAGACCCTGCCGACCGAGTGGCCGGTCGACGGCACCACGGGGTATGACGTCGCCGAGGTGCTCGGACGGTGGTTCGTCGACGCCGACGGGCTGCAGCAACTCGGCACGCTGCGCGACGAGCTCGTCGGCCCGGCACCGAAGGGTGCGCAGCTCGTGGCGGACTGCAAGCGGCTGGTGCTGTCCGACATGTTGTCCGCCGACCTCAACCGTGCGACCGACGCGTTCCTGCGGATGTGCGAGTCCCTGCGTCGCTTCCGTGACGTCACCCGCCACGAGCTGCACGAGATCCTGCGAGAGGTCGTCGTCGCCTACCCCGTCTACCGCACCTACGTGCCGCCGCACTCCGCCGCCTCGGCACACGACCTGGGTCTGGTCGAGACCGTGGTCGCGACGGTGGGGGCGAACCGGCCGGACCTCGATGCAGAGGTGCTCGACCTGCTGGCTTCGGTGCTCGTCGGGCGGGTCGATGACGAGGTCGCCGAGGCTGCGACGGTCCGTGCGCGGGTCGAGCAGCTGACGGGCCCGGCGATGGCGAAGGGCAAGGAGGACACGGCGTTCTACCGCGAGGTGCGACTGATCTCGCGGTGCGAGGTCGGTGGCGACCCCTTCGCCAGCGGGCTCGACACCCGCGAGCTGCACGCGGCGCTGCAGCGGCTCCAGGAGCACCAGCGCTCGACCATGACGGCGCTGTCGACCCACGACACGAAGCGCAGCGAAGACGTGCGGGCACGGCTCACGCTGCTCAGCGAGGTGCCGGACCGCTGGGCCGAGGTCGCCGGTGCCGCCATGGCGCGTCTCGACGAGCTCGACGGCGAGGGACGGGTCGACCGCCGCACCCGCTACCTGCTCCTGCAGACCGCGGTCGGGGCGTTGCCGCTGGCCGAGGAACGCTTGCAGCAGTTCGCCGTCAAAGCGGTCCGAGAGGCCAAGGAGCACAGCTCGTGGACCCGGCCCGACGAGTCCTACGAGGCTGCGGTGCACTCCCTGGTGTCGACGATGTGCTCCGACGAGTCGGTCCAGCACCTGCTCGGCCGGTTCGTGGCCGACGAGCTCGACGAGCCGGGCCGGCAGGTGGCGATCGCCCAGAAGGTGCTGCAGCTGCTCGCCCCGGGAGTGCCCGACCTGTACTGGGGGAGCGAGGACTGGCACCTGCGTCTGGTCGATCCGGACAACCGCGTCGCCCCGTCGGTGACCGACGTGCGCACCGCGGTGGCCGAGGCGCGAGCCGGCGGTGTCGGACCGACCCACCCCCGTGCCAAGGTCGCAGCCGTGCTCGCCGCGCTCGATGCCCGCCGTCGCCACGCCGGGTGCTGCGCCGTCGGCGACTACCGCCCGCTCGCCGTGACCGGCGCCGACGCGTCCCGGGTGCTGGCCTTCGCCCGGGGCGAGCACCTGGTCGCACTGGTGACCCGACATCCGACGCGTGGGCCCGTCGATCCCGCCACCGAGGTGGAGCTGCCACCAGGAGCGTGGTGCGTGCGGCTCGGCGGCGCGAGCGACGGGCAGGCATCGGAGCAGCGGGTGAAGGTGGCCGACGTGCTCGGGGGGTGGAGCGCCGCAGTGTTGGAACGCCGGACATGAGCGAGCCGGTGCACGACGTGCCGTTCCTGTGGGCACCGGACGCCGGGACGGTCGAGGTCGAACGCGACGGTGAGCGGGTCCCCTGCGAACGATCCGGCGAGCGGTGGACCGCACCGGGCCGGTGGCCCGATGGCACGCGCTACCGGTTCGTGGTCGACGGCACGGCGGTCCCCGACCCGCGCGCCCGCTCCCAGCCCGACGGCGTGCACGGCGCTTCGGAGTGGCTGGCTCCGGAGCGCCCCGCGCCGTGGTCCCCGCCCGGTGGGCCTCCGACGCTGGAGCGAGCGGTCATCGACGAGGTGCACATCGGGACGTTCAGCGTCGAGGGCACGTTCCTCGGCGCGATCCAGCACCTCGACGAGTTGGTCGATCTCGGTGTCACCCACGTCGAGCTCATGCCGGTCGCGGCGTTCGACGGCGAGGTGGGCTGGGGCTACGACGGCGTGTGCCTCTTCGCTCCCCATCCCCGTTACGGCACCCTGGGCGACCTCCGCGAGTTGGTGTCGGCGTGTCACGATCGGGGCCTCGCGGTGCTGATCGACGTCGTGTTGAACCACCTCGGCCCGTCGGGCAACTTCCTCGCGGTCAGCGGTCCGTACTTCACCGATCGCTACTCGACCCCCTGGGGGGATGCCCTGAACCTCGACGGACCCGGTTCCGACGGGGTGCGCCGGTTCCTGATCGACGCCGCGCTGCACTGGCTCGAGCAGGTGGACGCCGACGGCCTGCGACTCGACGCGGTGCACGCCCTCGTCGACACCTCTGCGGTCCCGCTCCTCGAACAACTCGCCGACGAGGTCCGAGCGCTGGGCGAACGGACCGGTCGGCGTAGGACGCTCGTCGCGGAGTCCGATCGCTGCGACCCCCGGATCGTCGCGGACCCGCCCGTCGGCCCCGGGCTGGACGCGGTCTGGTCCGACGACCTGCACCACGCGCTGCACGTGGCGCTGACGGGTGAGGACCGCGGCTACTACGAGGACGTGGCATCGGGAGATCTGGAGCTCGCGCTCACCGAGGCGCAGACCTACCAGGGGCGCTGGTCGCCGCACCGGCGCAGGACGGTCGGACGCTCCGTGGCCGGCACCCGCAGCGATCAGTTCGTGGTGTCGCTGCAGAACCACGACCAGATCGGGAACCGCGCCGCGGGCGAGCGACTGCACCACCTCGTCGGGGTCGACCGCACCGCTGCTGCAGCGGCGCTCGTGCTGCTCGCACCGTTCCCGGTGCTGTTGTTCCAGGGCGAGGAGTGGGCGGCGACGAGCCCGTTCCCGTACTTCAGCGACCACGACGGCGAGCTGGGCCAGGCGATCCGCAGCGGACGGCTCGAGGAGTTCGCCGCGTTCGGATGGCCGCCGGAACAGGTCGCCGATCCGCAGGCCCGGGCCACCTTCGACGCTGCGGTGCTCGACCGTGGCGAGCTCGACGCCGAACCGCACGCCGAGATGAGGTCGTGGTACCGGTCGCTCATCGCACTGCGCCGGTCGCACCCTGCGCTGGGCGCTCGAGCCCAGCCGGGCCACGACCGCGTCGATCGGTCCGGGGCGCTGGTGGCGGTGCGTCGAGGCAGCTTGGGTGTGCTGGCCAACCTCGGTGGCACTGCGCAACGGTGGCCGACGCCGACCGGCGAGGTCCTCCTGTGCCGGGGCGGCGTCACCTTCGGTGCGTCCGATGTCGAGCTGGCGTCCGGCGCGGTCCTCGTGACCGACGGCGTCTGAACCTCGGCCGGGACGGGTAGGAGTCAGCTGCTCCACAGACCCACGACACGAGGAGAGACGACGTGGACGGTTCACTGATGGCGACCTTCACACGACGTGAGGATGCAGGTGGCGCGGCAGCGCGCCTGCGCGAAGCCCACCCCGACCTCGATGTGACGGTGGGTGACGCGGAGGACGCGCTCGACGCGCTCGCGATCAACCAGCGGGCCGAGTTCGACGATGCCGCGGTCGTGCCACCGAGCGCGGTGGTGAGCGGTCCGATGATGCGAGGCGGACTGACCGGCGCGGCCATCGGGTTCGTGGTCGGCGCCATCGTCATCCTCCCGATCCTGCTGCTCGTGGACTGGCCGGAGAACGACCGCGGCCTCTTCGTCATCACGGTGGCCATCATCGGCGGGCTCGCCGCCTCGGCCGTGGCGTTCCTGGTCGGCATGGTTCGACGGGCACAGCGAGAGGGTGAATTCACCCCCGAGGACCCGTGGGCAGTGGTGCGGGTCCGGACCGAAGGCGGTCGCCCGTGGAACGACGACGTGGTCCGGACCGTCGAGGAAGAGCTGGCGGAGGGTGGCGCTCGGAGCATCCGACGGGTGTTCGGACCGGTCGCACGTCCGTCGGGCGCCGACGTCGAGACCCCGCGAGTGGCCACCGAGCGGGCCCCGGTCGACGACTGGCCGGCGTCGCAGCCCGGCGCCCGATCCGAGTCGGCGTGAGGCCGTCCGTCCCGCACACGGTCCGAGCGCGTGGTGGCAGCGTGGCCGCCACGCGCCCGATCCTGTTGACCTGAGCCTGCGATGCGGGCCGTTCGGGTGATCAACTCGTCGTGGCCGCCGGGTGCCCTTCCAGCGGTCGTCGCAGGGCGACCAGTCGCTGCAGGGCGCGTGCGTCGTGCACCGCTGCGGCCTGCTGGTCGTTGTTGAAGTAGGCGTACACGTCGGTGCCGCCGGCCAGCTCGGTGAGCAGACGGTCGGCGATCGCCGCCAGACGCCGCTGCCCGTAGCGCCCGTGGTACGGCTGTTCCAGCGCACGTGGCCCGTGGAGTCGCACGTAGGCGAACGACGACGTCCTGACCCACGGATGGGCCGGCAACAGGTCGTGCCAGCAGAGCGCTGCGTCGTGTCGTGCGAGGACGTCGAACACGGCGTCGCTCAACCACGAGGGGTCACGGAACTCGACAGCCCAACGCAACGTGGTGGGCGCCGCGTCCAGGAACTCGTCGAGCCGCTCGGCATTGCGCCGCCACCGGGGCGGCAGCTGGACCAGCTGCGGCCCGAGGGACGGACCCAGTCGCTCCACCCGTTCGAGGTGCTTCGCCAGCCACGTGCCAGGGTCGGTGAGCTTCTTGCGGTGCGTCCCGAAGCGGCCGACCTTGACCGCGTACTGGAAGCCGTCGGGAGCCGCGGCGCGCCAACCCTCGACGGCGGCCTCTGTCGGCAGCCGGTAGAACGTGGCGTTCAGCTCGACGGTGTCGAACGAACGCGCGTAGGTCTCGAACCACCGGCGCTGCGGCACACCGACGGGATAGAAGGCGC
Source organism: Actinomycetes bacterium (assembly GCA_023389745.1). Lineage (GTDB taxonomy): Bacteria > Actinomycetota > Acidimicrobiia > Acidimicrobiales > Microtrichaceae > JAFAFN01. The sequence goes on from JAEWED010000186.1 coordinate 13,778, forward strand.
CCCGCCAGTCCGCGTACGACCACCCGGAGCAGCCGATCCTGGCACGACCGGCCGTCATGGCCGGAGCCACCCGGTGGTCACCTCCGCCGATCAGGACCGCTCGGACTCGTCGGGATCGGGCGTGGAGTCCTGTCGCCGATCGGGGTTGATGCCGGCAGCGTCGTCGAAGGACCGGCTCTGGCGGTCGAGTCGTTCGGCGGTGTCGGCGCTCTGCTCGACGGATTCTCGGCTCGCCGGTTGCGTCTCACGTCCCGAGTCGTCCCGCCCCCCACGCGTCGACGTCGGAGCCGGTCCGTCGCCTTCGGTTGCGGGGCGGTCGCCGGTCGGATCGTCCTGCACTGCTCCACCTCCGGGTCGGGGATCGGACCGGGCGGCCCGATCCGTGCCAGTGCCATACCCGTTCAGGCACGTGCCCAGACAGCGCGTCCACCTCGTCCGGGCACCGCAGCCGCGGGAACGGCCACGACGTCAGGCAGCCCGGCGGAGCAGGCGGCAGACCTCGTCGTCGGTGGTCTGGCCGAAGTCGACGTACCACGCCCCGACCGCGTGGAAGTTGCCCGGTTGCAGGATGCAGACCACGCGGTCCGCGCAGGACTCGAGCTCGGCCACCGAATCGGGGGCACCGACCGGCGCCGCCATCACCAACCGCTCGGGTCGGCACGTGCGCAGTCCCAGGAGGGCGGCACGTGCCGTGACGCCGGTGGCGATCCCGTCGTCGACCACCACGACGTCGCGGTCGGCCGGGTCGGGGGCGGGTGCGCCGGCGCGGTAGCGCTGCACCCGCCGCTCCAGCTCCTTGCGCTCGGATCGCACCAGGTCGTCGTAGACCTCGGGCGGGATCCGCAGCGCCGCGACCGTGCGCTCGTCGACCACCGATCCTCCGTGCTCGGCGATGGCGCCGATGCCGAACTCGGGATGGCCGGGGGCGCCGATCTTCCTCGCGACGACCACGCCCAACTCGCCGTCGATGACCTCGGCGACGACGGCAGCCACCGGGACGCCGCCGCGGGGCAGGCCCAGCACCAGCGGGGCGCGAAGACGCAGCGCACGGAGCGCAGCGGCCAGCTGTCGACCGGCATCCGCTCGGTCACGGAACCTCATGGGCGACCTCCGTGGGCCGCTGTCGGAACGGGGCCGGCCCCTCTCCGTGGCGACGGACGTCGAGGCTGCGGCCTCAACGGTCTCATTCCTCTGGCTCGTCGAGCTCGGCCCGCAGCTCGGTCAGCGCACCTCGGATCAACCTCGAGACGTACGACTGCGAGATCCCGAAGCGCTGTGCGATCTCCGGTTGGGAGAGGCCTTCGAAGTAGCGGAGTCGGAGCACCTCGCTCTGGCGAGCGTCGAGGCGGCCGATGACGTGGCGCACCGACAAGCGGTCGTCGGTCAGGTCGATGCGGCTGTCGACGTCGCCGAGGGTGTCCTCGAGGGTCGTGCCGTCGTCCACGTGCGACGGTCGCTGGATGCTCGCGCAGTCGCGGGCGTCGCTCGCCACGAGCCCCTCGATCACGCGCTCCTCATCGATCCCCAGCCGTTCGCTGAGCTCGGGCACCGTGGGCGCCCGACCGAGCTGGTGGGCCAGCTCGTCGATCGCTCCTCGGACGTGGAGGTGGGTCTCCTGCACCGACCTTGGTGGGCGCACGACCCACGTGCGGTCGCGCAGGTACCGCTTGAGCTGCCCGTCGATCGTGCGGTCGGCGAAGGTTCGCAACGACGCTCCCGCGCCGGGGTCGAAGCGGTCGACCGCCCCGATCAGGGCGAGCAGCGCGGTCTGGCGCAGGTCGTCCGCCGGGGCGCGGTGGCCCCTGGCGTAGCGCTGCACGTGGTGCTCGACCAGCTGGCGTTGCGACTCGACGATGCGGTTGCGGAGTCGACGATCACCGGTCCGTCGGTACTCGACGAGGATGGCGGCCAGTTCGTCGGGGCGCAGCTCGTCGCGGGTCGAAGGGCGGGAACCGGCTCGGTGAGGGGCTCGGGTCGTATCGGTGCGGAGGTCCATGTCGCTCGTTCCGGGGATGGTGCTACTGCTGGTACCCGATCGGCACCTCCCGAACCGTTCGTCTTCCATCCTGCGCCCCGCTCGCCGGGCTGTCACGCGGTGAAACGGTCGGTGCCTCGCCGTGCCGTGGGTCCAACGCACGGAGTCGTGGACCAGTCGTCGACGGGGTAGGTCCGGAGAGTCACATCCGCCGCCGTCAGTTGGAGGAGTCATGGGAACCACCGGAGAGCTGTTCGACCGTGCCGTGCAGGCCATCGAGGGTGACGAGCGCTTGGATCCTGCCGTCGACGCCGTCCACGGACTCTCGGTCAGGGTGACGCGATCGCCGGTCGGTCCGTTCCTGCGCGGCCGACCGCTCGGTCACGCACTGCACCCACTGATGACGGACGTGCCGATCGGCTGCTGGACGTCGGCCGCGCTGCTCGACCTGTTCGGCGGGTCCCATGGGCGGGTCGCCGCACGACGACTCATCGGCTTCGGTGTGCTCAGCGCGCTCCCGACCGCCGTCACGGGCCTGGCCGAGCTCAGCACGGTCGATCCCGACGACCGGGCGACCAGCCGTGTCGCGACCGTGCACGCCGGGCTCAACACCGTCGCCCTGCTCGCCTATGCGCGCTCCTGGTCCTCACGACGCAAGGAGCGTCAGGTCCGAGGGGTGCTGTGGAGCCTCGCCGGGGCCGGCGTCGCCTCTGCTGCCGGGCACCTGGGCGGACATCTGGCGTTCGTCCGGGGCATCGGACACGGGCGTCGGGCCGACGAGGCGCTCGGGCCGATCGATCAGAGCTCGGTCGGTGGTGCGGGAGTCGGTGGTGCGGGAGTCGGTGATGTGGGGGTGGGTGATGTGGGAGCCGATGGAGAGACCGACGACCCGGTGGTCGTCGGGATCGACGCTGCTGCGGCGATCCTGGGTGTCCCGGCCTCGAACGTGCAGGTGATGATCGACGACGGCCTCGTCGAACCGCTGGGAGGGTCGCCGACGTCGTTCCGGAGGACCGACCTCGAGTTCGTGCGGCTGCTCGGCGGCTGACGCTCCGGCGCTCGAGCGAGCATCGGCACGGACCACGCGCCGTACGGTGTGCCCATGACCATGACGCGGGACGGCAGATCGCTGAGCGTCGAGCGCCGGGGTGAGCTCGCCGGCGACGGTCGTCCGGTCGTGGTCCTCGAGTCCGGGATGGGAGTGTCGCGGCACATGTGGGGTGCGGTGATCGAGTGTCTCGACGGCCGGGCCACGACGATCGCCTACGACCGCAGCGGGCTCGGCGACAGCCCCGCCGACCCGGCGCCGCGCACCCTGGAGCGCCTCGCGTCCGACCTGGTCGACGTGCTGGGCGACCTCGGTGACCAGTCGGTCGTCCTGGTCGGCCACAGCTGGGGTGGCCCCGTCGTGCGCCGCGCCGCCGAGCAGGTGCCCGATCGGGTGGTCGGCCTGGTCCTCGTCGACGTGACCGAGGAGACCTGCGACCTCTTCGTGGGCGCCTCCGGTGAACGTCAGACCCGCCTCGCGCTCCCGTTGCTCCCGCTGCTCGCACGCACCGGTCTGACCCGGCTCGCCGTGCGCAGGCTCGCGTCGGACCTGCCCGACGGGTCCGCGGCCGCCATGCGGGCCGTCGACGGCACCGTCGCCGCCGCCCGCACCCAGCAGGCCGAGCTCCGCGGCCACATCGACGACCTGCGCGGCCTGCTCTCGGCACCTCCGGTGCTGCCGACGGTGCCGATCACCTACATCTCCGGAACACGGGCCGCCCGGTCCGAACGCGGTCGCCGACCGGCGGTGGTCGCTGCCCACGCCGCAGCCGCCGCAGCACAGCCACTCGGCCGACACGTCACCGCCGACCGATCGGGCCACCACGTGCCGATCAACGAACCGGCGCTCGTCGCGGACGAGATCCTTCGGATCGTCGATGCAACCGGGCGGCACTGAGCCGGCGCCGGCGGCCCCGGTGGCCCCGGCGCACCTGCGACACTGGGCCGATGCGCGCCGTGCTGCTCGCCGACACCCATCTGCGTGACGGCAGCGACCGTCGACTCGACGACACCGTGCTCGACGCGGTCCGTGGCGCGGACGTGGTGCTGCACGCGGGCGACGTGGTCGGCCAGGAGCTGCTCGACCGGCTCGCCGAGCTCGCACCGGTGCACGTGGTCCGCGGCAACAACGACGTCACGCTGCACGAGCTGCCCGAGACGGTGGAGCTGGACCTCGACGGCGTCCAGGTCTCGATGGTGCACGACGCCGGTGCGCGTGCCGGTCGTCCCGCACGCCTCGCACGTCGGTTCCCGTCGGCGGACCTGGTGGTGTTCGGTCACTCCCACCTGCCCGAGGACCTGACCGAGACGGGAGCCCCGAGGATCTTCAACCCTGGGTCACCGACGCAGCGTCGCCGTGCCCCCACCCGCACCTACGGCGTGCTCGAGACTCGAGCTGGACGGATCGTCGAGCTGCGCCACGTGCACCTCGACTGAGATGGCGCGGGCGTCGTGGTCGATCAGCCCTCGAAGGTCGCGGCGAGCCGCTCGAGCGTGCCGCTGATCGTCTGCTGGTTGCGAGCGGTGCGGTCCTCGACGCCCGACAGCTGCTGGCTGAACTCGAGCACGGACTCGGGTCGCAGGTCGTCGGTCCACTCGGTGACGCGGGACCCCTCGGCGGTCGGCTCGATGCGATAGCCCCACGTCGCGTAGTGGAAGTCCATCATCGAGCACTCGAACGCGAACGCCTTGCCGGGGTCCGCTTCGACGATGGTGCACTGGGTGGTCCACTCGTGATCGCCGTTGCGGTTGTGGCCGTCGAACACGGCGCCGACGGCAGGTCCGTCGAAGCCGTCGTGCCACTCGCAGGTGTGGCACTCCTCGGACCACTCGCCCATGCGGGTGACGTCGGACAGCGCGGCGTAGACCGCCTCGGGTGACGCAGCGATGTCTCGGGTGATCTCGATCCTGTCGGCCATGGCAGGCATTCAACCACGACGGAGAACCCGTCAGCGGGCAGACTCGGCCCATGCGACTCGGGATCGCCCACCACCTCGGCTGGGCCGTGGCCGTGACCGCGGACGTCGACCACGAGGTGGTCGACCGGCGACGGATCGAACTGATCGAACCGGACCTGCCCGCGGCACCGATCCACCACGTCGGCGGGCTCCACGAGCTGCACCGCACCGGCGGTCCGCTCGGCGACGTCGAGCTGAGCGCCCTGGTCGATCAGGTCCGCAGGTCGGTGCGCCGGGCGACCCGGGCAGCACTCGATGAGCTCGTCACGGACCTGACCGAGCCCATCACGTCGATCTCGGTGCGCGACTGGCCCGACGACCTGCCCGACGACATCGCCGCGCTCCGACGACCGCCCCACGAGAGCCGGGTCGACTCGTACATGTACTGCCAGCTGCTGGCCGAGGCTGCGATCGCCCGTGGTTGGGAGGTGCACCGCTACGACGCCCGCACCGTCGTCGCCGAGGCCGCGCAGCGGCTCGGCGATCGGGCCGACGAGGTCCTGCAGAGCCCACGTCGGCGTCTCGGGTCCCCGTGGACGAAGGACCACCGCACCGCACTCGCCGCCACCGTGCTGGTCACCTGAATCCGCCGACGTCCCCGGGGACGAAGGACTCGACGAGGTGCGATCGCCGACCCGCCGGCGACAGCCGACCAGCGAAGGAGCAACGATGTCATCCGTTCTCGTCGCAGGCTCGACCGGGTACGTCGGGGGCCGCCTGGTCCCGGAGCTGCTCGAGGCAGGGCATGCCGTGCGGTGCGTGGTGCGTGACCCCGCCAAGTTGGGCGACGCGTCCTGGCGAGACCGGGTCGAGGTGGTGCGAGGCGACGTCACCGATCCTGCGTCCATGCACGACGCGATGGCCGGCATCGACGTCGCCTACTACCTGGTTCACTCGATGGGCGCGACCTCGGACTTCGAGGGCCGCGACCGCACTGCCGCGCGATGCGTGGCCGACGCCGCACGCGACGCCGGCACCGGGCGCCTCGTCTACCTCGGCGGCCTCGGCCGCGACGACGATCCGATGATGTCTCGCCACCTCGGGAGTCGCCACGAGGTCGGTCGAGTGCTCGCGGATGGGCCCACGCCGGTCACCGAGCTGCGCGCCGCGGTCATCATCGGGTCGGGCTCGGCCAGCTTCGAGATGCTCCGCTACCTCGTCGAGGTGCTGCCGGTGATGGTCGCCCCACGATGGGTCGACAGTCGTTGTCAGCCCATCGCCATCCGTGACGTGCTCGCCGCCCTCGTCGCCGCGGCCGACGACGATGCGCCCGGTCACCACGTCGTCGAGATCGGTGGCGCCGACGTGCTCACCTATCGACAGATGATGCAGCGGTACGCCCAGGTCGCCGGACTGACGCGACGGATGATCGTGCCGGTCCCGTTGCTCACCCCACGGCTGTCGTCGTTGTGGATCAGCCTCGTGACGCCGCTGCCGGCCGGCCTGGCCCGGCCGCTGGTCGACAGCCTGGTGATGGACGTCGTCGTGACGCGCACTCCGCCCGCGCCGTTCCGGGCGCCGGCGGAGAACATGGGCTTCGCGGACGCGGTCGAGCTGGCCCTGCAGCGCTCGGCGAGCCTGCAGGTCGCGACCCGCTGGTCCGACGCATCGCTGCCGGGACGCACGCCCGCCGATCCGCTGCCCACCGACGCCGAGTGGGCCGGTGGCCTGCTGCTCGCCGACGAGCAGTGCGTGCGGACCGACGCGTCTCCCGACGCGCTGTTCCGGACGATCTCGGGCATCGGCGGCGAACGCGGCTGGTACGTGACCCCGTTGCTGTGGTCGGCGAGGGGCTGGATCGACAAGGCGGTCGGTGGTGTCGGCATGCGTCGGGGTCGCCGCCATCCCGACGAGCTCTGGGTCGGCGACGCGCTCGACTTCTGGCGGGTCGAAGCTGTCGAGCCGGACCGACTCGTGCGCCTGCGCGCCGAGATGCGACTGCCCGGCGACGCCTGGCTCGAGTGGCGGATCGTGCCGGATGGCGACGGTGGCGGCGTCCGGCTGGAGCAGCGCGCGCTGTTCGCCCCCAAGGGCTTGTGGGGCCGCATGTACTGGTACTCGCTGCTGCCGTTCCACGCCGTGATCTTCGGGCGCCTCGCGGCTCGTCTCGTCGCTGCGGCGAGCACGCCGTCGGTCGTGTCGGGCGAGGATGCCGGGTGAGGCTGCGCTTCGCCGGCGAGATCACCGGGTTCGGCACGACATCGGGTCGACGGGTGGTGATCGGCAACTGGGCGTCGTCGCCATTCGGTGCTTTCGCCGACGTCATGACCGAGTCGCCAGACGGGGTGCGCACCCTGCTCGCGCCGAGCGGCCGGGTGGCCGAGTTCGTGTCGACGACCTACGAGTTCGACCGCGTCGAGATCGTCCCGGTGCGGGTGCGGCGCGCCGCGAGCGTGCTCGAGTGCACCGCAGGCCCGTTGGCGGTCGAGCTCGACATCGGCGGACGCACCGCGCTCGGTGCTGCGCTGCGGCTGGTGCCCCGCCGGGTGGCGACCTCACCGCTGTGGTGCTCGCTCGTCGACCCCTTCGCAGCGGCCCTGCTACGTGGGGTGAGGACCCGTGGCAGCGCTGGCAACGAACGACGCGAGTGGTACGGGGCGACCGACCAGCGCCGGCTGGACTCCGTTCGGGCGTCGTGGTCCGGCGAGGACCTGGGATCGCTCGACCACGTGTGGCCACCGGTCGGCTTCGGATTCAGCTCCGTGCCCCGACACCCCAGCTCGGTGCGGGTCGTCACGACGATCGAGGTCGACCCCCCGCCGGCTCGAGCAGGTCGATGAGCTCGGCCTTCGAACGCCTGGACACCCCCGTGAGGCCACGTTCGCGCGCTCGCTCGCGCAGCTCGGCGGCGGTCATGGACGTCAGGTCGTCGTGCACCTCGGCCAGCAGGTCCACGACCGTCGGGTCCTCGGGGGTGTGGGTCCGACGGTCGTCGTGGGCGGAGCGGTCGAGCAGCTCGACGAGGCCGGGGACGTCGGCGACCGTGACGGTGAGCGAGCCGTGCCGGAGCAGTCCCAGCGGTTCGATGCCGCGGATCGGCCGGTGGAACTGGATGCAGACCCCGGCGTCGGGGTTCGACGCGAACGTGAGGCCACCGTCGCTCAGGGAGACGTGCGCCGGACCGATGACCTTGGGCCACCAGTAGTCACCGGTCGCGGTCGCGCCGGCGATGTTGGACAGCGGAGTGCGGACGTGCCACGGGCCGTACGCGGCGATCAGCTCGTCGTCGACGACGCACACGAGCGAGTTGTGGGGGCGTACCCCGAAGGGCAGCGCCGCGAGTCGGAACGCTCGCTGGAAGCGGAACTCGAACTCGATCGCATCCTGGTGCATGTCCTCGTCACCTCGTCGCGTCTCGCCGCCGCGGGCATCCGCCGCGGTTCCCCGCCCACCTACCCGTGATGCGCCTCGGCATGAACTCACCCCCGCCCTCCGGTGACCGTGACACCTCGAAATGACACCTGTTTTCGACCCCGTGGGGTCGAAAACAGGTGTCATTTCGGGAAGCGAGCGAGCGCGTCAGTCGGGGGAGAGGGCGGCCAGCTCCACGGCGAAACGGTCGCGATCGGCGACGTCCTCGAAGCCGACGACCGCCCACGCCCGGTCGTGTCCGGCGCGACGCAGCCCTTCGA
>JAEWED010000210.1 GCA_023389745.1 Actinomycetes bacterium
GTGCACCAGCGCCCCGCAACAGAGCGCCAGCAACCCCTGCTCGGCGTTCGTCGCACCCATCAGCGCGCCGCCGACGATCGAGGTCCACGTGGCCCCGCCCAACGCGACCAGCGCCGCGCCCCAGAGGGTGAAGACGTCGTAGGCGCCGAGGTGCCGCAACAGCGACGTCGTCGACGACACGAAGGACAGCCAGACGACCGCGACCCGCCACTGGCGTGCGGAGCCGACGGCGCGACGCAGCAGCACCACGACCGCCGCGAACCACGCGGCGGTCACGACGCCGTGCAGCACCAGCCATCGGGTCGGCGAGTCGGCCCTGGTCAGCCAGCTGAACGCCGGTCCGAGCACCGCGTTGCTCCGGAAGGTGGTCCCGGGCCGGGGGAACTCCCGGCCGAAGCGCAGCAGCTCGTCGAAGCCGCTCCAGCTGACGCCCGAACGGGCGATCAGCAGCGCCGCGACCCACGCGAGGAAGCACCACGTCGGCAGGCGCTCGATACGGGCCCACCAGCGCAGCAGCGCATCGCCGGGGGTCGCGACGTCACGGCCGACCGGGCCGACCGACCCGGCGTCCCGTGGCCTTCCATCTGTGGGAGTGACGCCATCTGTGGGAGTGACGCCATCTGAGGGACCGGCCTCGTCAGAGGGACGGGCCAGCCCATCGACGAGCTCGGGAGCGCGCATCGGAGTCCACTACCCCGGTCTCCGGGGACCGAGAACGTCGGCGGCTCAGCGCAGCTCGAAGCGGTCGAGGTCCATGACCTTGGACCATGCCGCGGCGAAGTCCCTGACGAACTTCTCCTTGGCGTCATCGGCGGCGTAGACCTCGCACAACCCGCGGAGCTGGGAGTGCGACCCGAAGACCAGATCGACCGCCGTCGCGGTCCAGCGCTGTTCGCCGGTGGCACGGTCGCGGCCGTCGTAGACGTTCTCGTCGGTGGCCGACGTGGACCACTCCGTGCCCATGTCGATCAGGTTGACGAACCAGTCGTTGGTCAGCGTGCCGACCTGGTCGGTGAACACGCCGTGGGGCGACCCGCCGTGGTTCGCGCCGAGCACGCGCAGACCACCGACCAGCACGGTCATCTCCGGCGCCGTCAGCGACAGCAGGTTCGCCCGGTCGAGCAGCAGGGTCTCCGGGGCGAGCTTCTCGCCCGGCTGCAGGTAGTTGCGGAACCCGTCGGCCCGTGGCTCGAGCACCGAGAACGACTCGACGTCGGTCTGGTCCTGGCTGGCATCGGTCCGACCCGGGTGGAACGGCACGGTCACGTCGACCCCTGCGTCTTTCGCCGATCGTTCGACCGCCGCGGTGCCGGCCAGCACGATCAGGTCGGCGAGCGACACCGACTTGCCGCCGCTCTGGGCGTCGTTGAACTCCTGTTGCACCCGCTCGAGCGTGCCGAGCACGTCGCCCAACGTGGTCGGCTCGTTGGCCTCCCAGTCGCGCTGGGGTGCCAGCCGGAGCCTGCCCCCGTTGGCGCCGCCCCGCTTGTCGGTGTCGCGGTAGCTCGCGGCCGCCGCCCAGGCGGTCGAGACCAGCTGCTGGGTGCTGAGACCCGAGTCGAGCAGGGTCGACTTCAGCGACGCGACGTCCGCGTCGTCGATGAGGTCGTGGTCGACCGCCGGGACCGGGTCCTGCCAGATCTGCGGCTCGGGGACCCACGGACCCAGGTAGCGCGACACCGGCCCCATGTCGCGGTGCAGGAGCTTGAACCACGCCTTGGCGAACGCCTCTGCCAGCTCCTCGGGGTGTTCGAGGAACCGGCGTGAGATGGGCTCGTAGATCGGGTCGAGCCGCAGCGCCAGGTCGGTGGTCAGCATCATCGGGGCATGGCGTGTCGCCGGGTCGTGGGCATCGGGGACCAGCTCGCGAGCGGCGGGGTCGGTCGGTGTCCACTGCCAGGCGCCGGCCGGGCTCTTGACCAGGTCCCACTCGAAGCCGAACAGCGTCTCGAAATAGGAGTTGTCCCAGGTCGTCGGCGTCGGCGTCCACGCCCCCTCGAGACCGCTGGTGATCGCGTCGCCGGCCTTGCCGGTGCCGAACTCGCTCTTCCAGCCGAGGCCCTGCTGCTCGAGCGGCGCCGCTTCGGGCTCGGGTCCGACGAGCGTCGCGTCGCCCGCGCCGTGGACCTTTCCGAACGTGTGGCCGCCGGCGATCAGCGCGACGGTCTCCTCGTCGTTCATCGCCATGCGCCGGAAGGTCTCGCGGATGTCACGGGCGGCGGCCAGCGCGCTCGGTTCTCCGTTGGGGCCTTCTGGGTTGACGTAGATGAGCCCCATCTGGACCGCACCCAGCGCTCCCGCGAGCTCGCGGTCGCCGCTGTAGCGCTCGTCGCCGAGCCACGTGTCCTCGGGACCCCAGAACACCTCTTCGGGCTCCCAGATGTCCTCGCGCCCGAACCCGAACCCGAAGGTCGCGAACCCCATGGACTCGAGCGCGACCTGGCCGGCGTAGACGAGCAGGTCGGCCCACGAGACGGACCGGCCGTACTTCTTCTTCACCGGCCACAACAGGCGCCGAGCCTTGTCGAGGTTCGCGTTGTCGGGCCAGCTGTTGAGCGGCGCGAAGCGCTGGGAGCCGTCGCCGGCGCCGCCGCGACCGTCTTCGATCCGGTAGGTGCCCGCCGCGTGCCACGACATGCGGATGAGCAGCGGCCCGTAGTGGCCGTAGTCGGCGGGCCACCAGTCCTGCGAGGTGGTCATGACCTCGATCAGGTCCCGCTTGAGCGCATCGGTGTCGACCGTGGCGAACGCGTCGGCGTAGTCGAAGTCGTCGTCCATCGGGTCGCCGTCGGGCGAGTGGCGGTGCAGCACCGAGAGGTCGAGCTGGTTCGGCCACCAGTCCTTGTTCGTCCTCGGGCGGGTCCCTTTCGGCTCCGGCGCCGGGATGACCGGGTTCTCGCTCTCGCTCACACTTGCGGTGTCGTCCTTGTCGGGCACGGCGCACTTCCTCTCGTTCGAGGTCTTCTCTGGATGGCTTATCACCAGCCGCCGATCGATGTCGGGCGAACTCCGTCGTCGACGGAGATGCCGCCCTTGACCTCGACCCCGAGGAGGTGGAGCGTGAGAAGTCGAGATGGTCGCGACCGAGGAGGTTGCTCATGTTCGTGCAGGTGATGGAAGGCAGGACCTCGGACCCGGAGGCGCTCCATCGGCGCCTGGACGTGTGGGAGCGGGACCTGTTGCCCGGGGCGATCGGCTACCTGGGATCGACCGGTGGGTGCACCGATGCGGGTGACTGCATCCTGATCGCCCGGTTCGAGAGTCGTGAGGCGGCGCAACGCAACAGCGACCGCCCGGAGCAGACCGAGTGGTGGACCGAGACCGCGAAGTGCTTCGACGGTCCGGTGACGTTCCACGACTCGGTCGACGTGCAGGTGATGACCCACGGAGGGCTCGACGACGCGCACTTCGTGCAGGTGATGGACGGGCACGTGACCGACAAGGAGCGGGCGATCGATCTGGAGCGACGCTCCGACGCGGTGCTCGCGGAGATGCGGCCCGACCTGCTCGGCTCGGTCACCGCCTACTACGGCGACCACGAGTTCACCGAGGTGGCCTACTTCGGTTCCGAGAAGGAGGCCAGAGAGGGCGAGCAGGCGGACATGCCCCCCGAGATGGCCGACATGTTCGCGGAGTGGGAGTCGGTCATGAAGGTCGACAAGTACCTCGACATCAAGGAGCCGTGGCTCACCACTCCGTGAGTCCCGCCGCCTGAGTCCGGCTGTCTGAGTCCGGCTGTCTGAGTCCGGCTGCCCCGGTCCGGCTGTCTGAGTCCGGCTGCCGTGAGCGCGACCGTGTGACCGCGCCGCGCTCCTCACACCATTGATCGTCGCTTCGGATCCGGCCCGGACCACCGGGCCGGATCGGTGTTTTCGAGGAAGATGTCGCAGCGTCTGTCGAATCCGGTGTCCCCCGTTCGGCATACAGGTGAGCCCACGCCCGTGGCGCTCGAGGACATCACCGAGGAGCACCGATGAAGTACATGCTGATGCACTACAGCAACGAGGAGAACGAGGCCGACCTGCCGCCCAGCCCCGAGCTGATGGAGGCGATGGGGCAGTACATGGGAGAAGTGGCCCAGGCCGGCGTGCTGCTCGCCGCTGAAGGCGTGAGGGCCTCGTCGTACGGAGCGCGGCTCAGCGTCGACGGCGGCAAGGTCACCGTCACGGACGGCCCGTTCGCCGAGGCGAAGGAGCTCATCGCCGGCTTCGCCATCCTGGACGTCAAGTCCAAGGAAGAGGCGGTCGAGCACGCGAAGCGCTTCGCCCAGCTGTCGGGCGCGACCCGGGTCGACATCCGTCTCGTGGCGGACTTCTGACCGGGCGCGGCGACGAGGGACCGAGAGCGACGTGACCGACGACGAGACCGGTCGCACGATCGAGGCGATCTGGCGCATCAACTCCGCCAAGGTCGTCGCTCGCCTGGCGCGGATCGTCGGCGACGTCGCCACCGCCGAGGACCTCGCTCAGGACACCTTCGTCGCCGCCATGCAGCGGTGGCCACGGTCGGGCATCCCGGACAACCCGGGTGGTTGGCTGATGGCCACCGCGCGCTACTTGGCCATCGACCACATCCGACGCAGGGACCTCGGCGCCGTGAAGCACGACCTGGCCGCGCGCCTCGAACCAGGCGCCGACTCCGATCCTGCGGTCCTCGCGGCAGTGGGCGACGACGACATGGGCGACGAGCTGCTCGGCCTGATCTTCATGGCGTGCCACCCGGTCCTGTCACCGGAGGCTCGAGCCGCCCTGGTCCTGCGGTTGCTCGGCGGACTGCGCACCGACGAGATCGCACGCGCCTACCTGGTGCCGGAGTCGACCGTGGCGCAGCGCATCGTGCGCGCCAAGCGAACCCTCGCCGCGGCGAACGTCCGCTTCGAGGTCCCCGATGCCGCGGAGCGCCGTGAGCGGATGGCGTCGGTGCTCGACGCGATCTACCTGATGTTCAACGAGGGCTACTCCGCGACCAGCGGCGACGACTGGATGCGCGTCGAGCTGTGCCACGAGGCGATGCGCCTGGGCCGTGTGCTGGCGACGATCGCCCCCGAGCAGCCCGAGGTGCACGGTCTGGTCGCACTGATGGAGCTCCAGGCATCACGAACCCGTGCCCGGACCGCGCCCGACGGCGCGCCGGTGCTCCTGCTCGACCAGAACCGAGGGCTCTGGGACCAGGTGCTGATCCGGCGAGGCCTCGCCGCGCTCGACACCGCCGAACACCTCGGCGGCGCGCTCGGACCGTACGCACTGCAGGCTGCCGTCGCGGCCTGCCACGCACGAGCGCGGACCGCGGAGCAGACCGACTGGGGGCGCATCGCGGCGCTCTACGACGCGCTGTCGCAGGTCGCCCCGTCGCCCGTGGTCGAGGTCAACCGCGCCATGGCGCTGGCGATGGCGTTCGGCCCCGAAGCAGGGCTCGCCCTCGCCGACGAGCTCGTCGCGGTGCCCGAGCTCGCGAACTACCACCCGCTGCCGAGCGTCCGTGGCGACCTGCTCGCCCGTCTCGGGCGCCACGCCGAGGCACGCGAGGAGTTCGTGAGAGCGGCGTCGCTCACCCGGAACGCACGTGAGCAGACCGTCCTGTTGGCCCGAGCCGCGGAGTGCGCCGCGGAGGACGGCTCCGGCTGACGCCCGTGATGCGTCGAGGGGCCCGTCCGTGCAGCCCCCTCGATGCGACGGTCAACCGGTCGCCCGACGACCTCGGAGCGCCGCGACACCGAGCACCACCATCCCGGCGCCGAGCAACAGCAACGGCAGGATCGCCACACCGGTGATCGCCAGCCTCCTGGGCGAGCCGCTCCCGGGCGTCCCGCTGCCACCGGAGCGGGACGCGGAGTCGGCGGCCACCGACGGTGCGTCCGACCGATCTCCCGGCACCGACGGCGCCACCGACGGCGACGGCGCGCCGGGGGTCGACGGCGCCCCTGAGGTCGGCGGCGCGCTCGTGTTCGGTGCGACCGTCGTGCTCGTGCTCGTGCTCGGTGCGACCGTCGTGCTCGTGCTCGTGCTCGGGGCGACCGTGGTCGACGTGGTCGACGTGGTCGACGTGGTCGACGACGATCCGGGATCCTCCTCGCCGGCGACGGCGATGGTGACGGTGGCCAGGTCGACACCGCCCCGGCCGTCGGCGACGGCGTACTCGAACGTGGTGGTCGCGCCGGCGCCCTCGGGAGCGGTGAGCTCGACGCCGTCGCCGGTGCGCTCGATGCTGCCGAGCATGCCGGGACCGGCGTAGGCACCGACCAGCTCGAGGTCGTCGCCGTCGGGGTCGACGTCGTTGCCCAGCAGCTCGGCGGACTCGATGAGCACCCGTTCGCCCGCGTCGACGTCGATCCGGTCGTCGGCGGCCGAGGGCGACGAGTTGCCGATCACGATCGTCACGGTCGCCGGTGCCGACGTGCTCTCACCGTCGCTCGCGGTCCAGGTGAAGGAGTCGACGCCGGTGAAACCGCCGGCGGGCACGTACTCCGCAGCGTCCCCCTCGACCCGGAGGAGTCGACCGTGTCGGGGCTCCTGCTCGATCGAGCGGTCGAGCGGGTCCCCGTCGGGGTCGGTGGCGTCCAGCGTGATGGCCACCGGCGCGCCGGCAGCGGTTCGGATCTCGGTGTCGGACGCGGTCGGCGCGGCGCCACGGGAGCTCGCAGCGACCGTGACCGTGGTCGCGCTCGTCGAGCAGACCGCGGTACCGAGGTCGCAGACCGTGATGGCGACGGTGTAGGTGCCCGGCGCCGACCACGTGTGCTCGCCCTCGAGCCGGCCACCACCTCGACCGGTCACGTCGAGTGGGTCCTCGGTGCCGTCGCCCCACGACGCCGTGGCGCTGTGTCCGGTCGTGCCGGCGTCGACGTACGACGCTCCATCGAGGCGATGGGGGCGGCCGACCACCGCGGTGGTGTCGACCGGCGCCATGACCGTCGGAGCGGTGGCGCTGACCGTCGCAGTCGTCTCGTCGATCGCGGTCGATCCGTCGGCGGCGGTGATGCGCACGCGCACCCGGTGGGTGCCCGGATCGGCGAAGGTCGCCGTCGTGTGGAGCCCTGCGGCGTCGTCGAACTCGCCGTCGCCGTCGAGGTCCCACTCCGCGAGCGGCACGCCGTCATCCTCGAGCGTCGAGGCACCGGCGTCGAGAGCCACCGGCTGGTCCTCGACCGCGACGTACGGGCCACCCGCATCCGCCAGCCCCGCTCGCGGCGGCGCCACGGGTGCTGCCGGATCGCTCCACGGCGGCGGAGGCGGCGGAGTCGCCGACCCGCCCGGAGCCAGGTCCCCCTCGAGGAAGCCGCCACCGAAGACGCTGGTCCGCTCGTCCTGCAGGCACGAGAGACCGGTGGCGTCCGCGTTCATGGTGCACAGCACTCGGTACTGCCAGCTCTCGGAGGACTGGGAGCGTCCGTCCCAGCCGTGGAACATGACCTGGTTGCCGTCGGGGGTGAACCGGGGCTGGTGCACGCGCATGGCCCGCCCGGGGTTGAACGGATCGACCAGGGTGCCGAGCGGCAGCATCGGCGTCATGGTGCCCGAGCCGTCGACGGGCACCCGGACCAGACCCCAGTAGTTCGCCGGGACGGCCTGGGCACCGGTGGACACCGTCGAGATGATCGTGTTGCCGTCGGGTGTCCACCACGGCGAGTCGGCGTAGCCACCGGTCGGATGGGCCAGTGCGAGGCTGCGCTCGCCACTCGTCAGATCGAGCACCTGGATCCCCGCGGCGTCCCGGAACGCCACCCGGGAGCCGTCCGGTGACAGACGTGGGCACCCGGTGTCGTACTCGTACGGGATGCCTGTCGCGACCGTCGTCGACCCGGATCCGTCAGCTGCGGCCCAGGCCAGTGCGTTCGCTAGATGGTTGTCCCGCTGGCCGACGTGGACCAGCACCTTGCTCCCGTCCGGATGCCACTGGGGGCAGGCGAATCGCCACCCGTCGGCTTCCGCCGGTGCGGGCGTCAGGTTCGTCAGCCCCGAGCCGTCCGGGCGCACCGAGTACACGTCGGACTCGGTCGAGAAGTCGTCGGGATCGCCATCGGTCGTGAACGCGATGCGCTGACCATCGGGTGACCACCTCGGGTCCGAGACCGACTCTCCGATGGTCGGCACGTGCTGCAGATCGCTGCCGTCGGGACGCATGGTGAAGAGGTGCGTGAAGGGGTCCTCTCCGCCGTCGGGCTGCACGTTGCGGACCACCGCCACCCTCGGCTCGCCGCTGGGAGGTGTGCCGCCCACCGTGAAGGTCTCCGACACGACTGCTGTCGTTCGCACGCCGTCGGTGACCTCGACCCGGACCTGTACCGGCTTGCCGGCCAGGTGGTCGCCGATCGACCAGTTGAACTGCGTGCCCTCGACCTCAAGTGCGACCGGCTTGAACGACGCGCCGCCGTCGGTCGAGTACGACAGCGCCGTGCGGAGGTCGTCGGTGGGCGTGCCGTCATCGTCGCTCGCGTTCCAGCGGATCTCGAGCTCGCCACCGATGGCCGCCCACGTGCTCGCCGTCGGCGAGCTGAGCTCCACCGTCGGCGCGGCGGCGCTGACGGCGCGGTCGACCAGCACCTCACCGGTCGACACGTCGCGCAGCACCAGGCGTGCGGCGCCGTCGACCCTCGGCACCCGCGCCCCGAACGAGGCCCAGCCGACCAGGCCGTCGCCGCGGTAGCCCTCGAGCAGAGTCGCGTTCACGCCGGCGGTCGCCAGCACGGCGCCGTCCGCGTCGCGGTACTCCAGCGAGAGATCGGACGTGGCACCGAGGGCGACATCGGGCGTCTGCTCGGTCTCGTACCAGGCGGGCGGCTCGACGGTGCCGTCCGGCGCGATCGTCCCGCGGACCACGATCGAGTCGTCCTCTCCGGCGGCGGCCGCCCCCAGGACGACGGGACCCTGCTCGTGGGTGAGCTGGAACCGGGTCATCAGCGTCGACCAGGTGCTCGCCGCGACCCACGGCTTCTGCTGCGTGAACGCGTCCATGAAGTCGACGCCGTCCTGCTGCGTGCCCCCGGCGACCCAGTAGCCCGGCGCCGGCACGTCGGCCTGGTGCTCCAGACCGAAGTTGTGACCGATCTCGTGGGCGATCACCGCGGGACCCTGTCCCTGCTCCACGAGGATGCCGCCCGCGGGCGCACCCGACGGCGCGGGGTCGCCGTAGAGCCCCAGGCCGACCGCACCACCGGTGTTGCCCTGGAGCCAGCCGGCCGGCACCACGCCGACCGCTGTGTCGTAGCCGCTCAGCAGCGCCATGCCCTCGAGCGTGGTGAGCGCCTCGGCGATGCCACCTTCGGTGCCGTTGCTGGCGGGCATCGCGTACCCGCAGTCGCTGTGCTGGGTCAGCGCGCCGTCGGGGACCGGCAGCACGGCGTGCAGCCACGGGCTCGAGAGGTTCGCGAGTCCGGTCGCCGTCGCACACGACGTGCCGCCGACCGGCACGTAGAGCGTGCGCAGGTCGCGGCTCGTGCGCACGTCGAGCTCGTCGGTGAGCGCGGTGTTGTTCTCCTCGTCGCCCTCGGCGACCAGGTCGCCGGGGTCGACCTCGACCTCGGCCCACCACGAGCCGTCGGTCGGCAGCAGCGGACCGTCGGGCCCCTTGAGGTGGATGTCGTTGTGACCTGGTACCACGGCGACGGGGACCGTCGCGCTCGCCACCTCGGTGCCGCGGTGGTCCCGCACCCGGTAGCGCAGGTGCACGGTCTGAGCGGTGCGCAGCGTCGAGACGACCTCGGCGTGGATGGCGGTCGACTTCCCGGCGACGAGGAAGTCGGCGCCGTCGGGTCCCTGCGTGAACGAGGCGCCGGTCAGCGCCAGGTCCGGTGATGCCTGCACCGCAGGCGCCGCGTAGGCGTGCCAGTGGCCCAGATACCCCGGCGGATCGATCTCGTCGCTCTCGTCCCACGCGACGAACGCCCCGTCCCTGGACGCAGCGAGCGACGTGAAGCGCGTGCCGAGGGTGCCGTGGTTCTCCGCCACGTCGACGGTCCGCACGGGGATGGCGGCTCCGCCGTCGGCCCGCAACGTGGTGACGAGCACCTCCCGGTCACCCCACGCCAGGTACAGGTCGCCGCTCCAGTCGTCGGTGATCGGCCCGGGCTCGTCGGCGGTCACGACCGGCGGCTGACGCCGTGCCGAGAACTCCGCGGCGATGCGCTCGCCGTAGATCTCGTGGCCGGCGTTGTTCGGGTGGAACGCGCCGTTCTTGTCGGACTGGTCCATGAACGAGGCGCCGAGCTGGACCACGTAGGGGTCCTCGGCGCAGTAGCCGTGCCCGTGGAACCGCTCGGCGATGCCGCCCACGAAGTGCCAGCCGTGCTGCAGCGCGGCCTCCCGGACCGATCCGTTGAGGTTGCCCATCACGTGATCCGCCGCCCATCGGGTCTCGCTGTCGGAGAGCCCGGCCTGCCCCAGGTTGGCGGTGCACGACAGGTTCCATGCTCCGCGGTGGTCGACCGTCGGATCGAAGTACTCGGTGATGTACACGTCGTCGATGCCGAGCTCCTCGAGACGTCGATCGAGCCACTCGTAGTGCAGGGGCAGGTCCGCGAGCCGGCGATCGAACTCCGCGGCGATGTCCTCGTCGTCCTCGTAGCACCCCAGGTTGGCGATGCATCCGGCGACGACCTTCGAGAACGCCAGGTCGTTCGCACCGATCGAGATGAACACGGCGTCGACCTCACGGCCTCGAGCGATCTGCTCGAGCTGGGCGAGCTGCGGTGCGAGCAGCGTGCCCTCGGACGGGTTGATCCCCTCGTACGGGCTGAGCAGCCCGCCGGTGCTCTGGTCCGGCCCCCAGACCGTCGCCCCCGAGCACGCCAGGTGCACGAAGGTGACCGACTGCCTCGGATCGCGCTGCTCGATCTCGGCCGCCGCGAGTGCAGGTCCCGCCTTGGCCGTCCGGTTGCACTGCCGGTCCTGCCAGACCGAGTTGTCCGACCAGGGCCACGGCGCGGATCCAGATCCAGGGATGTCAGGGTTGCCCTCACCGGAGGCGACCGAGTCGCCGATCGAGAAGATGAGCAGGTCGTCCACCTCGACGACGTGGCTGGTCGTGTCGGTGCGACCGCTCTCGCCGGTCACCTCGAGGCGGACCGTGTGGTCGCCCTCCTCGCCGAACGCGTGGGAGAAGCGGCAGTCGTCGGGACCGAACGGCTCCCCGTCGAGTGTCCACGCGTAGCTGAGGCCACCGTCGGGTTCGTCGCCGCCGGCGGTCGAGGCGCACCCGTCGAACTGCACGGTCCAGACCGGCGG
Source organism: Actinomycetes bacterium (assembly GCA_023389745.1). Classification (GTDB taxonomy): domain Bacteria; phylum Actinomycetota; class Acidimicrobiia; order Acidimicrobiales; family Microtrichaceae; genus JAFAFN01. Next base: position 11,220 of record JAEWED010000210.1, read on the forward strand.
GGTGACGTAGGCCTCGTCGTCGCGCTCGTCGACGAGGCCGTCGCCGTCGCGGTCCATGCCGAAGCGCTCCGGCATCGTCCACGTGAACGACGCCTCCGGGCGCTCGTCGACCCGGTCGGGGACCACTTCGATGTCGACCGGCGAGTTCTGCGGACCCGCCACAAGCGTCTGGGACCAGGTCCCGGCACCCGTCGAGGTCGCGACCTGCACGCCGCCGCCTCCGGTCGCATCCGCCCAGGCGAGCGCGACGAGATCCCGACGTGCGGTCACCGACGCCAGGCCGGCGCCGCGCCCCAGGTCGACCGGAGAGAGGAAGTTCGCGCCGCCGTCGAGCGAGGTGCGCACCATGCGTCGTTCGTCCTGGGACCACGACACGTGCACCGAGTCGCCGGTCACCGCCGCCACCGGATACCAGTCCCAGACGTAGTTCGCGGTGTCGGCGACGGCGACGGTCGGGCCCCACGTGTCGCCGCCGTCACGGCTGACGCGCACGTCGATGTCCTTGTTGCGCTCACCCTCGTCGCGCATCCAGGTGACCGCGACCGTGTCGCCGTCGACGGCCAGGCCGTCGTGCTCGATCGGACCGCCCCAGCCGTCCTCGAGCTGGTCGAGCTCGAAGGACGCGCCGCGGTCGTGCGAGGTGGCGATGTAGACGTCGCGGTCAAGGTCGCCCCACGCGATCCAGATGTCGTCGCCCTTCACCTCGATCGTCGGCGTCTCGGAGTCCGCTCGGTCGGTGTCGACCCGGAACGGGGTGCCGAACGAACGGCCGGCGTCGGTGCTCACCGTGGCCCAGATCTGTCGGTTGCCGGCGTCGGGCACCGACTTCGACGTGGTCTCGGACCACGTGATCGCCACCACGTCGCCGTCGGCGGCGACCCGTGGCCACTCGGCGTGCCCCTTGGGGCTGTGCAGGTCGACCTGGCGCAGCGGCTCCCACGTCGTGCCGCCGTCGAGGCTGCGCCGATAGCCAACCCCACGACCGGGCGCGCCGAACAGCCCGGCGTCGGCCCACACCGAGTGCAACGTCCGTCCCACGGCGACGACCTGTGGCGCCACCGCGTCGGGAACACCGGTGCTCAGACGGGTCCGCCCGGTCGTCGCGGCGTCGGCCTGGTCGGTCGGTGCCCACCAGACCAGGAGCTGTGCGATGAGCAACCCGACCGCCAACAGCGCGCAGAGGCGGTGGCGAGCGGGGTTGGTGTCGATCGATCGGTTCCGACTCGACATCGGCATGGCAGCGCTCCTCGGTGGCCGAGTGCGGGCGCGCCTCGACCCGAGATCACGTCCGCCGACCGCCGGCGGGGGTCACCGGGGTCGAGGATCGACGGTACGGATGCCCTGTTCGTGGCGCCCCAGGGAAAGCCCTAATCCTGGGACCCGGGGTACCGGCTCCGGGTGTGCGGCGCGCCGTGCGCCGCCGCTGCGCCCGTCAGCTCACCAGTGCCTCGGAGCAGGCGCGTGCCAGCTGGGTGCGGCGGCTGATGCCGAGCTTCCGATAGGCGTTGCCGAGGTGGTACTCGACGGTCTTGACGCTGATGAACAGCTCGGTGGCGATGTCGCGGTTGCGTTGCCCGTCGACCGCCAGTCGGACGATCGCCTGCTCCTGTGGGGTCAACTCGACGCTGCGGCGGTGGTCCGGCGCGCCCGCCGAGATGCCGCTGACGGAGAGCTCGGCCTCGACGCGCTCGATCCAGGGCAGCGCCTGCAGCGCCACGAACCCCTCACGCGCACGGGTGAGCTCCGAGACTGCCTGTCGCCGTCGACCCCGCCGGCGCAGGTGGGCTCCGGCGACCAGGTGCAGCCTGGCTCGTTCGAACGGGTCCTGGCACCGGTCCAGGTGGCCGGCTGCCTCGGCGAAGCAGCGGTCGGCCTCGTCGTGCTCGCCGCGTGCGGCCGCGACCAGGCCACGGGCGCGCGCGACCGCCAGGGACGTCCGTGCGAACCCGCCGCCGATGCCGTCGAGCAGGTCGTCGACGTCGTCGAGCTCGCCGAGCGCGGCGCAGGCCTCGGCGCCGAGCACGCGCCACGGCTTCACGCCGGCTTCACGCACCCGTCCGATACCGGGGTGCTCCAGGCACACCCGCGCCGCGGCGAGCGCCGTCGCGTGGTCCCCTCGCGCCGTCGCCAGGGTCGCCTCGGCGGTCCGGGCCCACATCACGCTCGCGGCGTCACCCTGTTCCTCGGCGACTGCCAGCGCTGCCCCCACGTGGGACTCGGCGATCGCCCACTCGCCACGGTTGGCAGGGCCGAGCGCGGCCGCTCCGTAGGCCATCGACAGGAACCACGTCTGGTCCAGGTCCTCCGCGACCGATGCGATCAGCTCGGCGTGCAGGAGCGCATCGTCCCACTTGCCGAGCAGGAACTCCGCGTCGGCCAGGTAGCAGAGCGCGACGGAGTACGGCAGGAAGACCCCTGCGTCGCGGGCGAGTCGAGCGGCGCGCCGGAGATCTGCGTACGAGCCCTCGAGGTCGTCGGTCCACAGGCGCGCGGCGCCCCGCCCCGTGAGTCGCTGCAGCACCTCGGGGTCGACGTCGTGGTCGGCGTCGGGGACGGGCTCGGCCGAGGCCAACGCCTCGTCGTAGCGGCCCGAGGCGGCCAGCGCGACCGGCAGCACGGCGCGAGGGCTCGACCCGAGGACGTGGTCGCTGCTCGACAGCTCGACGGCTCGCCGTGCCCAGGACACCGCCTCGTCGAGCTGCGCGGTGTTGATCTGGACCACGGTGAGCGCACCCGCGATCGCGCCGGCCAGGTCGGGTTCGGCGGACTCGTCGACGAGCTCCCAGGCCTGCCGGAACGATGCGACCGCCGACTCGAAGTGGCCCCGGGCCAGCAGCAACGCCCCGACCAGGTAGCCCTTGCGGGCGGAGTCCGCGAACGAGTCGAGCACGACGGCGAGCTCCTGGGCCGCCGCGGCGTCGCCGGCGATGACCAGCGCCTCGATCGCCCGCAGCACCAGGTCCTCACGCGTGACGGTGTCGGGGGCGAGTCGCGCGGCGATCTGGTACCAGCCCGCCGCCGCTGCCGTGCCGGCCGGACGTCGACGCTCGGCATCGGCATGGGCGGCGATCTCCGCCGACAGGTCCTGGTCGGTGCCCGTCACCGCGAGCGCTCGATGACGCAACGCTCCGGCCTCGTCCCCCGCCGCCTCCCACAGCGCTGCGGCGCTCAGGTGCAGCTCGGCGCGCCGGGACAGCGCGGTGGCGTGGTACACCGCCGCCTGCGTCAACGGATGTGAGAAGCGCACCTCGAGGTGCACCGGGTGCCGCGTGACCGTCACCAGCCCCGAGGTCACGAGCTGGTCGAGCGCCCCGGCCGGCTCGGCGAGGTCGGCGAGCTCGGCGACCAGTGGCAGCGGCGCGTGCCTGCCCAGGATCGCCGCGGCGGTCACCAGGGTCGCGGCGTCGGCGTTCAACTCCGCGACCTGTCGTTCGACCAGCTCGGAGTACGACGAGGGCGCGGCGATCGGCGCCAGGTCGCCGGTCGCCAGGGACTCGGCGTCGAGCTCGTGCAGCAGCGCCCGTGCGTGCAGCGGGCTTCCTCTCGTGTGCTCGACGAGTCGATCGAGCGTCCGCGACGGCAGGGCCGGCAGTCCGAGCGCGGCCACGAGGTCCCCGAGCTCGCTGCCCGAGAGCCCGGCGAGGGCCAGGACGTCACCACGTGACTCCACGACGCGGATGATGCTGTTGGGGAGTCGGTGGCGGAGCTCGGGCCGCACCGTGAGCAGGACCAGGACCGGATCGGAGTGCAGCCGCCGCAGCGCGAACGCCATCGCCTGCATCGAGGCGAGGTCCGCCCAGCCGAGGTCGTCGACCACGACGATCACCGGCCCGTCCTGCTCGCGGTCGCTGAGCGCCTGGATCATCGCCGCGCCGATCGAGAGCGCGTCACCGGCATCGACGAGCTCGCGCGGGTCGATGCCGAGCAGCTGGCCGGCGACGCCGAAGGACAGATCGATCTCGAGCTCGTCGCACGACGCCCACAGGACGGGGACGTCGCCGGCGCGCTCGAGGAACGCGTGGATCAGCGTCGTCTTCCCGGCGCCCGCCTCGGCGTCGACGAGGACCACCTGGGGTGCGCCCGACCGGGCGTCGTCCCACCGCCGTGTGAGCTCGTCGAGCTCGCGGCTACGTCCGACCATCGTGGTGTCGCGGGGCCCGGTGCCGCCTCGGCGGAGATCCCTCCGGTTCACTGGTCCGTCTCTTCCTCGCGCACGTACTGCTCTTCTGTCCGGGCGCTCCGCGCCGCTGGGGAAGGGGATCTCGCCCTGTCCGGCGAGGTCGTGAGCCTACCGGGCACGCGGTTCCGGACCTCCGTTGCTGGACCAGGCAACGGTGCGGATCGTCGGGCGTGTCAGCCGGGGGTACCCGTGCGGTCGGCCAGGATCTGTTCGCGCAGGATGTCGGCATGTCCGGCGTGCTGCGCCAGCTCCCGGAGCACCTGGAGCTCGAGCGCCCACACCGGTCGCTCCCCCCGACCGTCGACGAGGTCGTCGCTGCGCCGACCGTCGAGGTTGCGACGCGACAGCTCGATCCGCTCGCGGTACGCGGACTGCACCGAGTCGATGGTGTCGGCCGCACGCAGGCGGAACGAACCGTCGACGGTGGCGGCGATGCCGAGCTCGGCGTACGACGCGCCCGTGACCGCCTGGTCGAACCACACCCCTTCCACGAACGTCGCGTGCTTGACCAGGCCGAGCAGCGTGGTGCGCGACGGGACGAGTCGTCGCCGCGCCTCGTCCTCGGAGAGCCCGTCGAGCGAGCCCAGCAAGCCCTCGCGGTACTCGTCGATGAGCTCACCGATGCGCCGCCGCTGGTCGGCCACCCAGTCTGCTTCGGTCGGTCGCTCGGCCACGTCGAGAGCCTAGGGACCGAATCGCGTCCGGCGGTCAGCGGTAGGTGATCAGCGAGACGTGCTCGTGGCCCGCGAGGAGCTCGGTGCCGCCGAGGAACGCCAGGTCCGCGATGAAGCCCAGACCCACCACGGTCCCACCGAGGGTCTCGACCAGCCGGACCGTGGCGGCCGCGGTCCCACCGGTCGCGATCACGTCGTCGATGATCACGACCCGTGCGCCGGGAGCGATCGCGTCCCGATGGATCTCGAGGTGGTCGGTGCCGTACTCCAGCTCGTAGTGCTCGATCTCGGTCTGCCAAGGCAGCTTGTTCGGCTTGCGGACCGGCACGAACCCGGCACCCAGGCGATGCGCAACGGGGCTCGCGATGACGAAACCGCGCGCCTCCATGCCGACCACCGTCGTGATCCCACGTCCGATGAAGTGATCGGCGAGCCGGTCGACGGTCGCGGCGAAGGCGCGGGCGTCGGCGAGCAGCGGGGTGATGTCCTTGAACGACACCCCCGGCTCCGGCCAGTCCGAGATCTCCCGGATGAACGGAGCGAGCCCATGGGGGTCGTCGACGTTCATCGCCCCCACGGTGGAGGGCCGACGTCGATCGCCGCGAGCGGGGAGTCGACGTGACCGAAGCGCTCGTGGCGGGCGGTCCAGTCCCGGTGGGCCTCGACGATCTCGTCCTTGGTGCGTGCCACGTAGTTCCACCACATGACCAACGGCTCGGTGAACTCGACGCCACCGATGAGCGCCACCCGTGCGTCCTCGCGGTGCTCGATGTGGCACTCGTCGCGACCGACACCGAGGTACGCGAGCACGCCCGGTGCGACGACGGTGCCGTCGACGACCACGGAGCCGCGCAGGACGATCAACGCGTGCTCGTAGCCGGGGTGCAGCGGCACGGTCGTGTCGCCGCGGACCTCAAGCTCGGCCGCCATGTGGTCGGAGTCGCGCCGTGCCGGCGACGACGCACCGGCGATGTCACCGATGAGCGCCGTCGCGACGCAGCCGGGCAGCTCGACGCGCGGCAGGTCGTCGTGATGCTCGAACGCGGGTGCGCCGGCTCGGGTCGCGTCGGGCTGCGCGACCCAGAGCTGCAGGCCGTGCAGGTCACCCCGGTAGCTGCCGGTCGCCTCCTCGGAGTGCGACACCCCCGCACCCGCGGTCATGAGGTTCAGCTCACCGGGACGGATCAGCTGCTCGGAGCCGAGGCTGTCGCGGTGCAGCACCTCGCCGTCGACGAGCCAGGTCACGGTCTGCAACCCGATGTGGGGGTGCGGGCCGATGTCGAGACCGGCCTCCTCGGTGACCGAGGCCGGGCCGAAGTGGTCGGCGAAGCACCACGGACCCACCGTGCGGCGCGGTCGGCGGGGCAGCACCCGGCGCACCGCGAAGCGACCGACCGTGGCCTCGCTGCCGTCGATGAGCTCGACGCAGGCCGGGTGTGCGTGGGACTCGCCGTCGGAGGCGACGAGGTCGCCCTCTGTGTTCACGGGACCGCTCATGCCGTCTGGCCTACCACAGGGCCGTCGGTCCGGCTCACGCCACGAAGTCGGCGAGCGCGTGCAGGTGCCGGCGCATCCGCAGTCGGGCCAGCTCCAGGTCACCGTCGACCACGGCCTCGACGATCCGCTCGTGCACACGCGCCAGGTCGGCCGCCTCGGAGGGGTCGAACGGGCGCCGCGGCGTGGGGCCCTGGTGGATGCGGGTGAGCTGGAGCAGCACCAGTGCGAGCAGCTCGAGCACACGGTTGCCCGACGCCTCGGCGAGCACCGCGTGCACCCCGTGGGCCAGGTCGCGCAGCGCGTCCGCGCTCGCCGAGCGCTCCGCGTCGAGCGCCGCCTGCAGCGCCGAGACGTCGTCGCTGCCGAGCCGCTGGACCCCGCGCTCGAGCCCCGCGAGCTCGATCGCGATGCGCACCTCGAAGAGCTGGGCGGGGGTGATGGACAGGCGATGCAGGTACAACGCCACGGCCTCGGTGGTCGCGGCGACCCCCGGACGCGCCACGAAGAGCCCCCCGCCGGGACCGCGACGCATGCGAGCGACCTGGTGGTGCTCGAGCACTCGCACGGCCTCACGCAGCACCGCCCTGCTGACGCCGTAGCGCTCCATGAGCGAGCGCTCCGAGCCGAGCAGCTCACCGACGGGCCAACCGGCATCCGCGATCTCCTGCAGGATGGCGAAGGCCAGTCGCTGGCCGCGCTTGTGGCGCGACTCGGGATGGGGCAGCACGATCCTGGTCCGGGCGCTGCGGCGCAGGTACTCGGCCTCGGCCTCGAGGTGCTTGCGCATGCGATGGCGTGCCAGTCCCTCGTCACCGGCGAGCACGGACTCCGCGATCGCGGAGTGTGCGTGGGCCGACGCACTGATCGTGCCGCGACCGAGCAGCGACGGGTCGTTCATGAAGAGGGTGCTGATCCGGTTCAGCAGGTCCACGAAGAACTCGAGCGCCGGGTTGTGGGTGAATCGTGCGAGCAGGGCGTGCAGCTCGCGGTAGTCGTGGACCGCCCCCTCGTTCTCGCGCACGACGAGCTCCCGCAGCTCGGTCACGTCGGCCTCGCTCAGACGCGACGGCGCCAGCTCGGTCACGACCTCCTCGAGCACCAGTCGGGCCTCGAAGACCTCGTCGACCTCGGCCCCGACGTAGAACAGGAACACCGCCACGGCGTCGGTCACGGACTCGACCGAGGGCGTCGTCACGATCAGCCCGCCGCCGGGACCGCGTCGCATGCTCGCGACCTCCTTGTGCTCGACCAGGCGCACGGCCTCGCGGAACACCGCCCGACTCACCCCGTAGCGCTCGAGCAGCTCGGGCTCGGAGCCGAGCACCTCGCCCTCCGGCCAGCCCTGCTCGATCACGTCGGCCACGATGGCGTCCGCGATCGACGAGGCCATCGTGGCGCCGTTCGTGCGACCGGTGACGACGGGGAGTGCGGCTGCGTCGGACTCGGGTCCGTCGGTGTTCGATGGGGACGGGTCGGTCGGCAGTTCAGTCACCTCATTTCGGACGCGACGTCGATCTTACGGCCGCCCTCCACGATTCCCGAATGACCGTTGTACACACAGGGTCGACGTGATAAATGAAGAGGGCGTCATTTATCACGTCCGGGGGGACTCCATGGCTGCAGACACCGGGATCGGGTACGACCCCTTCGACTCGTCGATCCAGGACGACCCGTATCCGGTCTACCGGTGGCTCCGCGACGACGCCCCGCTGCACCACGCGGCCACGACCGACACGTGGGTCCTGTCACGTCACGACGACGTCTCCTGGGCGCTCGCCGACACGGACCTGTTCAGCTCCGACGCGATGCGGGGCGTCCTGATGGGACAGCCCACCGGCGTGGGCGAGCAGCGGCTGCCACGGCAGGGAGCGAGCGGCAACCTCGTCTCGCTCGACCCTCCGGGCCACACCGAGCTGCGCCGCATCGTCAACCGCGGGTTCACGCCGCGGCACATCACCGAGTGGCGTCCACGCATCGACGAGCTGGTCGCCGAGATGCTCGCCGGCGCCTCCTCCGACGGACGGGTCGACGTGATCGAGCGACTCGCGGTGCCGCTGCCGGTCCGCGTCGTCGCCGAGATGCTCGGCGCCGACGCGGAGCGGTCGGCCGACTTCCGCCGCTGGGCCGACGCCTCGACGAAGGCCATGAGCGGATCGGGTCGCGGTGGCTTCGACGACGAGGCCATGTCCGCCGTGCTCGCGATGGCCGAGCACCTCGGCCAGGCGATCGACGAACGGCAGCGCGAACCCCGCGACGACCTGCTCACCACGCTCGTGCGTGCGCACGACGACGACGTGCTCACCCACGAGGAGGCGGTCGGCTTCGCAGCCCTGCTGCTCTTCGCCGGCACCGAGACGACGACCAACCTGATCGGCAACGCGTGCTGGGCGCTGCTCACCCATCCCGAGCAGCGCCGGGCGCTCGTGGCGGACCCCACCCGGCTGCCGAGCGTGATCGAGGAGACGCTGCGCTGGGAGTCACCGGTGCAGTACGTGTTCCGGCGTGCGACGCGCCCGTTCGAACGCCACGGCGTCCGGGTGCCCGCCGACGCGACCGTGACCCTGGTGCTCGGCGCCGCGAACCGCGACCCCCGCCACTTCGGCGAGGACGCCGACCGCTTCGACCCGGACCGCTCCGTCGGCGGCCACGTCGGCTTCGGGTTCGGCGTACATTTCTGCCTCGGCGCAGCGCTCGCCCGACAGGAGGCCGTCTCGGCGCTCGAGGCGCTGCTCCCGCTGCTGGGCGACGCCGTCGACCACACCGAGGACGACCCGCAGGAGTTCATCGACTCGTACCAGTTCCGGGGCCGGCGACGCCTCGAGCTCGTGCAGCGGTCGGTGCAGGTGGAGGAGGTGTGAGGCGATGGACGACACGCTGACCGAGGAGATCCTCGACCGAGGACGACGCGAACGGGAGCGGACCGACTACCCGGACGGATTCCCCGTCCTGCCACCGGTGCCGACCCGGCGCTACGTCGACGACGGCTTCGCGGCGCTCGAGCAGGACCACGTCTTCGGGCGGAGCTGGCTGTTCGTCGCGCACGCGGACGAGGTGCCCGAGCCCGGCGACTACCTGCTGCTGCGGCAGCTCGACCGCCGTGTCCTGCTCGTGCGCGGCATGGACGGCACCGTCCGGGCCTTCCTGAACTCGTGCCAGCACCGTGGCGCCTCGGTCGTGCCCGACGACGCCGGACACGCCGGACGGCGGCTCGTGTGCAGCTACCACGCGTGGACCTACGACCTCGACGGCACGCTCGTCGGCCTCCCCGGCTCCCAGGACTTCCAGGTCGACACGACCTGCCTGGGCCTGCCGAAGGTGCGCTGCGAGCAGTGGGGCTCGCTCGTGTTCGTGAACCTCGACGAGGACGCGCCGCCGCTGCTCGAGTCGCTCGGAGAGGTCGGCCGCGACCTGCACGACCAGATCGGCGGCGGCGCAGGCGTCGGCGACGTGCACCTGGTCGCGCGACGCAGCATCGAGGTCGACGGCAACTGGAAGCTCACCGTCGACGCCAACATCGAGACCTACCACGTCAACACCGTCCACCGGGCGAGCGCCGCGAAGGTCCTCGACCAGGCGGCGACCGGCATCTTCCTGTTGCCGGGCGGCCACTCCCGCATGCTCGTGCACGGTCGGACCGAAGGGCCCTTCCCGATCGACCTGCCGGCGTTCCCCGGAGCGAGCACGCTCGCGGACTACGGCATCTACTCGTACCACCTGTTCCCCAACACGAGCATCGTGTTCGGCGGTTCGCCGACCCTCGCCTTCCTCATCTCGAGTTGGCCGCTGGGACCGGAGCGCAGCCTCTACGACGTGCACTTCCTGGCCGCCACCCCGGCCGACGGACCCCACGCCGACATGGTCTCGCTGCTCGTCGACGCCAACTGGTCGGTGCTGCTCGAGGACCTGGGCAACCTGGCCGCCATCCAACGATCCATGTCCACAGGAGGACTGACCCACATGACGCTCGGCTACCAGGAGCGACGCATCTCGCATCAGCACGAGGAGCTCGACCGCCGGATCGGCGTGGAGCTCGTTCCCGACGATCTCCGGGTCGAGCCAGTGCTCGCCGCCTGGATCGAGCCCTGAGCACAGATGAACATGGAGCCCTTCGTCGCGCTGATGCGCACCTACTGCATCGACTACACGAACAGCCACGACCTGTCGGTGTGCGACTCGATCATGGAGCCGGACTACGTCGTGCACATCGCCGGCATGTCGCTCGAGCGCGACGCGGCGTACAAGCCCTCGGTCGAGACGGTGTTCGAACGCTTCCCGGCGCTGGGGCTGGTGGTCCACGAGCTGGCCACCAACGGCGAGCGCCTCGTCATGCGCTTCAGCGAACACGCGGCGACCGCCTCGGGTGACCTCGCCTGCTGGGCCGGCATCGGCCTCTACGACTGGAACGGCTCCAAGCTGACGAGCTGCCGGGTCGAGCAGGACTTCTGGTCGCAGCGCCGCCAGCTCCGCTCCGGTGTGCCCGACGCACTCGAGCCGCCGCACCTGGACCCGTGGGTCACCACCGTCGCGGCACCGGCGGACCCGGCGGCGGAGTCCGTCGTGCGGCGCTGGCTCGCCGACGGCGACCTGACCGCGACGGGACCCGGACGCATCGACGAGGGCACGCCGTCGGAGCACCGACCGGTCGTCGACGCCGAGTCCGTCGAGGTGCACGACCTGTTCTCGGCGGGGCGGACCGTCGCGTTCCACGCCACGGTCCATGGCCGCTACGCGGGCGGCTTCGACGGCGTCGACGAGCTCGGCAGGCCGGCTCGCATCGACGTCGCCGGCACGGTCGTCGTCGACGGCGACGACCAGGTCACCGACGTGCACGTCGTGACCGACCGGTTCGGCACCTGGATGTCGCTGGCTCACGGCGCGGGGCCACGATGAACTCGGCTCCCACGACGGCCGATCTCGACCTGCGCGACCCCGAGTTCTACCGGGCCGACCCGCAGCAGACCTGGGCCGCGTTGCGAGCGGCCGACGGCCTGGTGCGCGACCGCAACGGCTTCGTCGCGCTCGCCCGCTTCGCGGACGTGCTCGCCGCGGAGCGCAACAGCATCGACCTGTCGAGCGCCCGTGGCTACCGGGTCCACTGGGAACCGCTCGAGAAGACGATGATCAGCCAGGACGACCCGGAGCACCTGGCGCAGCGGCGTCGACTCTCACCGACGCTCACGCCGAAGGCGGTGAACAGCCACGCCGACGCCTACCGGACCCTCGTCCGGGAGCTGGTCGACGCCGCACTGGCGGAGCACGCGGCCACCGGTGGCGTCGAGGTGGTCGACGCGCTCGCCGCCCCGCTCCCCTGCCGGATCACCGCCACGATGATCGGCTTCGACGAGGCGGACTGGCCCAGGATCAAGGACTGGTCCGAGCGTCAGATGCGCCTCGACACCCGCGACGTCGATGCCGACATCATGGAGTCGTTCACCTCGAGCGTCTTCGAGTGGATGGTCGACATGCAGCGCATCATCCCGGAGCGCATGGCCGAGCCGACCGACGACTTCTTCAGCCGCTGGCTGTTCCCGCCCGACGGGCAGGAGCCGATGCCGATGACCGACATGGTGACCGAGGTCGGCCTGCTCATCGCCGGCGGCGCCGAGACCACCCGGACGCTGATCAGCCACGGCCTGCGGACGTTCTGCGACCACCCCGAGCAGTGGGAGCTCCTGCACGACGAGCCCGAGCGCATCCCGGGGGCCGTCGAGGAGCTGCTGCGGTGGGTCAGCCCACTCAACAACATGTTCCGCACCGCGGTGCGCGACACCGAGGTCAACGGGCAGCCGATCGCAGAGGGCGAGCGCGTGGCGCTGCTGTACCCGGCCGCCAACCGCGACCCCGCGGTGTTCGACGAGCCGGACCGCTTCGACGTGACTCGCTCCTCGACGATGCACCTGGCGTTCGGTCACGGCACCCACTTCTGCCTCGGGGCCAACCTGGCCCGGCTCGAGGTGCGGCTCCTGCTCGAGGAGCTCACCTCACGCATCACCCGTCTCCGCCCCGTCAGCGAGCCCGACGTCGAACCGAACGTGTTCGCCCGTGCCGTGCGGCGCTTCGACCTCGGGTTCGACCTGCGATGACTCCCGTGATCCGATGACGCAGGCGACACGACGCCGCGGTCGCCCGCCGAAGTCCGACGACCCGGCGACGCGCGACCGCCTGCTCGACGCTGCCGCTGACGCGTGCGTCGAGGTCGGCTTCGAGGCGGTGACGGTGGCACAGGTCGCCGAGCGGGCGGGCGTGACGTCGTCCGCGGTCTACAACCACTTCGCCGACAAGGCCGAGCTGCTCTACACCGCCGGGCGCCTCGCCATCGGCCGGCTCGGTGCGCACGTCGCACCGACCGGCGACCCGGCGCGCAGCGCCCACGACGCCGCGGCCGCCTTCCTGCATCCCTCGTTCCGTGCCGGCAGGCGACTCATCCTGGAGCTCCACATGGCCGGCGCCCGCCACCCCGAGCTCGCGGCGCACCTGGCCGACTGGCACCGCGAGTTCGCCACCCTGTCGGGTGACCGGGCGGCGGACACAAGCGAACCCGACGATCAGGGATCGGGCGCCGACCCCTCGGTCCCGACGGTGACGGCGTTCTTCCTGCTGCTGCTCGGACTGTGCCACCTCGACGACCTGGCGTCGTTGGGCGCCGACCCCGAGGCGCTGCAGGAGCGCGTCGACCGCCTCGTCGACGCGCTCTACGGCGCGGGTGCCACGACGCGCGACTGAACGCCGGTCGTCAGGACTCGGCTCTTCGGCCGTCCGGCTCAGGGGCCGGCGGGGAGTCCGAGGGTGCGCTCGGCGATGATGTTGCGCTGGATCTCGGCGGTGCCGCCGCCGATGGTGAGCGCCGGCGAGAACCGCCACCCGAACTCCCAGATGGGATCGACGTCGGGGAACTGGTCGCCGATCGGTGGCTTGTGCATCGGCGCGCTGCGGGCACGTCCCGCGAGCGTCCCCTGAGGGCCCGCGCCCACGAGCATGCCGGCGGCCCCGGTGAGCTCGCGGGCGAGCGCCATGACGCGCTGACCGTGCTCGTCGGCCAGCAGCTTCTGGACCGACACCTCGGGTCCGCGCGGTCACCCCAGGACCAGGCCCCCGAGGCTGCGCAACCGGAGCAGGCGCAGCGTCTCGCTCTCGATGTGCAGCGCGGCGAGCCGGTCCCTCAGCACCGGCGGCAAGGGAAGGTGGTGCTGGCGGACCAGGTCGAGCAGGTCGTCCGCGGTCGGTCCCGAGCCCCACAGGACGCCGCCGGTCGACAACCCCGCTCGCTCGTTGCCGAGCGTGACCTTCGCGAGACGCCATCCGTCGTTCTCGTCCCCCACCCTCATCTCGACGGGAATCCGGACGTCGTCGAAGAAGACCTCGTTGAAGGACTGCCCGCCGGTCATGTCGACGATCGGGCGCAGCGTCATCCCTGGGAGGTCCATCGGACAGATGAAGTACGAGATGCCCCGCCGGGGTGGTGCGTCGGGGTCGGTGCGGGCGATCAGGATGCCGAGCTCGGAGAAGTGCGCGCCCGACGACCAGGTCTTCGACCCGTTGAGCACGTAATGGTCGCCGTCGCGACGCGCACGCAGTCGCAACGAGGCCAGGTCCGAACCCGCGTCGGGCTCGCTGAAGAGCTGGCACCAGATCTCCTCACCGGACAGCGCTGGCCACACGTAGCGGTCGATCTGGTCCGGGTTGCCCGCCATGATGATCGTCGGCGCGGCCCAGCCGATCCCGATCAGGTTCACCGGCCGTCGCACCCCGGCCCGTCGGAGCTCGTCGTCGATCAGCAGCTGGTGCACGGGGTCGGCGTCGAGGCCCCACGGCTCGGGCCAGTGCGGCACGACGTAGCCCGCCTCGGCGAGCTGCCGACCGGTGGGCTCGGGGTGCGCCGCGAGCCAGTCCCGCACCGCGCGCCGACGCGGGTCGTCCTCCGGGGCGAGCCCGGTGAGCCCGACCTGCGGATCGAACGCCTTCGTGACCACCGATCGAACCTCCCCGTTCCGGGTCGATGACGCCGGCACCGTAGCTGCGGACGCCGGTCGCGGCACGAGACCCGGTGGGGCTCAGCCGACAGCGGTCCCGAAGAGCGACCCGACCCCGAACGTGAGCGCCAGCGCGATCGCACCGCCGACTCCGACGCGCAGCGCCCCTTTGGCGATGCCGGCCCCACCCAGTCGGGCCGCGAGCGCTCCGAGCATCACCAGCCCCACCAGGGTCGCGAGGACGATCGCGACCGACCGGGCACCGTCACCGGAGATCGCTGCGACGAGCAGCGGGATCGCCGCACCGACAGCGAAGCTGAAGAAGGACGTCACCGCGGCCTGGATCGGGCGGGCCCGTGAGACCTCGGTCTGGCCCAGCTCGTCGCGCAGGTGTGCTCCGAGTGCATCCGACTCCATCAGCTCCGTCGCCACCGCCGCAGCGAGGTCGGGACTGATGCCCCGCGATTCGTAGATCGCCGTGAGCTCGGAGAGCTCACCTTCCGGGTCGATCGAGAGCTCGCGCTCCTCCACGGCTCGCTCTGCCGTCTCGGCATCCTTCTGCGAGCTCACCGAGACGTACTCGCCCATCGCCATGGAGGCAGCACCGGCGACGAGACCCGCGACACCTGCGGTCAGGACTGCGCTTCGGGACCCGTCGGCGCTGGCCACGCCGAGCAGCAACGCGCCCGTGGAGAGGATGCCGTCGTTCGCGCCGAGGACCGTCGCTCGCAGCCAGCCCGCTCGACCGGACAGGTGGACCTCGGCGTGTGTCCGAGGGGAACTTCCTGAGCGACTGCGCCGAACGGGCATGACGCCCGACACTACTGCTGCGCCGAGGGCGGGCCCGGTACCTCGCTCACGGCGCGTCCTGCGGCGTTCGGGGCGGTCCGCCGGGAGTCGTCGTGGCAGCCAGCGGTGGCCGGACGGCAGGTCGTGGCGGCGCGGGGCAGCGGGCCCTGCCGCCGAGCAGTCGGTAGATGACCAGGAACAACAGGGCTCCGAGCAGGCCGAGTCCGATCAGACGGAACGGCGTCGTGCCGACGTCGGTGCCGGCGGTCAACATGTGCACGCCGACCAGCACTCCCACGGGGAACGACAGGTAGTGGATGCGCCGCCACCACCCCGACTTCTTCCGTCGTCGGACCACCAGCGACGATCCCTCGACCAGGACCATTCCCCACAGCGCGACCACGCCCCACGCCACCGCACCGGCCTCGTAGGTCGACGCGAACGGCACGAGCAGGTCGCGCCACGAGAAGTACAGGTAGTCGTCGGCGACGAGCGCTCCGAGGTGGACGCCGATGAACACGACGCTCAGCCCGCCGAGCCCTCGGTGGAGATCGGTGAGCCACGCCGGCATGCCTCGGCGGTCGATCAGGTGCGTCGTGATGAGCAGCCCCCACAGGAGGGTCGCGGCGACGAGCACCGCGGCGACGAGCCCGCTGGCTCGTGCGACGTACCACCAGAACTCGTTGTTCACGACTGCTCCTTCGGGGTCGGGATCGGCGTCGTCAGGTCCGGAACCTGCTCGTCGCCAGGGATGAGGAAGCGTTCGCCCAGCGGGCCGATCCGGTGCCGCCGACGATCGGCGGTCGTGACCAGCGCTCCGGCGCCGGTGAGCAGTGCCGGTGCGAGCTCGTCGAAGCCCGGGGTGAGGTGGCCGATGAGCACCGCGGTCGCGATGGCCTCGGCTCGCCACGCCTCGGCGGCGACGACGCTGACCGCGACGACCGGCCCGCTCGACGGACGGCCCGTGCGCGGGTCGATGATGTGGTGGGCGGTGCCGTCGACGGTCCGCCACCGCCGGCGGAGTCGGGTCGAGGTCGCCACCGCACCGGAGCGCAGGTTGATGCGTGCGGGTGTGACGACGTGATGATCGAGCTCGATCTCCCAACCGTTCGCCGCTGGCGTGCCTCCCACCCGCAGGTCGCCACCGACCGACACGAGCGCACCGCTCGCACCGCGGTCGACCAGCCATCCGGCGACCAGGTCCGCCGCAAGCCCCTTGCCGATGCCGCCAGGGTCGATCCGCACGCCGCGGGGCAGTCTGACCAGACCGGTCCTCGGGTCGGCCTCGATCGACGGGCGCCGGGCCGGGTCGACGCGAGGCGGTCCCTCCGGCATCACCGGAGCACCGATCGCCGAGCCCCCGTCGAGGTCGGCCACCGGCTCCAACAACTCGAAGGTGCGGTCGTAGCCGGCGGACTCGAGGGCATCGAGCAGCGTCGCGTCGAAGAGGCCTCCGGTCAGCTCCCGGGCACGCTCCGACATCTCGATCAGCAGCGCGGTGTGCGGCGACACGACGGCGGGCGCGCCGTCGAGACGGCCGAGTCGGGACAGCTCCGAGGTCTCGATGAACCGGGACCAGAGCGCCTCGAGCCCTCGCAGCTCGTCGAGGGCACCCTCGATGTCGCCGGCGCCGAGGGCGACGACATGCGCGGTGGTCCCCATCACCGCGCCGACGGTCTCGCGGGACAGCACTCCGGAGACGGCGGGGGTCGGTGGTCGCGCCACCCCGGCGGAGCTCAACTCGAGCTCGAGCGGGTCGTCGGCGCCGAGCGACCAGCGGTTCCCGTGACCGGTTCACCGGCCGCGTGACCGAGGCGGCTGTCGTACCGCTGCGGTGAGGGCTGTGTCGCTGACGGGTACGTCGCCGAGGGGGAGCTCGTCGTCGTCGGTGAGAGCGCCGCCCGTGCGCCGGCACCTGACGGCGTGGCGGTCGCGGTCGATGCCACCGCCACCTGGCCGCTTCCGGCCCCGAGCCCGAACGCAGCGACCAACACGCCCGTCGCTGTCGCGGCGAGCCCCGCGGCGACGACACGGGCCGTCGCTGCAGGGTGGGGCCGCTTCCGGCGGCGCCGCGAGCTCGAGCCCGTTCGTTCAGTCGTCATCGTCGTGCCCCTCATCCCGTTCGTGCGACTCCCGTTCGTGCGACTCCCGCTCGTGCGAGTCCCCGTCGTGTGAGTCCTCGTCGTGTGAGTCCCCGTAGTGTGAGTCCGGCTCGGCGGACGGCCGTGTTGTGATCGCGCCAGTCCCGGTCGCCGAGGCCGGCGTCGACGCCTGCGGATCGGGCTGCCCGACCTCCGAGATCAGGTCGACCCGGTCCGCCGTGCCGGCCTGCGAGGGCACGTCGGGATTCGCCGCGTCGACGTTGACCCACAGCGCGACCCCGGCGGTGAGCGCGGTCAGGGCCAGCGCGAGCGCGCCCGCCGTCCACTCCCGTCGACGGCTGCCTCGCGGTGTCGTCGCCGATGCCACTGGTTCCTGGTGTTCGTCCATGGCGTCGACGGTACGGAAGCCACGTCCAAGGCTCGCCGGGAGAACGGTAAGGGTTCGGTGAGTTCCCACGTCGCTGAGAACGCCCTGTGGAACGCTGTGACCCGTGAAGGTCCTCGTCGTCGAAGACGATCCGACGATCGCCGAACCCCTCGTCGAGGGGCTCGAGCGACATGGCTTCAGGGCGTGGACCGTCGCGACCGGTCGCGACGGTCTCGCTGCGGCCGGTTCGGCAGAGGTCGTGCTGTTGGACCTCGGCCTTCCCGACCTCGACGGGTTCGAGGTGTGTCGCCGCATCCGCGCCGAGCACGACGTGCCGATCATCGTGGTGAGCGCACGCGGCGACGAGCTCGATCGCGTGATGCTGCTCGAGACCGGGGCGGACGACTACGTCGTGAAGCCGTTCGGGCTCCGCGAGCTCGTCGCCCGCATCCGGGCGGTGACCCGACGGGTGGCCGGGCCGGAGACTCCGCGGGTGCTCGACGTCGGTGCGCTCCGGGTCGACCTCCGTGCGCACTGCGTGACTGCGGAGGGCGTCACGGTGGAGCTGACGCCCAAGGAGTTCGACCTGCTCGCCTTCCTCGCCTCCGACCCCGGCGCGGCCTTCCCACGGCGAGACATCCTCGAATCCGTCTGGGACCGCAACTGGTACGGCTCCGCGAAGACCCTCGACGTCCACGTGGCCTCGCTGCGCCGGAAGCTCGGCCACCCGGAGTGGATCCAGGCGGTGCGCGGTGTCGGGTTCCGACTCGACGTCCCGGACGGCGCCGACGTCGGCCCGCCCCCGTCGTGACCCGACGACTGCTGGCGTCGTACGTCCTGCTCGCCGCCTTCATCCTCGTCCTCGTCGAACTACCGCTGGGCCTCTCGTACGCAGGCCGTGCCCAGGACCGATTCCTGACCGACGTGGAGCGGGACGCTCGCGTGTTGGCGACCATCGTCGAGGAACGCTCGGAGGACGGCGAGCTCGACGCCGTTCGCGTCGCCGCGGAGAAGTACGCGGCGGAGACCGACGGGCGGGTGGTCCTCACCGACGCCACCGGACGCAGCGTGATCGACACCGCGTCCGAACCGGATCGCGACTTCTCGACCCGGCCCGAGATCAGCTCGGCGCTCGACGGCTCCCAGGCGGCGGGTCTCCGGCTCTCCGACACCCTCGGCGCCGAGCTCGCCTACGTCGCCGTCCCCGTGGTGTCCGACGACGGTGTCGCGGGTGCGTTGCGCGTCAGCTACCCGACCGACGAGCTCGACCGGCAGGTGCGCGACAACTGGATCCGGCTCGGCGGCCTCTCGGTCCTCGTGCTCGCGACCGCGGCCACGGTCGGATGGTTGGTCGCCCGCTGGGCGACCGCCCCCGTCGCGGAGCTGGAACGAGGTGCTCGGCGCCTCGCGGCGGGTGACCTCGACGCCCGGACCGAGGTCGACCGAGGACCTCCGGAGCTCCGTCAGCTCGCGGCGACCTTCAACGACATGGCGTCGCGGATCGAGGTGCTCGTCGACTCCCAACGAGCCTTCGTCGCGGACGCCTCGCACCAGCTGCGGACACCGCTCACCGCCCTGCGGCTCCGCCTCGAATCACTCGAGGAGCTCACCCGCGACGACGACGCCGTCGCCCGGGAGCTCGATGCCGTCACCGACGAGGTGCAGCGCCTCGGGTCGCTCGTCGAGGCGCTGCTCGCGATCGCTCGATCCGAGGCCCGCACCTCGACGACCGACATCGACGTCGCGGCGCTCGCCAGGGATGCCGTCGAGCGGTGGGGCGCGCTCGCCGCCGAGCGCGACGTCGAGCTGGTCGAGGAGTTGCCCGAGCGGGCCCCGTCGAGGTTCGTCGCCGACGGGCTGCAGCAGGTGCTCGACAACCTGCTCGACAACGCGCTCGAGGCAGCACCGCCCGGCACCGCGATCGAGGTCACGGTGGGTGTCGCCGACGACGGACACGTCGAGCTCACCGTCCGCGACCACGGGCCGGGCCTGCCCGACGAGCTCCGGACCCGGGCCACCGACCGCTTCTGGCGCGGCCCGGACTCGGCTCCCGGCGGGACCGGGCTCGGGCTCGCGATCTGCGCGGAGTTGACCCGGATGTCCGGCGGGACGATGCAGCTCGCCGCGCCCGGCGAGGGAACGGGGTTGGTCGTCCACATCGCGTTGGTGCCCGGGCGCTGACGACCCCGGCGCCGGCCTCAGGCGTCGGTGGGTTCGAGCACGAACAGCGGGATCGCCCGCTCGGTCGCTGCCTGGTACGCGTCGTAGTCGGGCCACACGGCGCTCGCCCGTGCCCACCACGCCGCCTTCTCGTCGCCCGAGGTCTCGGTGACCGTGTAGTCGCGGACCTCGGCGCCGTCCTGGAGACGGGCGACGGGACGGGCACGAAGGTTGTGCACCCACTGCGGGCTGGTCGGAGCGCCACCCTGCGAGCCGATCACGGCGTAGCGGCCCTCGCCGTCGGCGACGCGCACGAGCGGCGTCTTGCGGACCTTGCCGGACTTGGCGCCGATCGTCCACAGGATGATCCAGCTGTCGCCGACGAGCTCGCTCGGCTCGGTGCCGCCGCTGCGCTCGTAGCGCTCGACCTCGTTCGCGATCGGTTCCCAGGGGCTCGGCTCGTACTCGGCATCGAAGTCGGACATGGGTGGTGCTCCTCTCGGGCAGTGCTCGGGCGAGAGCATCGCCGAGGTTCGCGGTCCGCGCAATCGTCGTGCCGATCCGCCGAGGCACGCGGCCCGTGTCGACGAGTGCCAGGATGAGCGGGGGCATCGATGGGCGGTCCTCCGCGAGTCCGACCACGCTGGGGGTACTGCCGAATGACCGGGCCACTCGAAGGGACCGTCGTGCTCGAACTGGCGATCGCGTTGGCGGCGCCGTCCGCGACGGCGCTGCTGGGCGACTGGGGTGCGCAGGTCATCAAGGTCGAGCCGCTGACGGGCGACCCGCAGCGCGGCAACTCCGCGAACTCGTACTTCTCCCAGGACAACCGGGCCAAGCGGTCGATCGCGCTCGACCTCACCACCGACGAAGGGCGAGCGATCATGCTGCGCCTCGTCGAACGTGCGGACGTGTTCGTCACGAACATCCGGCCCGGCGGCCTGGACCGCCTCGGCATGGATTCGGCGTCGCTGCTCGCGCACAACCCTCGGCTGGTCTACGCACAGCTCACCGGGTACGGCGCCGACGGACCCGCAGCGGATCGTCCCGGCTACGACATCGGCGCGTTCTGGTCGCGCTCGGGTGTCGCCGGCGCGCTCGCCGGGACCGCCGAGCCGCCGGTGCAGCGCCCCGCGATGGGCGACCACACGACCGGTCTGGCGCTCGTCGCCGCCATCAACGCCGCGCTGTTCGACCGCGAGCGCACCGGCCGGGGCGGTGTCGTGTCGACCTCGTTGGTCCGCACCGGCGCCTACGTCATCAGCTCCGACCTGGCCGCGCACGCGAACGGCGAGATGGCCGAGGCAGGTCTGCGGCGTGTGCTCTACAACCCGCTGCTCGGCTGCTACTGCGCCGCGGACGGTCGCTGGTTCTTCCTGCTCGGCCTCGAGGCGACACGCCACTGGCCGAACATCGCGGCGGCGATCGGCCGCGCCGACCTGGTCGACGACGAGCGCTTCGCCGACTTCATGGGGCTGATCGTCCACGCACGGGACCTGATCGCCATCCTCGACGAGGCCTTCGCGACGAGATCGCTCGACGAGTGGGCCGGCGTGTTCGCCGAGCACGACGTGTGGTGGGACCCGGTGCAGAGCTTCGCCGAGGTCGTCGCCGACCCGATCATGCAGGCCGCCGGCGTCTTCCGCCGCATGGACGGCGAGCGCGTGGCGATCGCCGGTCCCGCCGACGTCGGCGGCAGTGCCGACAGCCAGGACGTCGGTGCGGCACCCGAGCTGGGACAGCACACCGAGGAGATCCTGCTCGAGCTCGGCTTCGACTGGGCCGAGATCAGCTCGCTCATGGAGCGACGCGTGATCCCGTGAGCCCGGCCCGGGCCGCGCCGACGCCTCCGGGACCGCTCAGCGTCCGACAGGGATGCCCTGTTCGTTCGTGAACACGTCGTCGGGGTCGTACGCGGCCTTGACCTCGACGAGCCGGTCGAAGTTCTCGGCGTAGTACTGCTCGGCCCAATCGGTGATGCGGCGGTTCGGGAAGTTCTGGTAGCTCTCACGCGGGGTGTGGCCGTCGAGGAACGAGATCATCTCCTCGGTCCAGTCCATGAGGTCGTTCGCGACCGACTCGGGAGCGTCGGTGGGCCACACGGGCGTCGGGCGGATGAGCGCGTTCATCCCGCGGTGCACGTACGCGGTGTCGGTGCGGGCGATCCGGTCGACGACGCCGCCACCGACCCAGCCGAGCACCCAGAGCCCGCCGTTGGCGGTGTCGGTGCGCGACGGGCAGTCGACCAGCGCGTCGACCTGCTGGACCCACACCTGCTCGGGCAACGTGCGATCCGCGTAGCGGGAGATGTCACCCCAGGAGTGCGCCTCGCCCTCGTCGGTCAGGAAGTTGGTGGCCGCCTCCCAGTACGGCAGCACCTGGATCGTGGCGCTCGTCGGAGCCGGCGCCGCGGCGAGCAGCGGCTCGAGGATCGCCTCCAGGTCGGCCTGGGTCCCGACGAACTGGCCCCGGGACATGACCGAGATCGCGTCTCGGGCGGTCTGACCGTCGCCGATCGGGGTGGCCTCTGCCATCGCGACCGCGTTCAGCTCGTCCGGGGCGGTCGACATCATCGCGTCGAACGACGTGAGCACCGCGAGCGCGGCGTCGGCGCCGGTCCACTCGAAGCGGAAGTACGTCACCGTCTCGGGAACGGGCACGAGCTCGAAGGTGAACTCGGTGTGGATGCCGAACTGCCCGCCGGTCGCACCGCGGCACGCCCAGAACAGGTCGGCGTTGGTGGAGTCGTCGACGTCGATCACCTCGCCCGACGCCGTCACCATCCGGGTGGCGCGCAACCGGTCCGCGGTGAGCCCCGCCCAGTGCGTGTTGTACCCGATGCCGCCACCGAGGACGAGGCCCCCGACACCGACCCCCAAGCAGGTGCCGCCGGGCAGCAGCCAGGGTCCGTTGTTGACCACCTCGAAGACGTTGCGGTTGAGCGCGGCGCCTCCCACCCGGCACATCGGTCCGTCCAGCATCTCGACGGACTTGAGCGCGGACAGGTCGATCTGGAGCCCCGTGGTCGCCGACAGCCCGGCGTAGTTGTGCCCACCACCGCGGCCGACCGGCGCCACCTCGTGCTCGCGCGCCCACTTCACGCTCGCGACGACGTCGGCCTCGTCCGCGCACTGCGCGATGGCGGCCGGGCGGATGTCGCGGTAGCGGGTGTTGGCCGGCAGCGCGGCCGTGTCGTAGCCGGCGTCGCCCGGGGCGAGCACCGAGCCGCGCAGCGTCCTGCGCAGGTCGTCGATCGCCGCGTTGCTGAGCGTCGGGGCGGGTGACTCCGCCACGGGCCCGGCGGTCGACGTCGTGGTCGACGACGCGCCATCGCTGCTGCAGGCCGCGGCGAGCGATCCGGCCACCCCGAGACCCGCGGCCGCCGCCCCGGTGAGGAAGTTCCGGCGGTCCATCACGGCTGCACCTCGACCTTCTCCATCATCCCGAGGTCCTCGTGCGACAGGACGTGGCAGTGCTGCACGAACTGTCCGGTGAAGTCCTCGAAGTTCGTCTCCATGGTGAAGGAGTCGTCGTCGCTGCCGTTGAGCACGTAGGTGTCGCGCCAGAACGGCTTCTCGACGGGCACGCCGTTGATCTTGGTCACCTTGAACGGGTTCACGTGGATGTGGAACACGTGGGCGTGCTGGGGCAGCTTGCGGTCGTGGGCGTTGACCACGGTCCACTCCTCGGCGGTGCCGAGCTTCGCGACGTACGGCGGTCGGTCCGGATCGAAGGGCTGCCCGTCGATGCCGAAGTCGTCGAAGCCGGTGTCATCGGGTCGCTGCACGGTGTACTCGACGGTGCGACGGCGGACGATCGGTGCGATGGGCGGGTCGTAGGCCGGAAGGCGCGAGGGCAGCGCCATCTCGGGCCCCTCACCCACCACCTCGACGGTCAGGATCGGTCGCGCCACCAGCTCCTTGGAGACGTTCGCCGGTGGCGTCGTCGGATGGGGCGATCCGGGGATCTCGGGGTGCTGCGACGACCCGGGGGTCAGCACCAGGTCGTAGGTGCCGACCTCGCCGGCCTTGACCAGGACGTCGAGGCGGTTGCCGCCCGAGACCAGGGCGTCACCGAGCACCTCGGGCTCGTCCAGGGTGAGTCCGTCCCAGGCGATCGCGTGCAGGTCGTGGTCGGCCAGGCGCAGCGACATGAACTTCCCCTGTGCACCGTTGAGGATGCGCCAGCGCTGCACCTCGCCCGGGTACATGGTGATCTTCGGGTGCAGCGTCCCGTTGATCGGGTAGAGGATCTGGTCACGGGGCACGAACGCCTCGGCCTCGGCGGGGTCCGGGATCGGGTCGAGCAGCGTGAAGTCCTTGTCCAGCTCGAGGGCCTGGATGACCATGATCTTCTCGGCCGCCGCGGCGACCTCGGGGACCTCGTCGACGTCCCCGCGCACGACGATCAGCCCGCCCATGCCGGCACGCACCTGGGCGGCCACACCGCCGTGCTTGTGCGGGTGGTACCAGAACAGGCCCGCGGCGTGGTCCTCCGGCAGGTCGATCTCGTAGCGCTGCGTGCCACCCTCTGGTTCGACCGAGAGGAAGACGTTGTCGCTGTTGCCCTCGGGACTGACGTGCAGCCCGTGCGTGTGGATGTTGGTGTGGGTCCACTCGTGCGGACGGTTGATGTCGTCGGAGTGCCGTGGGTGGTCGAGCGCCGGCAGGTCGTTGACCAGGTCCAGTTCGATGCGGTCGCCGGGGCGCAGCTCCCAGGTCGGGCCGGGCAACGCCCCGTCGTAGGTCATGGTGTCGACCAGGGCCGGAGCCCCGATGTCGACCTTGGCCCGCTGTGCGGTCAGCGTGGTGCGCAGCACCCCGCTCTCGGACGACACCACCGGCGGCGGGGCCAGCTCCGGCAGGGGCGCCGCGGCGGTGCCGGGGGCCATGCCACCCCGGACGGGAGCCGAGCTGCCCGCCGACGTCGAGGTGCTGCTCGATGCAGCGCCGTCGCTGCCCGACCCGCACGCCGCCAGCGCGGCCGGCACCGCTGCGAACGCCGCGCTGCGCAGCAGCGTGCGTCGTGTCAACGGGTCGTGGGTCGACGGTCGGTCGGTGGTCGATTCGGCAGGTCTCGCGCTCGACATCCGGGGGACTCTACGAGCCGCCCCGGCCGAACCGGTCGACCTCGGTCGACCCGGATCTACGCTCGTGCGGTGGCCGACACGCTCCCCGAGACCCTCGCCGTGCGGGTGATCCCCCGTGCTCGGAGGGACCAGGTCGGCGGCGAACGCGATGGTCGACTCGTGGTCCGGACCGTCGCACCGCCGGCGGACGGCAAGGCCAACGTGGCCGTGACCAAGCTGCTCGCTGCGCACCTCGGCATCCCGGCACGGCGACTCGAGCTCGTCGCCGGCCACACCTCCCGCGACAAGGTGTTCCGCATCACGAACTGAGCATCACGAACTGAGCAACACCGGCCGGGGCGACACCGACCGACCTCCGACGGTCGCCCGCCGCGATCAGCTCGGAGTCAGCACCACCGGGAGCGACCGCAAGCCACGCAGCGACTGCGTCGGCTTGTAGGAGATCTCGGCGCCGTCGGCGAGGCGGATGTCGGAGAAGCGCCGTGCCAAGCCCTCGAACGCGAGCTGGCCCTCCATGCGGGCGAGCTTGTTGCCCAGGCAGTAGTGGGCCCCGAAGGCGAACGCGACGTGGGGGTTCGGGTCGCGGGTGAGGTCGAGCACATCCGGGTCGGCGAAGTGGTCGTCGTCGCGGTTGGCCGACGTGATCATGCCGAGCACGGCGCTGCCGGCGGGGACCGTCGTGCCGCTCAGCTCGACGTCCGCGGTGACCCAGCGCACCGCGCCGCACACGACCGGGCTGCAGTACCGCAGCAGCTCCTCGACCGCCGTCGAGCGAGCGAGCTCCGGCTGCTCGCGCAGCAGGTCGAACTGCTCCGGGTGCTCCAGAAGTGCGTGCACGCCGGTGCTGATCAGACCCGAGGTGGTGTCGTGACCGGCGAAGAGGAGGAGGAACACCATCGAGGCGACCTCGGCGTCGCTCAGGCGATCGCCGTCTTCATCGTTGACACGTACGAGCGCGCTCACGATCCGGTCGTCGGGATGCCGACGTGCGTCGTCCGCGAGGCGGTCGATGATCCGCATGAGGCGTCGGCCCAACGGGATCGCCTTGAGTCGCGCCGCGCCGGTGGTCGGCAGGTCGGTGAAGCGCTGGACGATGTCGTGGAACTCGTCGCGGTCCGACGCGCCGACCCCGAGCATCTGCGCGATGACGGTCAGCGGGAGCGGCACGGCCAGCTCGTGGACCAGGTCGACCGTCTCGCCGCACGATGCCTTGGCGGCGATGTCGTCGAGTCGCGAGTCGAGCACCGAGGCGATGTCGTCCTGCATGCCCGCGACCATCTTCGGCGTGAAGGCGCGGTTCACCAGCCGGCGGAGCCGGGTGTGGTCGGGCTCGTCCTTGAAGACCATGCTGTCGAGCAGCAGCTGGGCGAAGCGCGGCATGAGCCGTTCACGCAGCGGCGACATGCGCTCCGGCTGGCTCGAGAAGCGCTCGTCGGTGTGCAGCGTCATCACGTCGTCGTAGCGGGTGAGCAGCAACGTGCCCTTCGGGCCGAGCGCGGTGCGCGCCGTCGACACCGGATGGTGCTCACGCAGCTCCCGGTAGTGCGGATGTGGGTCCCGGAACATGACCTCGTCGAAGAGGTCCGTGGTGACCGCCGTACCTGGAGACATCGCACCTGAAGCCATCGGGATTGAGCATACCCTTTCCCGCGAGCGGATTCGGGAAAAGAGTAGACTGATCTCTCGACGTCGCCAGGGGGTCCGGCGGCACAGAACGGCGGCGCGGTTCAGCGACGCAGACCGGAGGAGCGCAATGAGCAGTCGTCTCGAGGGGAAGGTGGCGGTGATCACCGGCGCGGCACGCGGCCAGGGCCGCGCACACGCCGTCCGCTTCGCGCAGGAAGGCGCGGATGTCATCGCGCTCGACCTGTGCAAGCAGATCGAGTCGAACCCGTACCCGTTGGCCACCGCCGAGGATCTCGCCGAGACCCAGCGCCTGGTCGAGCAGCTCGGCCGCCGGGTGGTCACACGCCAGGTCGACGTGCGCGACCGGGTCGCACTGCGCGATGCGGTCGACGCCGGCACGGCCGAGCTCGGCGGGCTCGACGTCGTGGTCGCCAACGCGGGCATCCTGCCCATGGCGATGGGCGATCCACAGGTCGGCGACTTCGTCGACGCCGCCGACGTCGACCTGGTCGGCGTCATGAACACCGTCTCGGTGTCCCTGCCCCACCTGCCCGACGGGTCCTCGATCATCGTCACGGGCTCGACCGCCGGCCTCGTGCCGGGCGCGGCCGACAACCCGATCATGGGCCCCGGTGGCGCGGGCTACGGCTGGGCCAAGCGCACGATCGTCAGCTACGTCGAGGAGCTCGCGCTGCACCTCGCACCGCGCCTCATCCGCATCAACGCGATGCACCCGTCGAACTGCAACACGCACCTGCTCCACAACGACGGCCTGTACCGACTGTTCCGCCCCGACCTCGAGCAGCCCACCCGCGAAGACGCCGAGCTGACCTTCACCTTCTTCCAGGCGATGCCCATCCCCTACGTCGAACCCGAGGACGTCGCGAACCTCGCGCTGTTCCTCGCGAGCGACGAGTCACGCTTCATCACCGGCCAGCAGATCGGCATCGACGGCGGTGCGCTGATCAAGTCACGCCGCGGCGCCGGCCTCTGACGCCCGGCGGTCCGACCCGACCAGCGAGCAGTCCGTCCCCGAACAGCAAGAAGAGTATCCTCTACAGCCCTCCACCGAGGAGCTGCGCCGAAGGAGCGAGATGTCCACGACCACGTCCGCAGAGTTCGAGAAGGCCACCAACTACTCCTTCAAGGAGGAGGACATCGAGCGGGCCAAGGCGCTCGTCGGCCGGTACATGCCGTCGACCGCACGTGAGCACCTCACCGAGGCGACCCACGACGCCATGCGGAACTTCGCCCGCAGCTACGGCGACGACAACCCGCTGTTCAACTCCGAGACGTACGGGGAGTCGACGCGTTGGGGCGCCCAGATCGCGCCGCCGATGATCCCGATCGGGCTCAACAAGCCGCTCTACGGCGACCCGCCGGCAGAGAAGCTCAAGCGACCGTCGTTCCGCGGCATCCACGTCTTCGTCTCGGGCAGCACCTGGGACTGGTACCGCCCGGTCTACGCCGGCGACCGGCTCTACAGCTTCGGCGGGACCGAGTCGGTGGTCGAGAAGCAGTCCGAGTTCGCCGAGCGGTCGGTGCTCGTCACCTACGTGAGCGTGAAGATCAACCAGCGCGCCGAGATCGTGGCGATCTCACGCACACTCGCCATCCACACCGAGCGCAAGACGGCGCGGGAGAAGGGCAAGTACACCGCGATCGAGCCCGCCACCTACAGCGACGACGACATGGCGACGATCGAAGAGGTCTACGCCAACGAGCACGTGCAGGGCGGCGAGACACGTTGGTGGGAGGACGTGACCGTCGGCGACGTGATCACGCCGATGGCCAAGGGCCCCCTGACCGAGACCGACATGATCGTGTTCCACGCCGGCGGCTACGGCTTCGTGCCGTACGCACCGTGCTCGAACCGCATCGCCCACAAGAACCGCCAGCGCATCGCGCCGTTCTACGTGAAGAACGAGTACGGCGTTCCCGACGTCGCGCAGCGCGTGCACTGGGACTCCGCCTGGGCCCAGGCGATCGGCAACCCGATGGCCTATGACTACGGGGTCATGCGCGACTGCCACCTGTCGCACTTCCTGACGGACTGGATGGGCGACGACGGCTGGCTCGTCACCCAGTCGAGCGAGATCCGCAAGTTCAACTACATCGGCGACACGCACTTCATCACCGGCGAGGTCGTCGCCAAGCGGGTCGAGGACGGTCTGCACCTCGTCGACATCGAGATGCGCGGCACGAACCAGCGAGAGGTCGTCACCTGTCCCGGCACGGCCACCGTGGCGCTGCCGAGCCGCGAGCACGGCGCCGTGCTGCTGCCCGAGCCGCCCGCCGACCTGGCCCGTCACGCGGTCGAGCTGATGGCTCGCCACGGCGAGATCGAGCAGGAGCGCCGCGCGGCCGGCAAGCACTGACAGCGGCCGGCAAGCACTGACAGCCGCCGGCACGGTTCGACCCGCCTGGCGTCGGGGGCTCCCCCTGGGCGCCTGACGTCAGGTGGGTACCACTTCGTGCGGGATCCGCGTCAGGTGGGTTCGGCCGCTCGTGCCGCTCGCCTTGCGGCCGCGCGCTCGACGCGTGCGGCGACGCCCTCGATCTGGTTGGTCGTCTCCTGGGCGAACAACAGGCGACGCCGCGCCCGGTCGCTCTCGGCCTCGTTCAGGTTCTGCTTGACCCGCCCGAGCAGATCGGCCGGGATGCGGGTCAGCGACCGCGCCAGGTCGAGTGTCTCGTCGCGCAGCCGCTCCGCCGGGAACACGCGGTGCACCATGCCCCGGCGCGCGGCCTCGTCGGCCGACACCCGTTCGTTGAGCAGGTAGAGCTCGCGGGCCATCGCCGTGCCGACGATCTCGGTCCAGAAGACCGTGCCGCCGTAGTCACCCGAGAGCCCGTTGGGCGCGAACCCCGCGCAGAGCAGCGCGTCTGCCGCGGCGGTGCGCAGGTCGCACGCGCCCGCCAGGCTGAACCCCGCGCCGACGGCCGGGCCGCCGACCATCGCGATCGACGGCTTCGGCATGAGGTGCAGCAGCATCGCGGCGTGCTGGTCGTGGCGGGACAGGTCGCCCTCGAGCGCGTTCGGTGGCACGCCGAGCGCCATGCCGGGCCCGGAGGCATCCTTCACGTCACCCCCGGCGCAGAAGCCGCCGTGATGCCCCTCGGCAGCGGCGCCGGTCAGCACCACCACCTTGACCTCGGGATCCTCGGCCGCCCACTTCACCGCGGCGTCGAGCGCCGCGACGAGCGGTCCGTTGAGCGCGTTGCGCCGCTCGGGCCGGTTCAGCGTGATGATGCCCACCCGATCCACGACCTCGGTCAGGAGGATGGGCGCCGTTCCCGACGACCCTGACGTCCCTGACGACCCTGACGACTTCGACACGTCCGACACACCCGGCTCGTTTCCACTCGGACGCCCTGGCTCGTTGCACTCGGACGACTGAATTGAGGGTACTGTAATGCGCCGACGGAGGGAGTCAGGTGTCGATCCAGCTCGAGGTCACCGAGGACCAGTCGCTCTTCCGGGAGACGACCGTCCGCTTCATCGAGTCCGAACTGCCGCTCACCGCGACGAGGGAGTGGCACGAGCGCGACGACGGCTTCGACCCGGCCTGGCTCGTGAGCGCGGCGGAGCTCGGTTGGTTCTCGATGCTGGTCCACGAGTCCGACGGCGGCGGCAGCGTCAGCGGCGCCCCGATCGCGGACGCGGCGTTGATCGCCGAGCAGCTCGGCCGGTACGTCCAGCCCGGTCCGTTCGTGCCGATGAACGTCGCGCTGTGGGCGATCGCACGCCACGGCGCCCCCGGCCGCACCGCCGAGCTGCTGCCCGCGGCGATCGCCGGACAGCAGCTCGTGACCTGGGCGGCACACGACGTCGACGGCAACTGGGACCTCGGCGCCGGCGTGTCGGTCACCGCGACCGCCGACGGCCTCCGCGTCTCGGGCGCCAGGGGCCAGGTGCAGGACGCCGGCCAGGCCGACCTGCTGCTGGTCGCCGGCACGCTCGAGGGCCGACCGGTGCAGGTCCTGGTGCCACGCGACACCCCCGGCGTGCGACTCGAGCCGCTGGCCACCCTCGACCTGGCCCGGCGCATGGCGAACGTGGCGTTCGACGACGTCGAGGTGCCCGCCGACGCCCTCGTCGAGGGCGACGCCGAGGCGCTCGGGTCGATGCACCGGCTGGCCGCGGTGCTCACCGCCGTCGAGACCGTCGGGGCCATGGACGCACTCTTCGCCATGACCGTCGAGTACGCGAAGGACCGGATCGCCTTCGGCCGGCCGATCGGTTCCTTCCAGGCGCTGAAGCACCTGATGGCCGACCTGGCGCTGAACCTCGAGGTGGCCAAGGCCGCGGCCGCCGCAGCGATCGGTGCCCTCGACCGCGAACGCGACGATGCCGCCGAGGTCGTCGCCATGGCGGCCGCCGCGATCGCCGAGAGCGGCGACGAGCTCGCCCAGCAGTGCCTGCAGATCCACGGCGGCATCGGGTACACGTGGGAGCACGACCTGCACCTGTTGATGCGCCGCATCCAGACCAACGGCGTGCTGTACGGCACCGCGACGTGGCATCGCGAGCAGCTGTGCCGGTTCCACCGACTCGGCGAGGAGGCGACCCGATGAGCGCGACGACCGAGCTCGACGACTACCGGGCACGGGCCGAGGCGTGGGCGGCGGCCAACCTGCCCGAGCGCACCGGAACGCTGCTGCGGACCGCCCACGAGACCACCCCGGAGGAGCTGGCAGCGGCTCGGGCCACCCAGCGACGGGTCCACGAGGCGGGCTACCTCGGGATCACGATCCCCGTCGAGTACGGCGGCCAGGGGCTCACCGGCGCCCACCAGCGGATCTGGCAAGAGGTGTCGGGTCGCTACGTGGTGCCGGCGCCGGGCGGCATCGCGAGCGCCGTCACGCTCGGGATCATCCTGCCGACGCTGCTGGCGCATGCCAGCGAGGAGCAGAAGCGCGACTGGATCCCGCGGATGCTGAGCGGCGACGAGCTCTGGTGCCAGCTGCTCTCCGAACCGAGCGCCGGGTCCGACCTGGCCGGCATCCTCACCCGCGCCACGCGCGACGGCGACACCTGGGTGCTCAACGGCACCAAGGTCTGGTCCTCCGGGGCGCTCGCGGCGGACTACGGGATCTGCCTGGCTCGCACCGACTGGGACGCGCCGAAGCACAAGGGGCTGACCTGGTTCAAGGTGCCGCTGCGCGACCCCGCGGTGACCGTCCGGCCGATCCGCGAGATCAACGGCTCGGCAGAGTTCTGCGAGGAGTTCCTCGACGACGTCGTCGTGGGCGCCGACATGGTGATCGGCGAACTGAACGAGGGCTGGCCGATCGCCAACACGATGCTCAACGTCGAGCGCAGCGGTGGCGCCGGCGGCGACCACGCACCGGTGGCACCCCGACGCCGTCGCCTCGCACCCGACCTGGTCGCGCTGGCCGAGCGACGGGACCTGGCCGGCGACCCCGCCACCCGACAGCTGATCGCCCGCGCGCACATCAGCGACTGGCTCCAGGGCCAGCTGCTCAAGCGCGTCGGGACCGGGCTCATGACCGGCAAGGTCGACCCTGCTGCGGTGTCGCTGGTGAAGCTGCGCACCGGGGTGCACGACCCGGAGCGCGCCGCCATCGCGATGGAGATCGCAGGCCGCGCCGGCATCGCGTGGCCGATCGATGACGACGCGGCCAGTGCTCCCGCGGTCAACTTCCTCAACGGCCGCATCATGTCGATCGCGGGTGGCAGCAACGAGATCCAGCGCAACATCGTCAGCGAGCGGCTGCTCGGCCTGCCCCGCGAGCCGAGCGCGGACGGCGACAAGCCGTTCCGCGACGTGCTGCGCGACGCGAAGTCCTGGGGAGTTCGGCGCAGCTGAGGCACTCGCCCCACCGACGAGGCCCACGGGAACGAGCGAAAGGGTATACTCTTTCATCGTGAACCACGCGTGGAGTCAGCGCCTCGGAGTCTGGTGGATCGCCGAGGACCACCCCGACCTGCCGGCCGTCGTCGCGTCGCCGTCGGGCACCACGCTGACCTTCGGCGAGCTCGCCGGACGCGCCCACCAGATCGTCCATGCGCTGCGTTCGCGTGGCATCGGGGACGGCGACATCGTCGCCTACGCGCTGCCGAACGACGTCGACATCCTCTGGTGGCCGCTCGCCTTCCAGGAGATGGGCGTGCGCTCGATCGCACTGAACCCGGCGTTGACCGGCGCCGAGGTCGCCGGCATCGTCGAGGCGTCGGGCGCGCGGGCGCTCGTGGTCGACGCCGGCTTCCCGGAGATCGCGTCGCTCGCGGCGTCCCCGCTCGCGAACGGCACCCCGCTCGACCTCGCCGTCTCGGTCGCGGGCGACATCGAGGGCTTCACCCGCTACGACGACCTCGTCGACGGGCACCCCTCGACCCTGCCGCCGGACCGCAGCTTCGGCATGCCGATCTCGTACTCGTCGGGCACCACCGGCGCACCGAAGGGCATCGTGCGACCACCGATCCCCGGCGACCCCTCCGACATCGCCGACGCCATGAAGCTGTTCGGCCAGGCGTTCCGGATGGAGCCCCTCGAAGGGGTGCACCTCGCGTCGGCCGGCATGCACCACGGCGGCTGCCAGAGCTTCTACCAGGGCGCGCTCAACGTCGGACAGGCGCTGGCGGTCATGGGGAAGTTCGACGCGGTCGGCGCGCTCGAGATGATCGACCGGCACCGGGTGACGAGCGCCTACATGGTGCCGACGCAGTTCGTGCGGCTGCTCCGCCTGCCCGACGAGGTCCGCGCCCGCTACTCGCTGTCGAGCCTCACCACGGTGGTGCACTCCGCCGCCCCGTGCCCGGTCGAGGTCAAGCAGCAGATGATGGACTGGTGGGGCCCGGTCATCTGGGAGACCTACGGCGGCATGGAGGGCGCCGCGGCGATCGCCAAGCCACAACGCTGGCTCGAGAAGCCCGGCACCGTCGGGCGCGCGGTGCGGGGCATGCGGATCAAGATCCTCGACGACGACGGCGCCGAGCTGCCCACCGGCGAGACCGGCCTCGTCTACCTGGAACCGACCCAGCCGACCTTCGAGTACCTCGGCGATCCGGAGCTGACCGCCTCGGTCCACTCCGGCCGAGCCTTCACCCTCGGCGACGTCGGCTACCTCGACGACGACGGCTTCCTGTTCCTCCGGGACCGGGCCAAGGACATGATCATCAGCGGCGGGGTGAACATCTACCCGGCCGAGGTCGAGGGCGCGCTGACCACTCACCCGGCGGTGCGCGACGTCGCGGTGATCGGTCTGCCCGATCCGGAGTGGGGTGAGACCGTGACCGCGGTCGTCGAGCTCGAGGACGACATCGAGGGCTCCGACGCGCTGGCCGACGAGCTCATCGAGCATTGCCGCGAGCGACTGGCCCGCTTCAAGTGCCCCCGGTCGGTGACGTTCCGCTCGTCGTTGCCGCGGACCGAGGCCGGCAAGCTCTACAAGCGACTGCTCGTCGACGAGTACCGGGCCCCCGACGAGCAGAGAGCCGATCGCTCCTAGGAGTCCAGGCGGGGGAAGTTGAAGACCCGCCGGGCGTTGTCCTCGGCGATCTTGCGGGCGTCCGCGTCGGGCACGTCGGCCAGCACCTCGGCGAGCAGCTTGCGCGAGCTGGGGAAGTTGCTGTCGCTGTGGGGGTAGTCGCCCTCGAACATGAGGTTGTCGACACCCGCCAGACCACGCATCTCGACACCTGCGCTGTCGGCGATGAAGCACCCGAAGATGTGGTCCCGGAACAGCTCCGAGGGACGCACGTCGGTGTTCACCCCCGTGTACCAGCGGTGCCGCTCCCACGTGTAGTCCACCCGCTCGAGCACGTACGGGATCCACCCGATGCCACCCTCGGACATCGCCACGCGCAGCCGGGGGAACTTGTGGAACACCGGCGACAACAGCAGGTCGACGGTGGCGACCTGCGAGTTCATGCCGAACAGCGCGATGAGCACGGCGAAGTTGGCGTCGGGCGCCATCTCAGGTGCACCACCGGTGCCGAAGTGCAGGCAGAGCGGCAGGTCCGCGTCCTGGGCAGCGGCGAAGAGCGGATCCCAGTGGTCGCCGTGGAACGACGGGAGACCCAGCCGGTGGGGGGCCTCGGTGAAGGTGATCGCCTTGGCGCCCTTGGCCGCGGTGCGCTGGATCTCGGCCACCGACGCCGCGACGTCCCAGAAGGGCACCATGACCATCGGGATGAACCGGCCGGGGGCAGCGGCGCACCACTCGTCGAGGATGAAGTCGTTCCACGCCGCGACGCAGGCGTTGGCGAGGTCCTTGTCCTCGGCGGCGAAGAAGGTCGAACCGGCGAAGCCCGGGAACGACGGGAAGCACATCTGCGCGTGGATCCCGTCAAGGTCCATGTCGGCGAGGCGGGCGTTCACGTCGTAGCAGCCGGGCAGCATGTCGTCGTAGCGGGCCGGGTCGAGCCCGAAGTCCTTGGGGTCCTTGCCCGCGACGGCGTTGAGGCCGATCGTCGGGCTCAAGCGACCCTCGAAGGTCCACAGCTCCATGCCGTCCTGCTCGACGACCCGGGGACCCAGCTCCTGGTACTTGGCCGGCAGGCGATCGGTCCACACCCGTGGGTGCTCGATCACGTGATCGTCGACCGAGATGACCTGTACGTCGTCGGGCAACATGGCCGACCCCCCTTGCGTCCCCCGCGAGCGAACGCAGGGTCCGGAGCAGGACGCCCCGGAACGCCCACAAGAGTATCCTCTATTCGCAGACCGTGCGAGCCTTCTTCGGCCGATCGAGGCCGGTCGAGACCGCTCAGACGACGCCGCCGTTGAGCTTGGCGTCGATGATCGCCTCGTCGTCCAGGCCGAGCCCCGCCAACAGCTCGTCGGTGTCGGCACCGAAGTCGGGGGCCGGACCCAGGACCGACGCGGTGCGGTCGAACTGCACCGGCGACGCCACCAGCGGGAGTCGGTGCCCGCCGGGGTAGTCGACGTCCTGCACGAAGCCGTTGGCTCGGGCCTGCGGGTCGTCGGGGAGCTCGGCGACGTGCTGCACGACGTCCCACTGCCCCGGTTGCTTGGCCAGCTCGACGCGCCACTCGTCGAGGGTGCGCGACCCGAACGCCTTGTCGAGCTCGTCGACCATGTCGTCGAAGTGCTGGGCCAACGCGCCGTCGGCGAAGCGCGGGTCGTCGATGAGGTGCCGTAGGCCGACGACCTCGAAGAGGCCGCGCCAGTACTGCTCGAGCTGCAGCATGCACAGCGACAGCCAGCGACCGTCCGAGGTCCGGTAGGTGTTCACCAGCGGGTTGAGCACGAACGGCGACGGCGGCGGCGTGCTCGAGGTGTCGCCCTCGGGCACTCCCGCGCCGAACACCGAGGCGCCGACGATGGCCATCTGCATGCTCCACATGGCCGCGCCGAGCAGCGCGACGTCGACGACCGCTCCCCGCCCGGTGCGCTCGCGCCGGAACAGCGCGCCGGCCACACCGCCGGCGAGCGCCATGCCGCTCATCGAGTCGCCGAACGCGCCCGAGGGCATACCCACCGGACGCCCGTAGTCGGGCGGTGTGACCGCACTCGCGATGCCACCGCGGGACCAGAAGCTGATCGCGTCGTAGCCGCCCTTCTCGGCCTCGTCGCCCTTGGGGCCGAAGCCGGTGCCGCACGCGTAGATGATCCCGGGGTTGCGCGCCTGCACGTCGGCGATGTCGAGCCCGAGCTTGGCCCGCGTGGCCGGCAGGTAGCTGGTGAGGAAGACGTCGGCCTCGGCGGCCAGTTCGAGCACGAGCTCACGCGCCCGCTCCTGCTGCAGGTCCATCGCGATGCTGCGCTTGCCCCGGTTCCAGATCTCCCACGGGAACGACGGCCCCGCGGACACGACACCCGCGTTGACGAGCCCGCGCATCGGGTCACCGGTCGGCGGCTCGACCTTCACCACCGTCGCACCCCAGTCGGCCAGGACCCCACCGGCCGAGGGCACGAACGCCCACGCCGAGACCTCGAGCACCTTCACGCCGTCGAGCACGTCGTACACGGCTACCTCCCCCATCGAGCTGACTCCCCGTCGTCCGGGACCAGCGCCGTCCGACGCCGAACGGGAGTAGAGTAGCCTCAATTCGACGTGACCACGGGGGGAACGCGGAATGACGAGGTTCGAGCAATGACCGAGCGCTGGGACTACGAGCTGTTCATCGACGGGGCGTGGACGACCGAGGGGGCGGAGGGCACGCTCGACGTCATCGACCCCGCGACCGAGGCATCCATCGGCTCCGTGCCGGAGGGCTCGACCAAGACGGCGGTCGCGGCGATCACCGCTGCACGCCGTGCGTTCGACGAGGGGCCCTGGCCGTGGATGAAGCCCGCCCAGCGCGCCGCGTCGCTGATCCGCATGGCCGAGATCCTCGAGGCGCGCAGCGGTGACCTGCGCGAGCTCATCGTCGCCCAGACGGGGTCGACCGGCTTCCTGACCGACTTCGTGCAGGCCGGCGGCTCGATCGGCATGTTCCGCTCCAACGCCGCGATCGTCGAGCACTCCTTCGACTGGGTCGAGAACGGCCCGCCGTCGGGACAGGCCGGCGGCATGGCGGGCTCCGCGATCGTGCGCGAGCCCATCGGCGTCGTCGCGGCCATCACCCCGTTCAACTTCCCGTTCATGCTCAACGTCGTGAAGGTCGCGCCCGCGCTCGCCGCCGGCTGCACCGTGGTGCTCAAGCCGCACCCGTGGACGCCGCTCGACGCGATGATGATCGCCGAGGCAGCGGCCGAGGCCGGCATCCCTCCGGGAGTGCTGAACGTCATCACCGGCCACGCCGAGGTGGGCGACGAGCTGACCTCGAACCCGCTGGTCGACATGGTCACCTTCACCGGCTCCACCGCCACGGGCCGCCGGATCATGGCCTCGGCGTCGGGCACGGTGAAGAAGCTGCAGCTCGAGCTCGGCGGCAAGAGCGCCCAGGTCCTGCTCGACGACGTGACCGAGGACTTCGCCCGCTCGATCGGGTTCGGCGCGGTCCTGACCCACTGCGGCCAGGGCTGCGTGCTCCAGACGCGGCTGCTGCTGCCGGAGCACCTGCTCGACGCCTACAAGGAGGGTGTCGAGGCCGCTCGTCCGACCGTGACGATCGGCGACCCCCGCGATCCGAACACCGTGCTCGGCCCGTTGATCCGCGAGCAGCAGCGCGAGCGGGTCGAGGGGTACGTGCAATCCGCGCACGAACAGGGTGCCGAGCTGCTCTGCGGCGGCACCCGTCCCGAGGGCCTCGACAAGGGCTTCTTCTACGAGCCGACCGTGTTCATCGGGACCAACGACATGCGGATCGCCCAGGAGGAGATCTTCGGCCCGGTGCTCACCGTGGTGCCGTACTCGGGCAACGATGCCGACGCGGTCGCCCTGGCCAACGACTCGATCTACGGCCTCGGCGGCGCGGTCGTGTCGGCCAGCTCCGCCCGTGCGTTCAACGTCGCACGACAGGTCCGCGCCGGTCACCTGATGGTGACCGGACTCGGTGCGCCGCCGGCGCCGCCGAGCCCGGGCAACGGCCAGGGCCCCGGCTGGGGAGAGGACATGAAGGGCATCGGGCAGGCCGGCGCGTTCGGCGGCTACAAGCAGTCCGGGCTCGGCCGCGAGTGGGGCCACCACGGCATCGAGGACTTCACCGAGGTGAAGAACATCGTCTGGGGCTGAACCTGGCGACCCGCGGCGGGCGGGCCAGGGCAGCTCTGGACAGGGCAGCTCGGATCAGTGCAGCTCGGGCCAGCCGCGTTCGTAGAGCGCGCCGGACGCGTGGCGCATCAGGTGGTCGTCGCGTCGCAGCCGGTGCCAGTGGTACGCCACGTAGTCCTCGAACGCGACGTCACCGTCGTGCACCGCGTCGACGAGCGCGGCGCGCCCCTCGTCGAGCGTCGCGGGCGCCCGCCCCAGGAGCTCGCCGATCTCGTCGAGCTCCTGGCGACCGAACAGCTCGCCGTTGCGGTCGAGCTCGCGCAGGTACTTGAGCTGGCGGGCGACCGCCTTGGCCGAGCTCGCCGCGCTGCGGTCCTCGATGCGCGGCACCATCGAGCGGAGCTGCTCGAGGATGCGGTCGTACATGCCCGAGTGCGCCGGCTCGGGTGCCTCGTCGACGTCACGCGGCGGACGGTCCAGACCCATCGCGTCGCTGGTGGCGTCGAGGCGCATGCGACGGTGCAGGGTCGACAGGATGAGCGCGCTGCCGTCGGCCGCCCGGTTGACCTCGAGCGGTTCGCCCGAGTCGACGCCCATGGCGGCACGACGTCCCATCGAGGGCAGCCCGAACCACGGACCGAGCCGGCCGAACGCGTTGAGCCGGTAGTACCGCACCCGCTCCGCGTCGACGGTGATGCCGCTGAGCTCCTCGTACTCGCGGACGCGGTCCGGGAAGTTCGTGAAGCCGTGCTGGGTGGCACGCCACGACAGCCAGGCGATGTCGTCCATCGGGTCGCCCAGGTGTGCGAGCTCCCAGTCGATGATGCCGGTGACGC
The DNA here is from genome assembly GCA_023389745.1 of Actinomycetes bacterium. Taxonomy (GTDB): domain Bacteria; phylum Actinomycetota; class Acidimicrobiia; order Acidimicrobiales; family Microtrichaceae; genus JAFAFN01. The sequence goes on from JAEWED010000210.1 coordinate 50,099, forward strand.
GACCGTCGCGGTACAGGAAGTTGCCGGGCCCGGTGTCGCCCTGGACGAGCACGACCGGCCCCTCGGCATCGGGCACGTGCTCGCGCAGCCACCGCATCGAGTGGGCGACGAGAGGGTCGAGCCGCTCGCCGCCGCTCGCGGCGGCCATGAGCGCGTCGCTGCGGTCGAGCTGGTCGAGCTGGTGCTCACGCCAGGAGCGCACCGGGCCGAACGACCGCAGCTCGAGGGCCTCGGCGCCGAGCCGGTGCCACGCCGCGAGATGACGTACGAAGTCCTGCGCGACGCTCAGCTCCTCGTCCGGCGTGGCCGGCGGATGGAACCAGACCCTGCCGTCGATCCGGTCGACGAGCAGGACGTCCAGCGCGGTGTCGAGCCCCCACACCCGGGGCACCGGGATGCCGTGGGGCCGCAGCGCCCGGTAGACCTCGGCCTCGACCTCGAAGCCCTGGAACGTGCTGGGTCCGTCGCCGAGCCCACGGCCCGACTGAAGGAACAGCTCGAGCGGTCCGTCCGGGGAGCTCACGTCGACGAACCAGCCGGCACGGCCGCCGGCGGGGATCTGCTGCGACGAGGTCACCGTCCCGCCCGTCACCGACTCGATCCACGTGGCGACGGTCGGGGCGAGCGAGGTGGAGGGCGGCGGACTGGAGGGGGAAGAAGGGGCCGGGTCACGCATCCGCAATACCGTATACTCTTTCCACGATGACCGACCCCCGGATCCTTCCGCAGCTCTCCACGACCAACCGGCCGTACTGGACCGGCGGAGCGACCGGCCAGCTGCTCGTCGAGCGTTGCACGGCATGCCGGACCTGGCAGCACCCACCCACCGGGACCTGCGAGCAGTGCGGCGGCGAGGCAGTCGCCGAGCCGGTCAGCGGCCGGGGAACCGTCTTCACGTTCACCGTCAACCACCAGCAGTACCACCCCGACGTGGCGCCGCCGTACGTCATCGCGGTGGTCGAGCTGGTCGAGCAGGCAGACCTCCGGGTCCCGACCAACATCGTCGATGCCGACCCCGACGACGTGCGGATCGGCGCAACCGTGCAGGTGCGCTTCGAGCAGCACGACGACGTGTTCGTGCCCGTGTTCGTCCTCGCTCCCGACCCGGCCGACAGCGAGCCGACCGACAGCGAGCCGACCGACAGCGAGGCAGCGTGAACGCGCCACCGGAGAGCGGCGCGATCATCTCGGGGCTCGGCCTGTCGCGCATCGGTCGACGCCTCGACGCCGGGCCCCTCGAGCTGACCGTCGAGGCGAGCCGCGCCGCGATCGAGGACGCCGGCCTGACCTCCGCGGACATCGACGGCATCTCGACCATGGGCGACACCCCGGTGAGCGAGGCGGCCGCCGCGTTGGGCATCTCGCCGACCTACCGGGGCGGCGGCTTCGACACCGGCGGGCTGCTCTCGCCGGTGATGTCCGCGTTCCTCGCGGTGGCCGAGGGCCGCGCCCGTCACGTGCTGGTGTACCGCACGGTGCAGATGATGGGCGGCACGATCCAACCACCACCTCCCTCCGACGACGAGACCGCGGCCGAACAGGCCGAGCGCGCCGCGGCGATCATGGGCGACATCGGCTCGCTGCTCGCCCACCACGCGTACTCCGCGGCGAACTGGTTGGCCATGCACTGCGCCCGCCACATGCACCTGTACGGCACGACCAAGGAGCAGCTCGGGGCGATCGCCCTGAACGCCCGGGCGAACGCGGCGCGCAACCCGCTGGCGGTGTACCGCGATCCGATGACGATGGAGGACTACCTGGCCGCCCGGCCGGTCTCGACGCCGTTCGGGCTCTACGACTGCGACGTGCCGGTCGACGGGACCGTGGCGATCGTCGTGTCGGCCGCCGACCACGAACCGGACTGCCCCCAGCCGCCGGTCAGGGTCGCGGCCATGGGTGGCTCCCCCGGTGGGGGCGGGTGGATCAACCGGCCCGACTACCCGAAGATGGCGTCGATCGAGGCGGCCGAGCAGATGTGGAGCCGGACCGAGCTGACTCCGGCCGACATCGACGTCGCCGAGCTCTACGACGGCTTCACCTTCCTCACGCTCGCCTGGCTCGAGGCCCTCGGCATCTGCGGCGAGGGTGAGAGCGGCCCCTACGTCGAAGGCGGCACGCGCATCGCGCTCGACGGCGAGCTGCCGCTCAACACCTACGGCGGTCAGCTCTCGGCCGGACGCATGCACGGCTACTGGGTGCTCCACGAGGCGTGCCTCCAGCTCCGCGGGGCGGCTGGCGAACGCCAGGTCGCGGGCCGGCCCGAGGTCGCCGTGGTCTCCGCCGGCGGCGGTCCGATCGCCGGCTGCATCCTCCTCACCCGTTGAGCGCTCCCACCCGCCGAGCGACCGACCTGCCCACGCCGAAGATCCACGACCCAGCACCCAGCACCGCAAGGAGCGAACATGCACTGCGAGGCCATCGAGTTCGAGGTCGGCGACGACCACGTCGCCACGATCACCCTCAACCGGCCAGAGGCGCACAACGCCTGGAACGACCAGATGGCCGCCGAGATGAGCTGGGCGTGGGCGACGGTCCGCGACGACGACTCAGTGCACTCCGTCGTGCTGCGGGCGAACGGCGACAAGGCGTTCTGCACGGGCGCCGACGTCCGCGGCGGCACGACCTGGTTCTTCAGCTCCAACGTGTGGAACACGTTCGACCCCGGCCAGACGCTGTCGCCGAAGTCGCACCATCGTTGCTGGAAGCCGGTGGTCGTCGCGGTGCAGGGCATGTGCGCCGGCGGCGGGCAGTACTTCCTCAACGAGGCCGACATCATCATCGCCTCGGAGCAGGCCTCGTTCTTCGACCCGCACGCCAACGGCGGCATCGTCTCGGCGCTCGAACCGATCGGCATGCTCCACCGCGGGGTGCCACTCGGCGACGTGCTCCGCTGGGCGCTCATGGGCACCGAGGAGCGCATCACCGCCGAGACCGCGCTGCGCCTCGGGCTGGTCACCGAGGTCGTGCCCGGCGAGCAGCTGCGCGATCGGGCGCACGGCATCGCTGCCGACATCGCGACCCGGAACCCGAAGGCGATCCAGGGCACCGTGCGGGCGATCTGGGAGTCACTCGACATGAGCCGCTCGATCGCGCTGCAGAACGGCATGGCCTACACGAACATCGGCAACGTCCGGGACAAGGGTTCCCCGGTCCCGGAGCGCACCAACAGGACCCCCGAGTACCGCTGACGTCGGCCCGGGCCGAAATCCTTGACCTGGGTGAGACCGGGCGTAATAGTATACTCAATTCACCCAGGGGGGAGAACGAGCCGCGTCGGGCTGCCATCGACAGGCTGCTTTCGGCGCGTCGGGTTCGCTCCTGACAACTGCAGGAGGTCCCGTGACCCTCGAACGTCCATCGGTCTGGCGGCTGCTCGCCGCGACACTGCTCGCCCTCTCACTCGTCAGCGTCGCCGCGTGCTCCAGCGACGACGACGCCGGCGGTGGTGACGAGGACACCACCACGACCGAGTCGCCCGACGCGGTGCTCGGCGAACCGAACGAGGCGACGGGTGAGCCCGTGAAGGTCGGGCTGATCACCGAGGGCGGTGCCGAGGCCATCGGCTCGCAGTCGGCGCTCACCGAGACCGGCGCCGACATCGCCGTCCAGTACGTCAACGAGTACCTGGGCGGCATCGCCGGTCGTCCGGTCGAGGTCGTCACCTGCGGCAACCAGGCCACCCCGGCCGGCGCCCAGGACTGCGCGAACCAGATGGTCGAGGACGGCGTGGTCGCGGTGTCCATCCCCTTCACCGGGTTCGGCGAGGCGACCGCACCGACCATCACCGAAGCCGGCATCCCGTACGTCACGCTCTCGGGCAACTCGGCCGCCGAGCTGACCGCTCCCGGGGCGTTCGCCCTGACCGGCGGCTACCCGGGCTCGCTCGGGGCGTTCGCCCAGCACGCCAAGGACGAGGGCTTCGAGAAGTTCGCCATGATCGTCATCGACGTGCCCTCGGCCACCCAGGCCGCCGACCAGCTCGGCGGCATGGTGTTCGGCAACGCCGGCGTCGAGTTCGAGACGATCACCGCGGCACCGGGCACCCCGGACCTGCTCCCGCAGCTGCAGGCAGCGGTCGACGGCGGCGCCGATGCCATCGGCGTGACCGGCGACGTCACGTTCTGCACCTCGTTCCTGCAGGCGTACCAGACGCTGGCGCTCGACACCGCCAAGTACGTGATCGCCCCGTGCGTCGACCCGACGGTCATCGAGTCGCTCGGCGACGTGCTCGCCGGGTCCTTCCTGACCACGCTCAGCACCGGCCAGGGTGAGGACACCGACATCTACGCCGCCATCGTCGAGAAGTACGCACCGGACGAGGACATCGACCCCGATCCGCAGGTGAGCGCCGGCGTCGCCGCCGGTACCTCGGCGGTCATCAACCTGGTCCGGGCGATGAACGGGCTCACCGGCGACGTCACGAAGGAGACCGTGCTCGCACAGATGAAGGCGGCGAAGGACGTGCCGCTGTGGCTGGCCGACGGTCAGACCTTCACCTGCGACGGCACCGCCATCTCGATCATGCCGAACGTGTGCTCGGCGACGTTCTTCGTCGGCACGCTCGACAACGAGGGCATGGTCCAGGACGCCGTGCCCGTCGACGCGGCGTCGCTTTTCAAGCTGTAGCTCGACCCGAGCTGTCGGTCGATCCGGGCTGTCGGTCGACCGGCCGGTCGAGACGTCCCGAACGGTGGGGCGGGGGTCTCCCCCGCCCCGCCGTCGCGTCCGACGTTCTCGCCGCGTGAGATGCGAGTCGGGGGTGGTCCAGAGCCGAGTTGCGACGAATCGACCGGCGGATGTGGGCCGCCTTTCGTCACAACTCGGCGTTCACACTCCCACCGAGTCACCCATCACCCAATCAGCGTCACTTCTGGTCAGGGGCGGACTGCTCGCGAACGCCGGTTCAGCGACCGGTTCCGGCGATGCAACGAGTCACGTCGAGACGGTGATGCTCGACGTCGTGGGCGTTCGTTCGTGCGATGTCCTCGGCGGTGATGCTGCCTCTGTCGGGGTGCACGAAGGTCGACGCCGGGTCGACGTTCCGCCAGGCGCGAACCCACGCCTCGGCCGACTCATCGAGAGCCCACAGCCCTCCCTCGAGCGGAAGCGAGTTGTAGCAACGGGCAGCGGCGAGGGCATCACCGTCGTATGGCACGAGCATCAGTGCTCCGGGCGACACGGTCGCTGCAGCCAGACGTTCTCCCCACACTCGGAGATTGTCGGCGACATGCGCGATGTAGCCGACGACGTTCCATGCGAGCTCCGGGACCGACTCTCGACCTGTCGCACCGCTCACGATCTCGCGGTAGGCAGCCGGTGCGTCCTCGATGAGGGATACCGCCTCTCCGGACGTTCGCAGCCACGAGAAGGAGCAGACGCGGCACGGATCGCCGTACGTCGCGGCTCCCCACCGGCTCATCGCAGCAGTCTCCCACCGCACCGGCGGATCCGCGTCCCCGATCCCCGGTTCCGCGCGCCGTGGCACCCGCCGTCCGACAACGCCGGGGGCATCGGAGTTCGAGAGCCCACGCGTCGCCGGGCGGGTCAGGTCGGGGCGTGGCCGAGGTACGCGGCTTCGAGGGCGGCGGGGTCGGCAGCGACCTCTGCCGCCGGACCCCGGAGCGTCACGTCGCCGTGCACCAACACGACGGCGTCGTCGGCGACCTCGAGCGCCAGGCGGAAGTGCTGCTCCACGAGCACGATCGCCGCGTCGTGCTCGTCCGCGATGCGCCGTACGACCGGCATGAGCGACTCGACCACGACGGGGGCGAGACCCATGCTCATCTCGTCGATGAGCAGCACCTTCGGCGACTGCACGAGCGACCGCGCGACGGCGAGCATCTGCTGCTCACCGCCGGAGAGCATGCCGGCCTTCACCTTCGTCCGTCGACCGAGCGCCGGGAACAGCTCGAGCATCTCGTCGACGCCGGGGCCGCCGCGGTGCACGGCGAGCTGCAGGTTCTCGAGTGCGGTCAGCTGCGTGAACAGCGCCCGGCTGTCGGGGACCAGGACCACCCCCGCGCGGTTGGCACGACGCGCGGAGCCCGGGTGCAGCGGTGCGCCGTCGATCGAGATCGATCCGTCGAGCGGTGACAGGAACCCACCGATGGTCAGCAGCAGCGTGGACTTGCCGGCGCCGTTCGGGCCGAGCACGGCGAGGATCTCGTTGCGGTGCACGACCAGGTCGATGCCCCGACCGACGTTGAGGTCGCCGTAGCCGATGGACAGCCCGTCGCAGCGGAGGCGCTCCGACGCGGCCGTCCCCTCGGGTGACGGGCCGTCCGCGGTGCTGTCAGCGGTCGATGCGGTCACGAGGGCACTCCTTCGTGCGACGCGGGCCGGGTCGACGTCGCCGACTCGGACTCCTCACGGCCGTGGGACGTGCCGAGGTACGCCTGGTTGACCGCGACGTCGTTGCGGATCGCCTCGGGTGGGCCCGACGCGATGAGCGCGCCGAAGTCGAGCACGTGGATCTCGTCGCAGAGCCCGAGCACCAGGTTCACGTCGTGGTCGACCAACAAGATGGTGACCCCCGCGTCGCGCACCGCTCGGAGCCGTTCCGCGAGCCACTCGCTCTCGGAGCTGTCGAGGCCTGCCGCGGGTTCGTCGAGCAGCAGCACCGACGGACGACCGGCGAGCGCCCGTGCGATCGACACGAGTTGGCGGCGCCCCTGTGACAACTCGCCGACGTTGCGTTCGCGGTCGGCGAGCAGGTCGACCACTCCGAGCACGGCGTCGAGGTGCTCGGCCGAGGCCGCGGAGCCCGCGACGTACTGACCGACGACGACGTTCTCCTCGACGGTGAGGTCCTCGTAGAGGTCGAGCCCCTGGAAGGTCCGGCCGAGCCCGGCCTCGACGCGGCGGTGGGGCGCGAGCCGGGTGACGTCGCGCCCTTCGACCTGCACCTGTCCCTCGCACGAGGTGAAGCCGCAGATCGCGTCCATCGTCGTCGTCTTGCCGGCCCCGTTGGGCCCGATGAGCCCGGTGATGCTGCCGGGGCGCACCGAGAGCGAGACATGGCTGACCGCCGTGACGCCCCCGTAGACGACCGACAGGTTCGTGACCGACAGGGCGGCTTCACCGTCGGAGGTGTCGCCGGCGCTGACCGCCTCGCGGCCCGGGGCGAGCGAGAGCGATTCGACTGCTGCCGATGCCGCGACGTCGTCGTCGGGCATCGCGTCGGCGGCGGCACGCAGGCGCGCCTGCCGGCGACGGTCGAGCGCCTCGTGCGCGGGCCCGACGATGCCCTCGGGGTTGAGGATGACGGTGAGCACGACGCCCAGGCCCGACAGGATCGCGTACCAGGGGCCGATGTCGATCGCCCGGTCGAGGACCAGGAAGAAGATGCCACCCGCCGCGATCAGCCCCGCCATGATGCCGCCGCTGACCGATGTGATGCCGGCGAGGTAGGCGGTCGAGAACAGCGTCAGCCCGAAGAACACGCTGAACGTCTGGAAGGTCACGTTCGTCTGCTTGTAGGCGAGCAGCGTGCCACCGAGTCCGGCGATGAACGCACCGATCGCGAAGCCGATCAGCTTGATGCGGACGACCGAGATGCCGGCGCTCGCCGCGGACCGCTCGTTGGCCCGCACCGCGAGCATCGCCGAGCCGAGCCGACTGGTGCGCAGCGCCGCCACCCCACCGGCGGTGGCGACCAGGACGAGGAGGCAGAGGATGCCGAAGGCCGACCGGGGGTAGTCCCCACCGATGCCGATGCCGAGATCGATCCCGAACAGCTCGGGGTTCGCGATCTGGGCGCCCTCGGTGCCGCCGTTGAAGCTGTTGTTGCGGAACCACAGCGCTTCGACGGTGACGGCGAAGATCAGGGTGACCACTCCGACGAGCAGTCCGCGGATGCGCAGCGCGGGCAGGCCGACGAGCACGCCGATCACGGTGGCGCCGAGTGCGGCGAGCAGCGGTGCGATCGGGAACGGGACACCCCAGGAGTCGGTCAGCGGGCTGAGCAGGAACGCGGCGACGCCGGCGATCGTGAGCTGCGCGAGCGAGATCTGACCGCAGTAGCCGGTGACCACCACGAGCGACAGCGACAGCACTCCGTAGATGAGCGACATGATCACCGCGGCTCGGTAGCTGCCCGTGGTGGCGAGCACGGCGACCAGACCGATCGCGGGTCCGACCACGAGCGGGATCTTCCAAGACCGCGGGCGCGGCGCTCGCCCCAGGCTCTGGACCACGAGCGTGCCGCGCGTCGGCAGCGGTTTGCTCCGCACGAGCAGGGCGACCAGCACGAGCACCAGAGGGATGAGCTCGGCGGCTCCCTGGTCCGGGAACCAGTCGTGTCGGCTCTTGAGGAAGACCGCCAGCGACTGGAGCGCACCGATGGCGATGCCCCCGATGAACGCCGGCAGCAACGCCGAGAATCGGCCGAGCACCGCCGCCGCGAGCGCCGGCACGATGAAGAGCGTGTAGGTCCCAGGGATGAGCGGCACCAGCGGGGCGATCAGGACGCCCGCCAAGCCGGCGACCGCGGCGCTGATGGCCCAGTTCGCCATGGCGATGCGCTCTGGGGACAGACCGGTGACCAGCGCGCCGACCTCTGTCTCGGCCGCCGCACGGGTCGCGATGCCGAACCGGGTGAACCGGTAGACCATCGCGAGCCCGAGCGTGACGACGGCGATGGTCACCGCGAACCAGAGCCGGTCGGTCACGATGCGGATGCCGCCGATCTCGAGGTTGTCCCGCGGGAAGATCGCCTGGACGAGGATCTGGTCGGGGCCGGCTCGCTCCGCGACGACCGCGGTCAGCAGGATCATCACACCGAGCGACGCCACGGCCTTGGCCAGCGGGCGGGCGTTGCGCAGCGGTCGGAACACCGCGACATAGAGGAGCACGCCCAGCAGCGCCTCGATCAGCAAGGTCGCGATCAGCGCCGGCCAGAAGTCGATCGGTCCGCCGAGGTCGTAGGTCCTCGGACCGAGCGGCAGCGGTGCGAGGAACTCTCCCCGTCGCAGGAAGGCGTAGGTGTAGGCGGCGTGCAGGGACAGCGCACCGGTGGCGAAGTTGAGCACTCCGGAGCTGCGGTAGGTGACGACGAGCGCCACGGCCAGCGCGGCGAACACCGCGCCGTTGCCCAGTCCGAGCAGCAGGAAGTTCGCGTAGTCCGTCACAGCGCTCCCGCCGTCTTCCCGTCAGGCGCAGCTCCGTCAGGCGCCGTCCAGACGAGCGGCAGCGAGTCGAGGCCGTACACGCCGCCGCCGTGCTCACGGGCCTGTGCGTCGGGATCGATCCGGTAGTCGGGGATCCGCCGGTGCCACTCCTCGAACGCGAAGGTCATCTCCTGTCGGGCGAGGTGCGACCCGAGGCAGCGGTGCGGCCCGGCCCCGAAGGCGATGTGGCGGCTGTAGCCCCGGTCGAGCATGAACTCGGTGCCGTGGTCGAAGCTCTGCTCGTCACGGTTGGCGGAGCCCAGCGGGAACACGACCATGTCACCCGCACGCAACGGGCAACCGTGGAACTCGGTGTCGGTGGTGACCTTGCGGGCCGTCTGCACGATCGGAAAGGTGCGCAACACCTCTTCGACGGCGACGGGCACGAGCTCGGCGTCGGCGAGCAGCCGTTCCCGATCGCCCGGCGAGGTCGCGAGGTGGTGCATGCCGTAGGAGAGCTGCGCCGCGACGGTGTCGAGCCCGGCCATGAAGAGCAGCAGCAGGCAGGACAGCAGGTCCTCGTCACGGACCGGCTCGCCGTCGATCTCCCAGTCGACCGCCGCGCTGACGATGTCGGTCGCGCCCTCGTCCCGGGCCGCACGACGCTCGCCGACGAGGCCGGCGAAGTACTCCATCACCTGCATCATCGTGGTGATGGCGCCGTCGGGAGAGGCGTCCTCGTCACGCTGGAAGATGCCGGCCTCCCACTCGAGGAACGTCGGCAGCATGTCGACCGGCGCACCGAGGATCTGCAGGAAGATCGTGGTCGGGAACCGGTGCGCGAAGTCGGCGACGTAGTCGCAGCGGCCGGTCACCGCGATCTCGTCGACGAGTCGTGCGGCGAAGGCACGCTGCTCGTCGGCCATTCGCTCCACCGTGCGCGGCGAGAAGTACGAGGCGAGCAGGTGTCGCCACTTGCCGTGCTCGGGTGGATCGAGCATGACCGGGATCCACTTGTAGGGCGGATCGGGGACCTCGGGCACGATCACCGAGCTCGAGAACGTCTCTGGGTGCTGGAGCCCCTCGACGATCATGTCGTGGTCGAGGAACACGTAGTAGCCCGGCGGCGTCTCGGTGAAGAAGCGCGGACGGCTCCGGGCGCGCAGCTCGTCGAGGCGACGGAAGTACGCCAACGGCTCGCGCCGGGGCCCGGCGGTGGAGTACTCCTCGACCGGGCAGCTCCCGCCCGGTCCCTCGATCCCGTCCATCCAGCCCCCTGTGCGACAGCCCCCTGTACGACTGGACCCACCGTAGCAATTCAGGACACTCAATGTGTGCGAGTCGGAGCGACGCGATCGCGTCCCCCTCAGGCCTCGGTCCAGTACCGCCCGCGCAGCTCGCGCTTGAGCAACTTCCCGGTCGGCAGCCGGGGCAGCTCGTCGACGAAGTCGACCGACCGTGGGCACTTGTAGGCGGCGAGCGACTCGCGGCAGGCGGCGATGAGCTCGTCGGCCAGCTCCGGCCCGGCGGCCGACGGATCCGCCGGCTGCACGACGGCCTTGACCTGCTCGCCCATGTCGGGGTCGGGCACGCCGATGACCGCGACGTCGGCGACCGCAGGATGCATCGTCAGCAGGTCCTCGACCTCTTGCGGGTAGATGTTCACCCCGCCCGAGATGATCATGTGCGAGATGCGGTCGGTCAGATACAGGTAGCCCTCGTCGTCGAGATGTCCGACGTCGCCGAGCGAGCTCCAGTGCCGGTCGTTGAACGCGGCGGCGGTCTTCTCGGCGTCGTTGTGGTACTCGAAGCTCACGCCGCTCTCGAACCAGATCTGGCCCGGCTGGCCCGCCGGCAGCTCGACACCGTCCTCGTCGAGGATGTGCACCGTGCCGGCGAGCGACCGGCCGACCGAACCGGGGTGGGCGAGCCACTCGTCGGGCCCGATCGCGCACAGACCGTTGCCCTCGGAGCCCGCGTAGTACTCGTGGATGATCGGCCCCCACCAGTCCAACATCTGCTGCTTCACCGCCACCGGGCAGGGGGCGGCTGCGTGCACGGCCACCTCGAGGCTCGACAGGTCATGGGCCCGACGTTCCGCCTCGTCGAGCTTGAGCATCCGCACGAAGTGCGTGGGGACGAGCTGGGCGTGCGTGATCCGGTGGCGCTCCACCAGGCCGAGCGCCTCGGTCGGGTCGAAGCGCTCCATCACCACGACGGTGCCGCCGAGGCGCTGCACCGATGTCGACCAGCCGAGCGGGGCCGCGTGGTAGAGCGGCGCCGGGCAGAGATAGGTGGTCCGGTCGGTGAAGCCCCAGAGCAGCTGCATCATCAGCACCAGCGGCGGCGGGGCGGTGCCGAAGGGCTCGCCGCTCAGGGGGCCCTTGATCCCCTTGGGCCGCCCCGTGGTGCCCGACGAGTAGAACATCCACGCACCCTCGAGCTCCTCGTCGAGCGGCTCGTCCGGTTGGTCGGCCACGGCCTGCTCGTAGCGCTCCCAGCCGTCGAGCTCGGCCTCGTCGACGTCGGCATCAGCGGCGCCCACGACGAGCCGGGTCGACACGGAGTCCAGGTAGGGCGCGAGCCCGCTCGCGACCGACGCGAGCGACGCGGCGACGACGACGGCCGAGGCACCGCAGTCCTCGACGATGTAGCCCGCCTCGTCGGGACGCAGGTGCCAGTTGACCGGGGTCAGGTACAGGCCGCTGCGCTGCGCCGCCCAGAAGACCTCGAAGTAGGTGGGCTCGTTCTCGAGCAGGACCGCCACGTGGTCACCGGGCCGGAGCCCCCGAGCGTGCAGCAGCTGCGCGAGTCGCCGGGACCGCGACTCGAGCTCGCCGTGGGTGACGACGGCGCCGGTGCCGCCCATGATCAGCGCCGGCTTGTCCGGTGGTGCGTCGAACACCGCTCCCCCTTCAGGTTCGAGTCCCCCAACATGTTCGGGGGATGTCAGATCGGACGAGCGGCCAGGTCGAGCGCGTCGAGGATCGCCTGTGGTGCGTAGGTCTGGTCCTCGCCCCAGCCGTCGAGGCCGTCCCAGGTCCAGCGGTAGAGACCGGTGCCGCTGGTGACGGGATCGGCACCGTGGCGCGAGACCAGCTCGCCGACGGCCTCGAGGTCGCGGCCGTGCTCGTCGGTGGCCTCGATCTCGATGCGCCGGATCCAGCGGGTCGCCGGGTCGAGCCAGGTGCGGCGGCGACCGGCGACCAGGTGCCCGTACACGCCGTCGCGCAGCAGGAAGCCGGTCGACAGCTCGTCCGAGGCGACGCCGTCGACGACGGTCGGACGGCTGTAGAGCAGCCACCCGTTGCGGTGGTCCGCGGTCGCGAAGGGGTAGCCGACACCCTCGGGCGGGCGACGGGGCTTGGCGGGTTTCGAGGCCGCGGCGTCGGGATCCGGCGGCGGCTTGCGCGGATCGGGCCCCTGGGGGCGAGGACCCCAGGATCGGTCCCGCACCGACAGGCAGTCGACGGCGAGCTCCTCGCCGTCGAGCGTGATCGTGCCCGTGACGTGCATCGGCTGGTCGAAGTGGCGGCCACGCCAGAACGGCGCCACGCCGATGGGGTGGGCGTTGGGCGCCATGATCCCGTCGAAGCGCAGGTCGGCCTCGAAGCGCCCCGGATCCGAATAGCGGAGGCGGTACGAGACCAGCGGTTCGAGCACCTGCAGGTGGTTGCCGTTGGGCAGCTGCACGTCGCGCAGGTCGAGCTCGGCGAGGTCCGGGATCGGCAGCCCCTGGTGACGGGCCGAGTAGAGCGCGTCGCTCGGCGAGTCGTCCCAGACCCAGGCGCCGCCGTTGCAGATCTGCTGGGTGGCGAGCACCTGGTTGTAGAACCATCCGCCGATGCGCCGTTCGGGGATGTTGAACGAGAACCACGCGGTCTCGGTCTCCCACCAGTGATCGCTCGCGGGGTGGAACCCGTCGTCGTCGGGTGTGATCTCGGGGATCGAGCCGACCGGCGGTCCGTCGGAGCCGGCGGGCGGCTGGTCGGCCGGCGGGGTGCTCATGGCCGTCGGCCGTTCGTCATCACGCCGAAAGAGTATACGGAATCCTCCGATCGGGGCGGACGTCGGTCACCCCGGGATTCGGGGTCCGCTCAGGTCCGCGCATGGAGCAGGCTGGAGCGGCACGTCGGATCACCCGGCGTGCGCACCCGGGTTCCGAGGCGGGCGAGCGATGCACGACAAGATCGACTTCAAGAAGACCCTCGACGCCTACAGGGCGCGCCGGCACCAGTTCCGGATCCTCGACGTCCCCGTCCTCCGGTACATGATGATCGACGGACACGGCGACCCGAACACGTCGGCTGCGTTCGCCGAGGCGATCGAGACGCTCTATCCGCTGGCGTACGCCATCAAGTTCGCGAGCAAGGTCGACCTGGGACGCGACTACGTCGTGCCGCCGCTCGAGGGCATGTGGTCGGCCGACGACATGGAGGCGTTCACGACCTCCCGCGACAAGTCGCGATGGGACTGGACGCTGATGCTGATGGTCCCCGACTGGGTCGGTCGGGACATCGTGGACGACGCCACCGAGCGGGTGCGGGCGAAGCGTGAGCCGGCCCGTCTCGACGACGTCCGGTTCGAGGAGCTCTCCGAAGGGACGTGCGTCCAGACGCTGCACGTGGGGTCCTTCGATGCCGAGGCGGACGTGCTGAGGTCGTTGCACGAGGAGTTCGTCCCGAAGCACGCCCTGCAGCTGACGGGCAGGCACCACGAGATCTACCTCAGCGACTTCCGGCGGGTCACCCCCGAGCGCCAACGCACGATCCTCCGACAACCCGTCGAAGCGGCGCGACCGGGGTGATCGCCCCCACGCTCGGAGGCGCTCGTCACGTCGCGCAGCGGATGCACGTCGTCGCCGCCGGGAGCGCCTGCAGTCGCGCCGAGGCGATCGGGTCGCCGCAGGTCGCGCACCGTCCGTAGCTCCCGTCGTCGAGTCGACGCAGCGCGGCCTCGACCTCGGAGAGCTCCGCGCGGGCGTCGCGGAGCAGTGCGGCCACCTGCTGGCGCTCCCAGGCGATCGTGTGCCCCTCGGGGTCGTGCTCGTCGTCGGTCGCGACGTCGCTCGCGGCCTCGACGATGTCGTCGAAGGTCGCGACCAGCTCCTGCACACGTCGTGCCGTCGCCGCGCGCAGCTCGTCGAGCAGCGCCCCGGGCTCGGTCGGCCCGTCGCCCGGTCCGTCGCTCATGGCCATCGATGGTCCGCCGCGAGGCTCAGAGCCCCCGCGTCGCGATCGTCACCGCACGCTGGGACCGCCAGACGGCGCGAGTGAGCACCGACAGACCGACCAGCAACACCGAGGCGAGCACCACGTGGGTGACCACGGCGACGTCGACCTGCGGGGAGCGGGCGACGAGGGCCGCTGCCGTCGATGCAACGGCCAGGGCGAACAACGCCCGGAGCCCCCGGGGTGCCAGCAGGCCAGACCCCAACCGGCCCGACCCCCTCAGGCCGGCCCCCAGCGCGCGGACCGACCAGGCGAGGATCAGCACGAGCGAGAGACCCAGCAGCACGTGCACTCCGGTTCCGCCCGCCCCGAGCGCCCCGGTCGCGAACGCGGCGACGGCCCATCCCAGCTGGGCCGCGGCGATCGTCGTCGCCCGCAGCCGGATCGGTGTCGACACCGCCGGCGACGGCGCTGGATCGCACCCTGCGACGACCGCCGCCGCGAGCAACGACGGCATCGACGGTGCGGCGGACATCGCCAGCGTGCCGGGACCGCCGGGCGCCGACGACAGGGCTCCGGATCCGGCCCGACGGGTCGCCCGCCCAGTGCCGTTGGGACCCTGGCCGTCGCGACCCTGGCCGTTGGGACCCTGGCCGTCCGACGCGCCGGCACCTCGGAGTGCGGTCAGGCC
>JAEWED010000002.1 GCA_023389745.1 Actinomycetes bacterium
CCGTGCAGCGACGCGCTTGGCATCTTCCACCGTTACCGCGTCGATGAGCTTATTACGGTTCTCGACGTAGTCGGGCCCGAACCCTTCCTGCATCAGACCCAACAGCTGCGAGGCGATCTTGGAGTTCGTGTCGAAGCGCAGCGCGTAGGAGCCCGTGAGATAGGACTTCGCTGCGTCGAGATCTTCCTTGGACGGACCATTCTCGGCAATCTTCTTCAGCTCGTTGCGGATGATGCTGAGGCTTTCGCCCATTGCCGCGTTCTTCGTCGCCACGCTGCCGACCAGGATCGAGGCTTGCTGGTAGGGCTGGAGATACGTGTAAACGGAATAGGCAAGGCCGCGCTTCTCGCGCACCTCTTCCAACAGCTTCGCGGAGAAGCCGCCGCCGCCAAGAATGTGGTTGACGACGAATGCCGCGATGAAGTCGGGATCCTTGCGCGGCATGGCGCCGAGACCGAAGACGGCGACCGACTGCGGCACGCCCATCTCGACGATCTTCTGGCTTCCGCCCTTGGTGGGCTCCGTCTGCGCGACGGGGAAGAGCTTGGCCTTCTCCGGCAACGCGCCGAAGACATCGTCGATCAGCTTGCCCAATTCTTCGGGCGTGATGTCACCGACCGCGACGACCTTGAGGTTATCGCGCGCGAACGTGCGCTTGTGATAGTCGGCGAGATCCTCGCGCGTGATCTTCGAGACCGTGTCGATCGTGCCGTTCGAGGGACGCGCATAGGGATGACCGGCGAAAGCCTGCGCGTACCATTCGCGCATCGCGACTTTCTCGGGGTCCTTGTCGGCGTACTGCAGGTTGGCAATGAGCTGCTGGCGAATGCGCTCCACGGCCTCGTTATCGAAGCGCGGCTTCTGCACCGACAGCTTCAAGAGCTCGACGGCCTTGTCGCGGTTCGCCGACAGCGTTTCAAAGGATCCGTAGAGCGAATCCTTGCTGTCGTCGTAGCTCATGCGCATGGAGATATCTTCCATGCGTTCCTGATATTCGCCGGAGGTGAGGTCGCCTGCGCCCTCGTCCATCATCGCGGTGAGGAAGTTCGCGAGACCTTCCTTGCCGGCGGGATCCTGGCTGTTGCCGCCATCGAAGGCGTAGCGCAGCGAAATCAGCGGCACGCTGTGCTCTTCGACGAGCCAAGCTTCAATTCCGCCGGGTGTTTTGATTTTCTGAATATTCATCGCGGCTGCTTGGTGACTGAAGGATGCAGTGAACAACAGAGCCAGCGCCGGAAGCGCCAAGCCCAAGCTTGGACGGACTGCTTTGCGAATGAGCCCAGCAGCCGCTCGAGTAAAACCTATCATCAATGTCACCTCAACTCGCCGGCCGATTGGGCGGGGGCTTCTTGGGCTTGCGCAACGCCGGACTGATCAGGAATGAGATAGCCGGTAACGGAATCTTTCAGGTCGAGATACTGGGCGGCGACTTTCTTCACGTCGCCGGTCGTTACCTTCGAGATGTTGGCGGGCCAGGCTTCGACGTCGGCGACGGTGCGGCCGACCGCGAGGTTCCAGCCGTAGCGGCGCGCGAGCGTCGCTTGGTTGTCACTGTCGTAGACGTAATCGGCGAGATAGCTGTTCTTCGCGCGCGTCAACTCAGCTTCGGTGACACCGTTCTTGGCGATGTCGGCCAGAACCGCGTCGGCGGCAGCTTCGACCTTCTCCAGCGGCACGCCATCGGCGGCGACGCCATAGAGCGAGATCGTTCCACCATCGAGGCCGTAGCCCGAGTAATCGCCGCCAGCGCTGGAGGCGAGCTTCGATTCAACGACAAGCTTCTTGTAGAGGCGGCTCGTCGAGCCGGAGCCTGCGATCTTCATCAGGATGTCGAGCGCTTCGGCTTCGCCGGGCTTGGCCGTCACGTAGCTCGGCGCCTGATAGTAGCGCTGGAACGAATAGTTGCCGGCGCGCGGATCTTTGAGCGTCAGGCGGCGCGGCACGATCTGCGGCGGATCGGTCGGCCGGTTGCGCGTTGCCGGCACGTCCGGGTTTGCCGGGATCTTGCCGTATGTCTCTTCGGCGAGGCGGCGCACCTCATCGGCCGTCACATCGCCCGAGACGACGAGGATGGCGTTGTTGGGGGCGTAATAGCGCTTGTAGAAATCGAGCGCGTCCTTGCGCGAGAGCTTCGCCATCTCGTGGTACCAGCCGATGACCGGTTTGCCGTAGGGATGGTTCAGATAGAGCGCAGCGTTCATCTGCTCGTCGAGCAGCGCGGAGGGATTGTTTTCGATGCGCGAGCGGCGCTCCTCGAGGATGACGTCGCGCTCGGTCAGCACTTCCTTCTCGTCGAGACGGAGATGGACCATGCGGTCGGCTTCCATTTCCATCATCTTGCCGAGACGGTCTTTCGACACGCGCTGGAAGTAGGCCGTCGCGTCGTTGCCCGTGAAGGCATTGTCCTGGCCGCCCAGGCGGCCGACGATCTTGGAGAACTCGCCGACGGGGATCTTGTCGGTCGATTTGAACATCAAGTGTTCGAGGAAGTGGGCGATGCCCGACGTGCCGCGATCTTCATCGGCGGCGCCAACCCTGTACCAGACCATGTGTGTCACGACCGGCGAGCGATGATCCGGGATGACGACCACTTCCATGCCGTTGCCGAGCTTGAACTCGGTGGCGCGGGTCGTACCGTCGGAGGCGTAAGCTTGGGGAGATACTGCGAGCATGAGCATGGCCAAGAAGGTTAAGAGATTAAACCGGTAGCACGTCGCAAGACGCATTAGGACGATCCTTCGAACCGTAAGCGTTGAAGCGCTGCCTGACACGTTTCCCATCCTAAACCGAAAGAGATGAGCGGGGATTACTTTGTGCCTAGAGGGGAAAACGGCAGTGCGAAAAATTTTCCGCTAATGAGCGGCGCTCGGGTGATTAAAGTCAAATGACAAGGCGTTCATCTGAGCCGCAAACGTTCGGCTCAATCAGCATTTTTATGCAGCACAAAAAGAATGATTATGAGGCAGGCAAGGGGCGACGGCTGGCGCTATTGGTCGCTGTCTTCGTCCGAGTTGGCCGAACCCGTCGTCCACTTCTTAACCGCGGTCAAGATCGAGCCGTGGCAAGAGCCGAGCGGTCCTGACGCGGAGTCGGCCGTCGCATCGCCGCGCATCTTGGGTTCTTCGTAGTTCTTCTTGCAGTATTC
>JAEWED010000184.1 GCA_023389745.1 Actinomycetes bacterium
ACCCAGATCACCTGGAAGCGCGACTCGAAGCGGGCGAAGGAGCGGCCGCGGTTGGCGTCGGGAGCGTCGCGCTGCACGACCGCGTCGAAGGCCTGCTTGCCCGACGACGCGGCCACGGCGACGAGCAGTGCCAACATCGCCTGACCGGGCAGCCCGACGAGCAGCAGCCCGCAGAGGCCGCCGAGCCCCGCGGTGGCCACGGCGCCGAGCAGGAGGTACTCCTCGTCGACCTTGCGCCGGATGACCGGCGCGATCGCCGCCCCGAGCAGGCCGCCGATCCCGGTCAACGCGACGACCACGCCGAAGTGCCAGACCGGTGGTGCGCCCTCGGGGGCCAGGTCGCCCAGGTCGACGGTCGCGCCGGGGATCGCGATGGCCCGCCCCGTGATCGACCCGAGCGCCGGTGTGGTGTCGGCGCCGCGCAGTGCGAAGGCGAGCAGGAAGGTCACGAAGCCGACCACCCAGCGCAACGTGCCCATGGCCGACGACGCGGACAGCACACCGGCGCTGCGCAGCTCTGCCTTCTCCTCGATGCCCTCTGGCGACGCGGCGACCGTGGTCACCGGGACACGGAGCGACGCCACCGCGGATGCAGCGAACACCAGGGCGCACAGGAAGGCGACCGCCCCGGGCGAGAACAACCACAGGATCAGCGCCCCGGGCAGGCCGGCGGCGAACGCCGCGATGCCGGACAGCAGCTGCAGCTTCGAGTTCGCCTCGACCAGCGCGTGGTCGCCCTGCACCACGGTCGGCACGATCGCCGCCTTGGCGACCGAGTACGACTTCGCGAGGACGAGCATGGCGAAAGCCTCGGGGAACAGCAGGAGGCTGTCGGAACCGACGCTCGAGATCATGAGCAGGGCCACGAGCGCACGACCGACGGTCGAGCCGATGAGCATCCAGCGTCGGCCGCCCTTGGCCCGGTCCATCGCCGGGCCGATGAACGGCCCGACGACCGCGAACGGCGCCATCGTGAAGAGCAGGTAGAGCGCGATGCGCCACCGTGCGCCTGCCGGATCCAGCGAGAAGAACAGCGAGCCCGCCAGCACCAGCGCCACGAGCGCATCGCCGCTCGTGGCGAGCACGTGGGTGAGTGCGAGACGTCCGAACGGCGTCGACGTGTCGATTCCGGCGCCCCGTCCCGTGCGACGCGGTCCGGTGCGACGCGGGGGTGGAGCTCCGGACATCACGGGACCATCGTACGGGCGGGCACCGACGCTCGGATCAGCACGCCCGGCAGGTCACGAGCAGCACCGGTCGCGGTCGGGTCAGCGTGTCGCTGCGTACTTGTAGCCGAGGCCGCGGATCGTGACGATGCGCACCGGGGCCGAGGGGTCGTCCTCGATCTTCGAGCGCAACCGCTTCACGTGGACGTCCAGGGTCTTGGTGTCGCCGACGTAGTCGGTGCCCCACACCCGGTCGATCAGGGTGGAGCGCTCGAGCACCCGACCCGCGTTCTCCATGAGGATCGAGAGCAGCTCGAACTCCTTGAGCGGCAGGTTCACCACCTGGTCGCGGACCCTCACCTCGTGGCTGTCGGTGTCCAGCTCGACGCCGTCGAGGCGGATGACGTCGTGCTCGTCGAGCAGCGTCTCCCCCGCGTGCTGGCGGCGGCGCAGCACGGCCCGCATCCGGGCGACGAGCTCCCGCAACCGGTACGGCTTGGTCACGTAGTCGTCCGCGCCGACCTCGAGGCCGACGACGGTGTCGATCTCGGCCGCCTTGGCGGTGACCATGATGATCGGCACGTCGGTGCGGCGACGCAGCTCCCGACAGACGTCGACCCCCGACACCGTCGGCAGCATCACGTCGAGCAGCACCAGGTCGGGCTTGACCTCGTCGAAGCGGTCGAGCGCCTCGGCGCCGTCACGGGCGACCTGCACGTCGAAGCCCTCTCGTCGGAGACCGACGGTGAGGGCGTCGACGAAGGCCTCCTCGTCCTCGACGAGCAGCACGTTGACGGTGGAGGAGCTCATTGGTCACCTGCCGGGAGAGGGTCGGATCGGTCCACGACCGGGTCGGGAGCCGGGACGTCGGGACTTGGGCCGTCGGGACTTGGGCCGTCGGGAAGGGGGCCGTCGGGAAGGGGGCCGTCGGGAAGGGGGAGGGACAGCGTGAAGGTCGAGCCGACGCCCTCGGTCGAGTCGACCGAGACCTCGCCGACGTGGTTGCTGGCGACGTGCCGCACGATCGCCAGCCCCAGTCCGGTCCCGCCGGTGCCCCGGGACCGGGCACGGTCGACGCGGTAGAAGCGCTCGAAGACGCGGTCCAGGTCGCGGCGCGGGATGCCGACGCCGCTGTCGGCGACGGTGAGCTCGAACCGCCCCGTCGAGGTCGACGCGGCGACGACGACCTCGGAGCCCGGCGGGGAGTACTTCACCGCGTTGTCCAACAGGTTGAACACGGCCGAGACGAGCTGGCGTCGGTCGCCGTGCACGACCAGCTCAGGGTCGACCTCGACCGAGACCTCGACATCGGCGTTCTCGGCCGCGGTCGAGATGCGCGCCACCGCCTCGCCCACCATCGAGATCGCCTGGACGTCGCCGAACTCCGCGTCGTCGCCGAACTCGATCCGTGACAGCTCGAGCAGGTCGTCGACGGTGCACGAGGCGCGCTCGGCCTCGGTGATCATCCGCTCGGCGAGTCGCGACACGACCTCGTTGTCGGGCTCGTCGCGGATCGTCTCGGCGAGCAGCCCGAGCGCCCCGATCGGCGTCTTGAGCTCGTGGCTGATGTTCGCGACGAAGTCGCGGCGGACGGTCTCGGTCCGGCGCTGCAGGGACCGGTCCTCGACCAGCACCAGAGCGCCGTTGGTCGAGCCGCCCTCGAAGGGGATGCCGGTGACGACGTAGGACTGCGCCGGCGGACCGAACAGCTCCACCGGACGCACGACCCGGCGGCCGGCCGAGGCCTCGGCGAGCAGCTCGCGGATCGCCGAGTCGACCAGCACTCGGCCGTCGCGTGCATCGAGGAAGCTCTGGGCGACACGGTTGCGGAACAGCTCGACGCCGTCCCCGTCGCAGACCACGACGCCCTGTTCGACCTGCTCGAGTGCGTCGTCGAGCCGGAGCAGCAGCTCGGCGGCGGCCTCGGCAGGTCCCGGCTCCGGCTCGAGGTCCTCGACCGGTGACGGCACGGTGGCGGGCACGTCGACCGGCGCACGGCGGGACCGGGCGGTCGCGATCGCGGCGCCGGCCGCCACGCCGACCCCGAGCGCGAGGACCACCATGAACGCCGTCACCCCAGCGCCCCGGTCACGGTCGTGCGGCGGAGACCGACGAGAGCGCCTCGACCAGGCCGACCGGTTCGTGACCGGTGATGCCCGTGAGCGCCGTGACCACCGGGTGCCCCTCGGCGACCAGCACGGTGTCGGAGTCCGGAGGGAGCACCTCGTCGGTCGCCACGAAGCCGAGTTCGATGCGCTCGTCGGTGCGGTCGATCACCTCGGTGCGGATGTTGCCGAACGGCGCGAGGGTCCCCCACCGGAGCTCGCCCAGGTCGGCCGCCGCGCGGTCGGGCACGCTCAGGTTGATGGTCGTGGTCGTCGTGGCGACCGCGAGCTGGTCGACGACGTCGGTCGCGAGCTGCGCGGCGACGTCCCAGTGCTCGATGGTGGCCTCACGGCCGGCGATGCTGACCGCGACCGCGGAGAGCCCCAGGTTGGCGGCGGTCAGCGCGGCGCCGACGGTCCCGGAGTGCAGCGTGAGACGGCCCGTGTTGAGCCCGGGGTTCACGCCGGATGCGACCAGCTCCGGCGGCGGGCCGAAGGCGCCGAGCGCCGCGGCGAACACGCACAGCGCCGGAGGCCCGTCGAGCTCGATCGACTCGACCTGGTCGAGTCCGGCGAGCGGCATCGACCGGTAGCGCAGCATCGCCCCGTCGCCCAGGTTGCCGATGGCGGCACCGCTGCCGCTGCGGTCGCCCTCGGGTGCGATCGCGATGATCTCGTGGCCGGCCGCCGCGAGCGCACCTGCGAGCGCCCGCAGCCCGGGCGCGTGCAGCCCGTCGTCGTTGGTGACGAGGATCCTCACGACGCACCGTCGTCGAGGTTCGGTTCCCCCGGTGGCAGGATCGTCGGGCCGGCGGGTGGCTCGCCGCGTTCGGCGGCCGCCTCTGCCTCTCGCAGTCGCTGGCGGGCGCTGCCGGTCTTCTCGGGCAGCCACCCGGTGACCATGTACATGACTCGCTCGCCGATGTTGACGGCGTGGTCGCCGACGCGCTCGTAGTAGCGGCCGATCATCGCCATCTGCACCGCACCCTGGAGGTTCAGGTTCATCTCGGAGTGCGACTGGAAGATCGCCTGCACGTATGCGGTCTGCAGCTCGTCGAGGCGGTCGTCGATGTCGTCGAGCGCCGCGGCCAGCGAGGTGTCGGAATCCACGTAGGAATCGATCGCCGCTCGGATCAGGAACGTCGCCTCGACGCCCATCTGCTCGATGAGCCCGCGGATCTGCGGGCCGAAGTCGACGTCGTAGATGCGGCGCGAGGCCTTGCACACGTTGACGATCAGATCGGCCGAGCGCTCCAGCTCGCTGATCAGGCGCAGCGTCGTCAGCACGAAGCGCAGCTCGCCGGCGATCGGCGACTGCAGGGCGAGGATCCGGTAGCAGCGCTCCTCGAGCCCCAGGCAGAAGTCGTCGATGACGTCGTCGCCGTCGATCAGCATCTGGGCGGCGTGCAGGTCGCGGTCGAGCAGCGCGGCGGTGCCGCGACCGATCGTCTCGGAGACCATCGCGCCGAGGCGGATCAGGTCCGAGCGCAGCTCCTCGAGCTCGCCGTGGTACTCGACGCGGATCTCGTTCATCTGCGGCTCTTCGGCCGGGCCGGGGACTTCCGTGGTGTCGCTCATCCGAACCGTCCGGTGATGTAGTTCTCGGTGCGCTCGTCCTCCGGGTTGGAGAAGATCTTCTCGGTGCGGTCGAACTCGACGAGCAGGCCCGTGCGGATGTCCGACTCGGGGTTCACTTCGGTCGAGAAGAAGGCGGTGGCGTCGCTCACGCGGGCCGCCTGCTGCATGTTGTGGGTGACGATCACGATCGTGTACTCGGTCTTGATCTCACGCATCAGGTCCTCGATGCGCGCCGTCGCGATGGGGTCGAGTGCCGAGCACGGCTCGTCCATGAGGATCACCTCGGGGTCGACCGCCACCGCGCGGGCGATGCACAGGCGCTGCTGCTGACCACCGGACATGCCCAGCGCCGAGGCCTTGAGCCGGTCCTTCACCTCGTCCCACAGCGCCGCGCGGCGCAGCGACCGCTCGACGATGTCGTCGAGCTCCGACTTCTTCTTCGTGCCCGCGATGCGCGGGCCGTAGGCGATGTTGTCGTAGATCGACTTCGGGAACGGGTTCGGCTTCTGGAAGACCATGCCGATGCGACGACGCGCCTCGACCGCGTTGACCTTCTCGCCGTACAGGTTCACGCCGTGGTAGTTGATCTCGCCCTCGACGCGAGCACCTTCGATCAGGTCGTTCATGCGGTTGAAGCAGCGCAGCACGGTGGTCTTGCCGCAACCCGACGGGCCGATGAACGCGGTGATCTCGTGCTGGCGCACCGCCATGTTCACGTTGCGCACCGCCCGGTACGACCCGTAGTAGACGTTCAGGTCGTTCACGTCGAAGACGACCTTGCCGAGTGGCACCTCGGCGGGCTCGAGGACGTCGCTCTGCTCGGGCCGCACGGGGTGCACGCCGGCCGGCTCGGGAGCGCCACCCGGCGTCCCCCCGACGAGCGGGTTCGTGATGATCGGATCCGTGGTGTCCTGCGACATCGGGTACTGCTCCTGGTCTCGGTCGTCGTGCGTCATGTGCGGTGCGGGGTCATCCCATGTGCTGTGTCAGCCGGCGCTGTCTCTCATCCGATCGAACGGATCATCCGATCGACCCGATCATCCGATCGAGAAGCGACGACTGATGCCGCGGGCGGCGAGGGTGAGGACCAGAACGATGCCCACCAGCGTAACGGCGGACCCCCAGGCGAGCTGTGTCGCGAGCGATCCGCCGTTCTGCAGCTGCGAGTAGATCTGCGCCGACAGCGTCGTGTTCTGTCCCGTCATCGACCAGTTGGTGGTCGTCACGAACCCGATGGTGAACACCACCGGCGCGGTCTCCCCCGCGGCTCGGGCGACGGCGAGCAGGCAGCCCGAGGTGATGCCGGCGAGCGCCGCGGGCAGCACGACCGACACCGTCGTCTTCCAGGTCCTGGTGCCCAGCGCGGCCGAGGCCTCTCGCAGGGAGTTCGGCACCAGCCGCAGCATCTCCTCGGTCGAGCGGACCACGATCGGCAGCATCAGGCAGGCCAGCGCGAGCGAGGCGGCGAACGCGGACTTGCCCGACGAGCCGAAGCGCACCACCCAGATCGAGTAGATGAACACGCCCATCACGACCGACGGCACGCCGACCATGACGTCGGTCATGAACCGGATGAACGAGGCCAGGCGACCGCGCTTGCCGTACTCGTTCAGGTAGACCGCACCCATCACCCCCAGGGGGATCGCCATCGCCGATGCCCCGAACACGGTGAGGAAGGTGCCGACGATGGCGGGCTGCATGCCCATCACCGTCGAGGACGCCGAGCTCTCGCCGGCGCAGGCCTCGGGGTCGCCGAAGCCCAGGTCGCACAGGTCCTGGTTGCCGGCCAGGTCGTCGCGGCCCACGTCACCGGGGATCGGCTGGGTCCACCAGTCGGCGTGCAGCACGACCCCGATGCCCTGCGACACGACGTTGACCCCCATCGCGACCAGCGGGATGGCGGCGACCAGGAACGCCACGACCATCGCGACCGAGGCCACGGAGTTCTTCACCCGCCGCTTCCGCGGCATGTTCGCGCCCGACAGCATGTGGGCGATCTCGGCGGTGGTCGCGCCGGTGAGGTCGTTGCCGGCGCCAGCGGTGCGCTCGACCGGCTCGGAGCCCGTGGGTCGGTGGATGCTCACACGATTCCCTTCGTGCGTCGGTCGACCAGGACGACGAGTCGACGAGCGGAGATGTTGACGGCGACCGTGAGGACGAACAGGCAGACACCCAGCCCGATCAGCGCGGACCGGTAGGTGCCGCCCGCCTCGGACAGGCTGCGGAAGATCTGGGCCGGCATGGTCTCGCCACGGCCGAACAGGTTGGCGGCGATCTGCGGCGAGGCGCCGATGAGCAGCGCCACGGCGACCGTCTCGCCCATCGCCCGACCGAGCCCGAGCATGACCGCACCCGTGAGGCCGCCGCTGGAGTGCGGGATGACGACGCCGCGGATCATCTCCCAGCGGGTCGCGCCCAGCGCCAGGGCGCCCGACTTGTCGTTGACCGGCACGGTCATGAAGACCTCGCGCGTCACCGAGGTGATGATCGGGGTGATCATGAGGGCGAGCACCAGCCCGGCGCTCATGAAGCTCGAACCGGAGCCGGGGGCGAAGAGCGTCTTGAGGACCGGGATCGACGACACCGCGTCGGCGATCGAGTTGAACACCGACTGGAAGATCGGGATCAGCTGGTAGAAGCCCCACAGACCGAAGACCACCGACGGCACCGCGGCGAGCAGGTCGATGACCAGCGTGATGGTGCCCCGGATGCGACGGTGGGCGAGCTCGGTGATGAACAGCGCGATGCCGATGCTGATCGGCACGGCGAACACGATCGCGATCAGCGACACCACCACGGTGCCGTAGACCAGCGGGAGGATGCCGTAGAGGCCTTCGGACGGGACCCACTCCGTCCCGAAGAAGTAGTCGGCCCCGAACTCGCTGAACGCCGGCCACGCCTGCTGGGTCGTCGTGACCGCGATCAGCAACAGGATGAGCAGCACCGCGGCACCCGCGAGCAGGGCGACCCGCCGGAACAGACGGTCGACCCCGGCCCCGCGACCCTCGGTGGTCAGATCGGCGACGGTCACCTCCGGCGGTGCCGGATCCCGTTCGAGTTGCATGGTCATGAGGTGCCTGGTTCCCGTGCGTCGGTGGGTGCGGGACCGCCGGCTGCCCGACGGCGGTTGGGTGCGTGCTCGACGAGGGTCGAGCAGACCCCGTCGGCCCCGTGTCCGAGCATGTTGCCGGACACGGGGCCTCGGGGGTCAGGGGGGGGGTGACTCAGCCCTTGATCTCGTCGATCTGGGCGATGGCCTTCTCGGCGAGCTCGGTCGGCAGCGCGGTGTAGCCGGTGGCCGCCGCCTGCTCCTGCCCGGTCGTGAGCAGGTAGCGGAGGTAGGTCTTGAGGGTCTCGGCCTTGCCGGCATCGGTCTGCTCGGCGATGGCGAGGATCCACGTCGGTGCGGTGATCGGGTACGCACCTTCACCCGGCGAGTTCAGCGGGTTGTACGTGAGGTCATCCGCGATCTCGGCGCCCTCGAGCGCTGCCTGCACACCGGCGACGGACGGGGCGACGAACTCGCCGGCCTCGTTCTGGACGTTCGCGATGCTCAGTCCGGCCTTGCCGGCGTCGGCCAGATCGACGTAGCCGATGGCACCGTCGGTCTGGTTGATGACCTCGGCGACGCCGGAGTTCTTCTCGGCGCCCTGGGTCGATGCAGGCCAGTTGACCTCGTCACCGCTCTCGAGCGTCCAGACGTCCGGGGCGGCGGCCACGAGGAACTTCGTGAAGTTGTTCGTGGTGCCCGAGCCGTCGGAGCGGCGCACGACGGTGATCGGCGTCGAGGGCAGCTCGGCGTCGGGGTTGTCGGCGGCGATCTTCGCGTCGTCCCAGGTGGTGATCTCGGCCTGGAAGATGCCGGCGATGACGTCGGCGCTCAGGTTGAGCTCGTCGACGCCCTCGAGGTGGTACGACACGGTGATCGGCGCGGCGACGGTCGGGAAGAACAGCAGCGTGCCGCCGAAGTCCTCGCCGTCCTTGGGCAGCGAGTCGGAGCCCGCGAAGTCGACGGTGCCCGCTGCGAGCTGCGAACGCCCGTCGGACGAGCCGCTCTTCGCGTAGGTGACGCGCTCGGCGCCGGCGACGCCGTTGAAGTCGGCGTTGACGGCTTGGTAGAAGGCGTCGGGGAAGCTGGCGCCGCCACCGGCGATCGAGGCGGTGAGCGCCGCGATGTCCTCGTCGGAGGGGGCGCCGTCGACCGCGCCGGCTTCGGTGGTCGAGCTGCCGTCGCCGGCGTTCTCGTCGGCGCTGTCGTCGGAGCCGCAGGCGGCCGCGAACAGGGCCACCACCGCGAGCAGCGCGAAGAGCCAGGTGAGCCGACCACTGCGGATCGGTCGGGCGGAGCGGGTCATGCGGGTGTGTCTCCTTCGTGGAGGGATCGGGTTGCCGACGACCCCCTTGGCCATCGACGCCCGCAGCGTAGAAATCGTTCGTGGACAGCCTTCATGCACCGGGTGAACACGAGGTGAACCAGAACTGAAGATTCACCCCGCGGTGATCAGGCCCTGGAATCGATGAACGAGCGGACCACGTCGCCGTCGCTCGGCATCGTCGCGAGGTCCGCGACACGCTCCAGCGGCACCCATCGCAGCTCGTCGACCTCGTCGTCGGGCTCGAACCCGCGGTCCTCGTCCACGAGCATCTCCCACCACCGCACCGTCTTGTGCTCGCCACGGGGTGTCTCGTACTCGACCGTGACCAACTCGGCGCCCAGTCGGCAGGCGAGCCCGGTCTCCTCGAGCACCTCCCGCAGTGCGGTGTCCTCGTCGGACTCACCCTTGTGCGCCTTGCCCTTGGGGAGGCTCCAGTCGTCGTAGCGGGGTCGGTGCACGAGCACGACCTCGATGTCCCCGTCGTCGGCGCCCGCGTCACCACCGCGCCGCCAGACCAGCCCACCTGCGGCGCGGACCTCGGGGCGACGGGCCGGGTCGGCGCTCATCGCAGGTCGACCGCGGCGCGCTCCAGGGCGTGCCGCTGCAGCTCGAGGTGTGTCTCGACGGTGTTGTGCCGCTCCACCTTGCGCCACACGTCGTCGTCGAGACGCCAGGCGAGGGTGTCGTCGGCCAGGTCGACCGCCAGCATCTCGTCGACGCGGGCGCGCAGGTCGGGGGCGTCGATGGGCACCATCGCCTCGACGCGGCGGTCGAGGTTGCGCGGCATGAGGTCGGCCGACCCGATGAAGTGCACCGGGCGACCCGGACCGTGGCCGTTCGCGAACCGGTAGACCCGCGAGTGCTCGAGGTAGCGCCCGACCACGCTGCGGACCCGGATGTTCTCGGACAGCCCCGGCACCCCGGCCCGCAGGCAGCAGATGCCGCGCACGATCAGGTCGATCTCGACACCTGCGGCGGACGCCTCGTAGAGCTCGTCAATCAGACCGGCGTCGACCAGGCTGTTCATCTTCATGATGATCCGGCCCGAGTCGGGGGCGTAGCGACGCTCGTTGCGGATCAGCTCCGCGAGGCCGGGACGCAGCGAGTGCGGCGCCACCAGCAGCTTCTGGTAGTCGACGTCGCGGGCGTAGCCGGTCAGGTAGTTGAACAGCTGGCTCAGGTCGCTGCCGATCGCCGGGTCGGCGGTCAGCAGCCCCAGGTCCTCGTAGAGGCGGGCGGTCTTGGAGTTGTAGTTGCCGGTGCCGATGTGGCAGTAGCGGCGCACCCCGTCGCCCTCGTCCCGGACCACCAGGCAGGTCTTGGTGTGGGTCTTGAGCCCGACCAGGCCGTACACGACGTGCACGCCGGCCTGCTCGAGACGTCGCGCCCACTCGATGTTGCGCTCCTCGTCGAAGCGGGCCTTGAGCTCGACCAGCGCCGCGACCTGCTTGCCCTGCTCGGCGGCGCGGATCAGCGACTCGACGATCGGACTGCCGCCCGAGGTCCGGTACAGCGTCAACTTGATGGTCAGGACCTTCGGGTCGTTCGCGGCCTGGCGGATGAACTCCTCGACCGACGTCACGAAGCTGTCGTAGGGATGGTGGACGAGGATGTCCCCCTGCGAGATCGCCCCGAAGATGTCGCGGAACTCGTCGTCCTCGTCGCGGGCGAGGCGGCGCTGGGTCACCGGCACGAAGTCGGCGTACTTGAGCTCGGGCCGGTCCACCTCGTACACCGAGAACAACCCGCCCAGGTCCACGGGGGCCGCATGGGGGAACACGTCGTCCTCGGTCAGCTCGAGCTCGTCGCGGATCAGCTCGAGGGTCTCGGCGGAGATGTCGTCCTCGACCTCGAGGCGCACGGCCTTGCCGAACCGCCGGCGACGCAGCTCCATCTCGATCGCGGCGAGCAGGTCGTCGGCCTCTTCGTCCTCGACGGTGAGATCCGCGTTGCGGGTGACTCGGAACGCCACGCTGTCGACGGTGTCCATGCCGGGGAACAGCTGGTCGAGGTGGGCGGCGATGACCTGCTCCAGCGGCACGAACCGCTCGAGGTCGGGCATGACGACGAACCGCGGCAGCAGCGACGGCACCTTGACGCGGGCGAAGCGCTGGTCGCCGGTCGTCGGGTCGACGACGACCACCCCCAGGTTCAGCGACAACGTCGAGATGTACGGGAACGGATGCCCCGGGTCGACCGCCAGCGGGGTGAGCACCGGGAAGATGCGGCGCTGGAACTCGTCGCGCAGCCACTCGCGGTCGTCCTCGTCGAGCTGGGACCAGCTCGAGAACCGGATGCCGACCGCGGCGAGCTCACCGCAGACCGGGCCGAGGAAGATCTCGTCGGCCCGCGAGGTCAGCGTGCGCACCTTCGCGAGGATCGCCTCGAGCTGCTCAGAGGCCGACAGCCCGTCGACGCTGCGTCGCCGCACACCCGCTGCGACGCGCTCCTTGAGCCCGGCGACGCGCACCTGGAAGAACTCGTCGAGGTTCTGGCTGAAGATCGCCAGGAACTTCACCCGCTCGAGCAACGGGGTGTTCGGGTCCTCGGCCAGCGCCAGCACCCGGGCGTTGAAGTCGAGCCATGACAACTCGCGGTTCAGGTACCTGCGGTCGTCCTCGTCGGCCATGGGCCGACACTACCCAGCGCCCGGAGCGCCGGATCACGCTTCTGGGTCACGCTCGCGGGTCGGGCAGCGGGCCCGGCGCCGACTCAGCGGTTGGCGTAGTCGTCGTCGCCGAGGTCCCAGTCGAGCAGGATCAGCTCGCGCTCGGCGTCGCGGTTCACGCGCTCCTTGTTGCGACGGAACTGCGGGTCGTGCGGCGGCAGCAGCATCAGACGTGCGTTGACGCGTGAGCGGAAGTCGTTCACGACCTGCTGGTCGCCGAAGTCGGAGCGGATCTCCCAGTGCGGGGCGACGGGGCCCAGGTACACGATCGTCGCGTGCGCCTTCGGCGGCTCGGCGGGTGCATCGGGATCGATCGTCGACTGGTCAGACATGGCCATCGAGCATACCCCCGGCCGGTCCGAGTCGCTTCTCGAGCACTGCGAAGCGGAGGTCGTCGACACGGGGCTCGCCGAAGCGGTCGTCGCCGTAGGGGAACGGACGGTGCTCACCGGTGCGGGCGAACCCGCGCCGCTCGTACCACTCGATCAGCGACTGCCGGATGTCGATCACCGTGAGCTCGAGGCGGCTGACACCCCAACGCTGTGCGACGAGCTCCTCGGCGTGCTCGAGCACCCGACGGCCCAGACCACCGGCCTGACGACCCGGGTCGACGGCGAACATGCCGAGCGTGGCCCGGTCGGGATCGACGCGGCGCAGCTCGCAGCACGCGACCGGCCCGTCGTCGTCGGACAGCACCAGCACCGCGACGTCATCGTCCGCGAGGGTCGCCCGCATCATCTCGTGGTCGACGCGCTGGCCGCCGAGGATGTCGGCCTCGGTGCACCAGCCCGCTCGCGAGGACTCACCTCGGTACGCCCACTCCACCAGCTCGACGAGCGCGTCGACGTCGTCGGGACCGGCGAGACGGAACTGCGGCGTGGCCATGGCCGGGACGGTACCCAGCCGGCGTGCGCCGGTCACGTCCGCGGCCGGAGTGCGGACCTCGCGGGAGTGGGGGCCGGGCGCGACCCGACTCCGGCCGGGAGGGAGGGAGAGAGGGGCCGGAGTCGGATCGATCTGTGGTGATCCCGGGGCGGCTCGGGGCCGCGCGGGATCAGCGGGTGCCGAGCGTGGCGGTGACGGTCTCGGACTCGCCGTTGCGTTCGAAGCCGATCTCGACGGTGTCGCCGACCGACTTGGCACGGACGGCCTGACCGACGTCGGCCGCGGTGCGGATGCGGCGGCCGTCGACCGAGACGATCACGTCGCCGGACTGGAGCCCGGCCTCGCTCGCACCGCTGTTCGGCTGCACGGTCTGCACGAACGCACCGGCGGTCGCCGTGATGCCGAAGCGCTGGGCGACGCTCGGATCGACACCGGCGATGTCGAGGGTCTCGACGCCGAGCACGGGTCGGGAGCTCTGGACGTCACGCCCGGCCTTGAGGTCGTCGACGATGCTCGTGATCGAGTCGATCGCGAGCGAGAAGCCGATGTTCTGCGCGTCGGCCAGGATCGCCGTGTTGATGCCCACGACCTGTCCGGCGGCGTTGATCAGCGGTCCGCCGGAGTTGCCCGGATTGATCGCTGCGTCGGTCTGGATCAGGTCCGAGAGCGTGTCGCCGGTCGGCGACTGGATGGACCGTCCGAGGGCCGAGACGATGCCGGTGGTCACACTGGGCTCGTCGCCCAGGTTCAGGGCGTTGCCGATGGCGACGACGTCGTCGCCGACCTGCAGGTCCGCGGAGCTGCCGATCTCGGCGGGTGTCACCGGCTCGGTGAGCCCCTCGGCCTTGATCAGCGCCACGTCGTTCTCGGCGACCGCGCCGATCAGCCGTGCCTCGGCGGTGCGACCGTCGGCGAAGTCGACCTCGATGGTGCGGGCACCCTCGACGACGTGGGCGTTGGTCAGGACCAGGCCGTCCTCGCTCAGCACCACGCCGGAGCCCGCGGCGTCGCCGTCACGGGTGCCGGTGTGGATCGACACGACCGAGGGACCGACCTTGTCGAGCAGCGAGCGCACGTCGAGCGACTCGCCGGACGTCGTGTTCGACGGGCGGTTCGGGTTCGTCACGACCTGCTGTGCGGCCGGCGTCGAGGAGCCCTCGCGATCCCAGAGCGCAGCGCCGGTGACACCGCCGGCGACGATCGCGCCGACGAGACCGCCGATCAGCGCCGCGCGGAGGCCGCCGACGTGCTTCGGGGCCTTGGGGGCCTCGGGGTGAGCGGTCGGGGTCGGGCCGGAGGGGGGCGGGGGGAACGAGTTGCCGGGTCCGTACTGGCCGCCGAGCTGGGCCCGGTGGTCGACGCCCTCGAACGCGTTGGTCGCCGTGGGCTGCTCGGTGTAGAGCGGGGCAACCGGCTCGGCGTTGGGCGGGCCGGCAGGTGTGCCGGCGAGCGGGGGCGAGGTGGGGGTCGCGCCGCCTCGCCACGGCGGGGGCGTTGCAGCGCCGTGCGGGGTCGCGGGCACGGCCGAGGGCGACGCCGTCGGGACTCCGGGTGACGTGATCGGGTCAGCCGCGTTCGGCGTCGTCGGCGCGGGCGGCATCGGGATCGCCGAGGGGCTCGCCGCCGGAGCGGAGGGGGGCGTCCACGGGGCGGGGTCGGAGTCGTGCTGTTCGGGCATGGAACCGAGTATGCGGCATCACCGAGCGGTGTCGAGGCCCCGGACGCTCTGCGCAGAGAGGCCTCTCAGAGCCACGTGAGGTCCGTCTCAGTTCGCCGGTCCGCTCCGGAATGCGCCGACCGGGCGGTTCTCTCCGGCGACTCATCAACCCGGCGTCGTACCCATCGACGAACCCGCTCAATCCGCGATACGACCATTTCACGGCAGCTCTGAGCCACCTCTCAGCGCGTCGAGGAACTCGGGAACAAAGTGGCGCCTCACCACGTCAGACTCCCCATATGAAGGCACTAGCGATAGACACGAACTGGATGTCGATCGGCAACTGCGCCGACAAGCCCCCGAGCCTCTTCTTCCCCTCCGATGGCGTCGGTGTCGACGCCGCTCGGCGCATCTGCGCCGACTGCCCCGTCAAGTCCGAATGCCTCGAGTACGCCCTGGCGAACCGCATCGACCACGGCGTCTGGGGCGGTGCCTCGGAGCGTGAGCGCCGACGCATCATCAAGGCCCGGAGCCGGGAGCGCGCCGATCGGCAGCGCTCGGAGCGGGAAGCCGTCGCCAAGGCGAGCTGACACGCTGGAATCCCCGTGCCCTGACATCCCCGCTGCCACCACCCCGAGCGGCCTCATCCCCCTGAGCGGTGCGCGTTCCCCGAGCGACCCGCGCACCACGTGCGGGCTGCGCGGGGCCGGAGCCCGCGATCCCGCTGGTCGACGCGCTACTTGGTCGAGTCGGTCGACGACGGCTCGTCGCCGTCCTCGGACTGCCCCTCGGCGATGCCCTGCTTGAACTCCTTCTGGGCCTGACCCAGGCTGCGTGCCAGCTTCGGGATCTGGGACCCGCCGAAGAGCACGACGGCGACGATCACTACGATGATCCATTCGTTGCCACTGAACATGTGGTCGAGCCTACAGGCCCGTCGTGTCGGCACCCCGTCGGGAGCGACCGACTCCAGGAGTCGTCATCGGATGCCCATCCCTCCGTCCCCCGACACCCCGCCGCCCCCTGCGGCCGCCGAGCGCACCCCGCTCGAGATGCGCGCCGAGCTCCGACGAGCTCGCGCCGCACTCGGCGCCGACGAGCAGGGCGACGGCGCCCGACGGGTCGCGCGGCACCTGCTGGAGCTGGACCTGCTCGCCGGGACCGGCACGCTCGGGACCTACCTCCCCACCGACGGCGAGCTCGACCCCAACCTGGCGCTCGACGAGCTGCGAGCGCGTGGCTGGAGGATCGCCCTGCCGATCGTCGAGGCCGACCGGTCGATGCGGTTCGCACGCTGGGATGCGGACGCGACGTTGGCGCCCAACCGTTACGGGATCGACGAGCCCGAACCGCCGCTGCGGGCCGTGGCGTTCGACGAGCTCGACGTCGTGCTGGTCCCCTGCGTCGCGGTGGACCCCGACGGCAACCGCCTTGGCTTCGGCGTCGGCTTCTACGACCGGGCGTTCGCCCGGCCCGGGCCGACGCCGGCCGACCCGACCCCGGCCAACTCGGCAGTGGCAGGCGCGACAGCGGCCGAACCGGCCCCGGACGCGACGACACCGCCACGGCGGGCGGTGCTGGTCGGTGTGGTCCACGACATCCAGGTGGTGGACCGGATCGAACCCGACCCCTGGGACGTGCCCATGGACCTGGTGGTGACGGGGTCGAGGGTGCTCGTTCCCCGCAGGTAGGCGCCGGCGCCGACGACCGGTCAGGCGGTCCGGGGCTGCTGCTGCTGAGCGGCACGGGCGAGGGCACGCTGACGGCGGATGCGCCGACGCTCACGCTCGCTGAGCCCACCCCAGATACCGAACTTCTCGCCGTTCTGGAGCGCGTACTCGAGGCAGTCCTCTCGCACCACGCAGCCCTGGCAGACGCCCTTGGCCTCTTTCGTCGAGGCCCCCCGCTCCGGGAAGAACAGGTCGGGGTCGACGCCGAGGCAGTTGGCGAACATCTGCCAACTCTCGCCCTCCGTCGCCTCTTCGGGGTTCGCCATGTGTTCCTCCGTACCGTCGATCATGTCAGTGGTTCCCCGGCGTCGAATCCGAGGTGGTCGGGATGGTGCCCCCAGCGGTCCCGAGCAGTCACGACGCTGTAATTACATCGATGTAAGGACGTAGTCTGACCCTCGTCCGGCGGAAACGCAAGCCGTTCTTCGCCCCCGGAGGCCGTCCGCGCGAGTTTTTTCGGTGACGCAGCGCGCGAACCGGACCGGCGCCACGGTCGACGGAGCGCGCGATCTCGCTGCTCAGGAGTCAGCGGATGCGACCGACCAGCCCCTACCGACGACCGCCCTATCGACGACCGCGCAGCATCTCTCGCTTCTGCTCGATGAAGTCGACCAGCACGTAGTCACCCAGCGTCTGGGGCGTGGTGAAGAACGCCCGACCGCCGTTCAGCTTGGTCAGCTGCTCGATGAAGTGCTGCAGGCTCCGGTCCGGGTCGAGCATGAACGTGTTGATCCGGATGTCGTCCTTGGTGCAGCGGGCCACCTCAAGCAACGTCGCGTCGACGGTCTCGCGCACCGGCGGGTAGTGGAACTCCGGTTCGCCGTAGGCGTTGATGTGGGCGGTCGGCTCGCCGTCGGTGATCATGATGATCTGCTTCGTCCCGTGCTGGCGCGAGAGCAGCTGGCGCGCCAGCTGGAAGCCGTGCTGCATGTTCGTGCCGTAGACGAAGTCCCAGCTCACCTCGGGCAGCTGCTCGGCGGTGAGGATCCGGGCCACCTCGCTGAAGCCGACGATGCCCATGTAGTCACGTGGGTACTGCATCGTGATGAGCGAGTGCAGCGCCATGGCGACCTTCTTCGCCGGCAGGAAGTTGTCGCGCATCGGCATCGACAGGGACAGGTCGAGCATCAGCACCGTCGAGGACCGCACGATGTGCTCGGTCTGCTCGATCTCGAAGTCGTCGGGTGAGAGCCGCACCGGCGCGGTCTCGCCACGGAGGATGGCGTTGCGGATGGTCCGACCGATGTGCAGGTTGAACGGGTCGCCCCACTCGTAGGGCTTGGTCTGGTGGTTGCGCTCGTGACCCGAGCCGGACTGCTCGAGCTCGTGGCGTCCGAGCTGGTCGCGGTCGAGCTGGCGGAACAGCTCCGACAGCGCGTTCTGGCCGAGCCGACGCATGCCCTTCGGGGTCAGCTCGACACGGCCCTCGCGCTGCTCGATGAGCCCCGCGTCGGTGAGCATGCGGGTGATCTCCGACATGCGGTCCAGGCTCGCCGCGGCGTCGTCGCCGAGCAGCTCGCGCACCCGCTCGATGTCGGCCTCTGCCAGCGCCCCCGGGTTCGGGGCGCCGCGCATGAGCTGCTCGAGCTGGTCGAGGTCGCCGAGCTCGCTCATCAGCGAGGTGGCGCTCGACATGTCGAGCGGGTCCATGCCCTCGAACTGGTAGCTGTTCCCCCACCCGGCGTCGGGCACCGCCTGGCGGAGGTTCTGCCCGAGCTGCTCGACCTGCCAGCGCAGGTCCATGTCCTCGAGCAGCTGGTCCGAGAGCTGCTGCAGCTGTGCACGCTGCTCGGGTGTCATCGAGTTGAGCATCGCCTGAGCCGCGGCCATGCGACGCGCCATCACCTCGAGCAGCTCGTCGAGCGTCTGGGGGTTCTCCGGGAAGAAGTCGCCGTGGCGCTCCATGAACCCCTCGAAGTCGGGCTCCTCGCCGGCGGCCCGCTGGTCGAGCATGTGGTTCAGCTCGGCCATCATGTCCTTGAGCCGGCCCATGTCCTCGGGTGTCATCGAGCCCATCGCGCCGGACATCTGGTCGACGGTCTGCTGCATGAGCTGCTCGCGCAGACGGTCGACGAGATCCTGGAAGCGCTGCTGGGCCTCGTCGGAGGAGAAGTCGTACTGCTCGAGCCCCTTCACCTGGCCGGCCAGGTCCGGCGGCAGCATGTCGAGCTCGAGGTTCTTCCCGGCCGAGGACTGAGCGGTCAGCTCCTCGCGTCGGGCGTCGCCGGACTCCCGGGCCTCGTCGAGCTGGCGCTGGAGCTCGTCGCGCTCCTGTTCGACGAGCTCGCGCAGCTCCTTCGCGATGTCTTCGTACACGCCGCCCAGGTCGAAGCGGTCGAGCGCGTCCTCGCGACGTTCACGGATCTTGTCGAGCATCTCGCGGATGCCCTGGATGCGCTCGCCGTTGCGGTCCTCGAAGCCCTGCTGCATCATCCGGCGCAGCGCCGAGTTGAGGTCGCCGTGGTAGAGCAGGTCGTCGGTCAGCTGCTCCATGACGTCGAGCGCATCGACCTCGAACCCGCGCTGCGAGCCGTCCCAGGGTGAGTACCGGAACCGGGGTCGAGCCA
Source organism: Actinomycetes bacterium (assembly GCA_023389745.1). Lineage (GTDB taxonomy): Bacteria > Actinomycetota > Acidimicrobiia > Acidimicrobiales > Microtrichaceae > JAFAFN01. Next base: position 18,733 of record JAEWED010000184.1, read on the forward strand.
TGCGGCGAGGCTACCCCCGCCCGTCGCCTGATCGCCGTCGACGTCGAGAACTCGAATTCCGTCGCGGATTCGCTGTGATCGCAGCGGATCCGCGACGGAATTCGCTGCGAGACCCGCGGCCGGGCAGCGAGGCGGTCGTCGGTCAGTTCCGGGCGCGGTACTGGGCGCGGCCGCCGACGGCGTCCTTGTTGAGCCGCTTCGACAGGTGGAGCCCCTCGAGCACCAGCTCGACCGCCGAGGCGACCGCGGCCGGCGACGGCGACTCGCCGACCAGCTCGGCGACGGGCACCTGCAGGGCCGGCACCTCGGTCACGAGCGCGACGTAGTCGTCCGCGGCGACGTCCTCGCCGATCTCGACCGGGCCGCGCTCCTCGAGTGCGGCCACGACCTGCACCAGGTTCTCCGGGCTGACCCGCTCGCGGAACACCGTCAGGATCGCGTTGCGCACGAGGTGGTCGAGGATCTGCCCCTCGCGGCCGTCCTCGAGGGTCTCGATCTCGACCTTGCCCGCGGTCGACGCCGGCAACGCCTCGAGGTCGCAGATGCGCGGCACGACGACGGACTCACCCGACGACAGCGTGCGACGAGCGGCGTTCGCCACCATGACCTCGTGGTTCGACACCGAGAGGCGGACCGACACACCGGAGCGCTGCGAGATGTGCGGGCTCTGGCGGGCCAGCTGCGACAGCGTCGCGATGATGTCGATCATGTGCTCGGGCACGTCGACCTGCACGCCGTCGGCCTCGAACGGCGACGCCTCCTGGGAGATGATCGCCACCTCGGTGTCGACGTCGAGGGGGTAGTGGGTCCGGACCTGGGAACCGAAGCGGTCCTTGAGCGGTGTGATCAGACGGCCGCGGTTGGTGTAGTCCTCGGGGTTCGCCGACGCGACGAGCAGGACGTCGAGCGGCAGCCGGATCTTGTAGCCGCGGATCTGCACGTCGCGCTCCTCGAGCACGTTCAGCAGACCGACCTGGATGCGCTCGGCGAGGTCAGGCAGCTCGTTGATCGCGAAGATGCCGCGGTTGGTGCGCGGGACCAGCCCGTAGTGGAGCGTCAGCTCGTCGGAGAGGTACCGGCCCTCGGCGACCTTGATGGGGTCGACCTCGCCGATGAGGTCGGCGATCGCGGTGTCCGGCGTCGCGAGCTTCTCGCCGAACCGGTCGGAGCGGTGCACCCAGGCGATCGGCGCGTCGTCGCCCTGCTCCGCGACGAGGGACCGGGCGTGCAGCGAGACCGGGTCGTAGGGATCGTCGTTGATCTCGGAGCCCTCGACGATCGGCATCCACTCGTCGAGCAGGTCGACGAGCGAGCGGATCATCCGGGTCTTCGCCTGGCCGCGCTCGCCGAGGAAGATGACGTCGTGGCCCGCCAGCAGCGCGTTCTCGAGCTGCGGGAACACGGTGTCGGCGTAGCCGAGCACCTCGGGGAAGAGCTGCTCGCCGGCCCGGATCCTGGCCGCCGCGTTGCGGCGGATCTCGTCCTTGACCGACTGCGAGGTCCAGCCCGAGGCGCGCAGCGCTCCCAGGGTGGTGATGTCCGGCGGGTCGGAGGCCTTCGACGTGAGCGACATGTGGCGCAGGCTACCCGTGGCCCTCACCGAGGGACGGTCGCTCCGGGGGACCGCGTCGCGGGGCTACTGCTGTTGCTGCTGTTGCTGCTGGCGGGGTCGCAGCGACGCGGCACCACCCGGCGTCGGAGCCTCGTAGGTCGCCGGCCGGACCACCGCGCCGTCGCCGGCGAGTGGGGTCGGCGACCGCCATGTCTCGGTCGCGTCGACCCGGCGGATCTCGACGACCGGCTCGACGGCGGACTCGGCAGGCCCGAGGAACACGCCGCGCTGGGGCTGCACGTCGTCGTAGGAACGGCCGTGGCCGATCTTCACGTGCCGCTCCCCCACCAGCTGTCCGTTGGTGGGGTCGAGGGCAAGCCACCCCCAACCGGGCACGGCGGCCTCGAACCAGGCGTGGGTCTGGACCACGACGGTGTCGCCGTCGGGGTCGAGGCCTGACGCGTCGCTGTCGGTGAACAGGTAGCCCGACACGTAGCGGGCCGGAATGCCGAGCGACCGGCACATGGCGACCGCCAGGTGCGCGTAGTCCTGGCAGACGCCGACCCCACCCGCGAGCACCTGCTCGACGGGGGTCGCGATGTCGGTCACCCCGCGCTCGTAGCGCAGGTGCGCGCCGACGAACCGGTGGATCGCGAGCACCACGCCCACCAGGTCGGGACCGACGAGCTCGCGTTGGCGCTGTGCCGCCGCGGCCACGCCGTCGCCGAAGTCGGTGTGCCGGTCGCGCTGCAGGTACTCGATGTGCGCGTCGACGAACTCCGGACGTTCGAGCGTCTCGAGCCTGGGCGCGGCGGTCGGCAGAGGTCGCGGCGTGGTCTCGACCGAGGCCTCGGCCACGACCTCCATCGACGTGTGCCCCCGACGGATGCCGAAGGCGTCGACCCGGGTCCCCCAGTAGTCGACGTAGCTGAAGACCCGGGCAGCCGGATGCACCGAGACCCGGTGGTCGAGCAGACGCTGGCACACGTCGTCGGCCGGGCAGGCCCGCAGCTCGTTGTGCGACTCGACGACCTGGTCGGTGTAGGTGAAGACCGTGCGGTAGCGGATGTCGAACCTCACGACGGCGCTCCCTCGGAGGTGGCGGGGGTCGACCCGACAGCGATCACGTCTGGACCACCGGCACGACGGGCGCGACACCCGGGATGACGGGATCGCCCGGCAGCAGCTGCAGCGAGTGCAGGTCGAGCTCCACGCGATAGGAGAAGCACTCGGCGGCGACCGCCGAGGCGACGTCGCGGATCTGGGACTCGACGACGCCGAGCACCTCGACCAGGTCGCCCTCGCAGAGCTCGGACGCGTCGGCGAACTCGAGCTCGGCGCGGACCCGGCCGAGCAGACGCAGCGCGACCGAGCGGGTGTGCACCGGTCGGTCGCTGAGCGTGCCGAGGATGCCCTCGGCTCGACGCAGCGAGAACAGGACGCTGCGCGGCAGGGTCGGCGACAGCAGCAGCAGCTCCACGATGCCGGCGGAGTCGAACATCCGGTACGCCCTGCGGTACGCCTGCAACGCCGAGGCCGACCGCAGCGTCGCCGACCACTCGTGCGGTGCGTCGGGCTGGTGGCGGGGGTGGCGCACCCGCAGCGTCCGCACCGCCATCTCGGCGCGCTCCAGGTGCAGACCCAGCATGAAGAAGCGCCACGCGTCCTCTCGCGACCAGGTCTCGGTGGCGCAGCCGATGATGCTCTGGATGCCGGAGCGCACGAACCGGTAGAAGTCGAAGGGCTGCATCGCCAGGTCGTAACCGATGTCGCGGGCGGCCAGGCTGAGGTGCAGCGAGTTGAGCGTCTCCCAGAGCTCCATGGCCAGGTGCTCGCGCACCCCTCGGGCGTTGTCACGCGCCTGGGTCACCGAGGTGACGATCGAACCTCGGTTCGTGGGGTCGCTCACCAGGAACTCCGACACGGGTCCCGCGGTGCGGGCGAGCCCGCTGGCCACGAACTCCTCCTCGAGGCCGAGCGCGGCGAGCACGTCGGTCCACGCGTCGACCTCTTCGGCCGGCGTCACCTCGAGCAGACGGTGATAGGTCACGTCGAGCAGTCGCGCGGTGCTCTCGGCGCGCTCCAGGTAGCGACCCGACCAGAACAAGTACTCCGCAGTTCGGGCCAGCATCAGTTCGACCTCCTCGTCCCCGGCCCCGCCACCTCGACGCGCCAGGGTGCGTGCTGCTGCCGCAGGGCCGTTCGTGCCAGCATCAGGCGTCCTCCTCGGGTGTCGTGCGCAGCGATGCGAGCGACGCCTGCATCGCGGTGATGTCGACCGTGCCGGTCGCGGGCTCGATGTCGGAGAGCTCGTCCTCCGCGTCGGCGCCCTCGACGTCGTCGCCGACCGAGCCACGCACCGAGTCGTCCTCGGGCGGGGCAGGGACCGGCGCGAGCACCCAGGTGTCCTTCGAACCGCCGCCCTGCGAGGAGTTCACCACCAGCGAACCCTTGCGCAACGCGACCCGGGTGAGCCCGCCCGGCAGCACCTCGACCTTCTCGCCCGACAGCACGAAGGGTCGCAGGTCGACGTGGCGCCCCTCGAAGTGGTCGTCGACGAGGGCGGGGTGCCGTGAGAGCTGCACGACCTCCTGTGCGATGTAGCCGCGCGGATCGGCGATGATCCCGGCCCGTGCGGCTTCGATCTCGTGCTCGGTCGCCTGGGGCCCGATCATCAGTCCGTACCCTCCTGCCTCGGCCACCGGCTTCACGACGAGCTCTTCGAGACGCGACAGCACCTCGGCGCGTTGTTCGGGGTCCCACAGCAGATAGGTGGGCACGTTCGGGATGATCGGCTCCTCACCCAGGTAGTACCGGATCATCTCGGGCACGTAGGCGTAGACCGCCTTGTCGTCGGCGACGCCGTTGCCCACCGCGTTCGCGATCGTCACGTTCCCGGCTCGCGCGGCGGCCATCAACCCCGGCACGCCGAGCGTCGAGTCGGGCCGGAAGACGACGGGGTCGAGGAACTGGTCGTCGATGCGCCGGTAGATGACGTCGACGCGCTTGAGCCCCGCGGTGGTGCGCATCGACACGACGTGGTCGTCGACGACGAGGTCCCGGCCCTCGACGAGCTCGACGCCCATCTGGGTCGCGAGGAAGACGTGCTCGAAGTACGCCGAGTTGTAGATGCCCGGCGTGAGCACCACCACCGTCGGGTTGTCGCCGGCCCCCGGTGGGCTCGCCCGCTGCAACGCCTCGTGCAGCTTGCGTCCGTAGTGGTCGACGCGGCGCACCCGCTCACCGGCGAAGAGCTGCGGCAGGACCCTGGTGAGCGCGGCACGGTTCTCGATCACGTAGGACACCCCGCTGGGGCTGCGCAGGTTGTCCTCGAGCACCCGGTACTCGCCGGCACCGTCGCGGATCACGTCGATGCCGGCGACCAGGCACCGGGCGCCCGGCGGCACCGGCACGCCGAACGCCTCGGGGGTGAACCCGTCGGAGCTGAGCACCAACCAGCGGGGCACGACCCCGTCGCCGACGATCTGCATGCCGCCGACGTACAGGTCGTCGAGGAACCGGTTGAGCGCGGTGACCCGCTGCTCGAGGCCCGACTCGAGGTGGGCCCACTCGTCGCTGGGGATGACGCGGGGCGCCAGGTCCATCGGGAAGGTGCGTTCGATCCCGACGCCGGTGTCGTCGGACTCGTCGCCGTAGACGGTGAAGGTGATGCCCTGGGTCCGGAACGCCGCGGTCCTGCGCAGCTCGGCGCGGGCGAGGTCCTCGGGCGTCAGCGTCGACAGCGCCCCGGCGAGGCGCCGGTAGTGGGGTCGGACGGCGCCGTCGTCGTCGACGACCTCGTCGAAGAAGCCGCCGGTGTCGTAGTCGTCGAACCAGTTACCCACGGCTCTGGACGGTACGACCGACAGCGTCGCTCGCGCTGCGTTGCGCTCGACGTTTTACAGCGCGTTCACAGTTGGTCAGCGAGCGCCTCGCGCTGCAGGACCAGTGCGAGCCACTCCCCGTCTCGGCGCTCGTCCACCACCGCGAGCGGCGCGCACGCGGCGATCGCCCGCTCGCGCTGGTCGACGAGCACGCCGCTGAGCACCAGGTGGCCACCCGGCGCGACCGCGGTCCGCAGCGTCGTTCCGAGCTCCTCGATGATCGGCACGAGCAGGTTCGCCAGCACCAGGTCGAAGCCACCGTCGAGGTCCGACTGCTCGACCGGTTCGGCGCTCACGCGGACCCGGTCCGCGACCCCCGAGCTCGCGGCCGACCGAGCCGTGGCGTCGAGCGCCTCGGGGGCGATGTCGTGGCAGCGGACCTCGCTCGCGCCGAGCAGGGCGGCGGCCACGGCGAGCACCCCGCTGCCCGAACCCACGTCGAGCACGCGGGCACCCTCGGCGACAGCAGCGTCGGTGAGGAGGGCCTCGACGAGCTCGAGGCACATGCGTGTCGTCGGGTGGGCGCCCGATCCGAACGCGTCGGCCGCGGCGACGACGACCTCGAGCGCGTCGGGTGCCAGCGGTGACGCGGGGATCCACTCCGGGCGCACGACCAGCCGATCGCCGACCACGACCACCTCGGCGTGGTCCTGCCACGACGACCCCCGGTCGGGGTCGGTCACGCGCTGCAGCGCGCCGTGGCCGAAGTACGCCTCGAGCGCCGGCAGCTCGGCGACGTCGGGGTCGGCGAGCAGGTCGACCGCACCGTCGTCGCGGGCGAGCTCGGACACCGCCGAGGCGCCCGCGACGAACAGCCGGTCGGCCGCGAGCTCGGCCTCGTCGGCCGAGACCGTGACCCGGATCGGCACCTGTCCCCCCGGAGGGAGGTCGCGCGGGTCACGGGGCAGGGCATCCGCGGGCTGCTCGGGCTGCATCTCGGGAGACGGCGCTGGCGACACCGCACGAGGGTAGAGCCGGTCCCCGAGGTTCACGGTGACCGCCGTTCACCGGTTGGTGACACCACTTGCCGTAGCGCTAGGTTGCGAGCGCGGAGCGGTCCGAGCTGTGACCGGTCCCAGGTTCCATGCCCTCGACCGCTCTCCGCCAGGAGCCGGCGTCGGGGAACGATCCCACGGAGGACCGTCTGTGAACGAGCACGCACGATGACCCAGGCGATGGAGCGACCCGGAGCAGATGCTCCGGTGGTCAACGGCCAGCACAAGGTCCGCACGCCGTGGCCGGTCGAGTTCTACTCGACCGCCGTCGGCAAGAAGTGGGTCATGGCCCTCACCGGCATCGGCCTCATGGGCTACGTGTTCGCCCACATGGTGGGCAACCTGAAGATGTTCCTGGGCCGGTCGGAGTTCGACCACTACGCCGAGAGCCTGCGGGCGCTGCTCTACCCGATCCTTCCGCACCACGTGCCGCTGTGGGGCCTGCGCATCGGGCTGATCGCGATGTTCTTCTTCCACATCCAGTCCGCGTACTCGCTGACCCGGATGAACCACCGCGCGCGTCCGGTCAAGTACCAGTCGCCGCGTGACTACATCGCAGTGAACTTCGCCTCCCGCACCATGCGCTGGACCGGCATCATCATCGGCCTCTACGTGCTCTTCCACCTGGCCGACCTGACGTGGGGATTCGCCAACCCGGACTTCGTGCGGGGCGCCGCCTACGACAACCTGGTCGCGAGCTTCGAGCGCTGGCCCGTGGCGATCCTCTACATCGTGTCGAACATCGCCCTGGGCATCCATCTGTTCCACGGCGGCTGGTCGATGTTCCAGAGCATCGGCATGAACAACCCCCGGTACAACGGTGCGCGACGTGCCTTCGCCGCAGGATTCGCGATCGTGGTGGCGGGCATCAACTGCGCCTTCCCCATCGCCGTGCTCGCCGGGATCGTGCACTGAGCCCTGCTCGTGACACGACTCGTCCGACACACACCGACCGCCGACCGCCCGACTCTCACAGGAGCCCACTGACGTGGCACTGACGCTCGACTCGAAGATCCCCGACGGCCCGCTCGCCGACAAGTGGACCAGCCACAAGTTCAACCTGAAGCTGGTGAACCCCGCGAACCGTCGCAAGTTCGAGGTGATCGTGGTCGGCACCGGTCTCGCGGGGGCCGCCGCGGCGGCCTCGCTCGGTGAAGCCGGGTACAACGTCAAGGTCTTCACGTACCACGACTCCCCCCGTCGGGCGCACTCGATCGCCGCCCAGGGCGGCATCAACGCGGCGAAGAACTACAAGAACGACGGCGACAGCGTGCACCGCCTCTTCTACGACACGATCAAGGGCGGTGACTACCGCGCCCGTGAGGGCAACGTGCACCGCCTCGCCGAGGTGTCGGTCAACATCATCGACCAGGCCACCGCCCAGGGCGTGCCCTTCGCCCGTGAGTACGGCGGCCTGCTCGACAACCGCTCCTTCGGTGGCGCCCAGGTCGCCCGTACGTTCTACGCACGTGGCCAGACCGGCCAGCAGCTGCTGCTCGGCGCCTACCAGGCGCTCGCCCGCCAGATCCACCTGGGCACCGTCACGCTGTACAACCGCATGGACATGCTCGACGTCGTGACCCACGAGGGTCGTGCCGTCGGCATCACCGCCCGTGACCTGCTCTCGGGCGAGGTCAGCTCGCACTCCGCCCACGCGGTGCTGCTCGCGACCGGCGGCTACGGCAACGTCTACTTCCTGTCGACGAACGCCAAGGCCTGCAACGTGACCGCGACCTGGCGTGCGCACAAGAAGGGCGCCGCGTTCGCGAACCCCTGCTTCACGCAGATCCACCCGACCTGCATCCCGCCGGCGGACGAGTTCCAGTCGAAGCTGACGCTGATGTCGGAGTCGCTGCGCAACGACGGCCGCATCTGGGTGCCGACCGCGATCGACGACAAGCGCTCCGCGAGCGAGATCCCCGACTCCGAGCGCGACTACTTCCTCGAGCGCAAGTACCCCGCCTTCGGCAACCTGGTGCCCCGCGACGTCGCCTCGCGCAACGCGAAGACCGTCGTCGACGAGGGCCGCGGCGTCGGCCCGCTGCAAAACGGCGTGTTCCTGGACTTCTCGCACGCGATCGAGCGGTTCGGCCACGACACGATCAAGGCCCGCTACGGGAACCTGTTCGACATGTACGAGCGCATCACCGGTGAGGATCCCTACACCACGCCGATGCGCATCTACCCCGCCACCCACTACACGATGGGTGGCCTGTGGGTGGACTACAACCTGCAGACGACGATCCCGGGCCTCTTCGCCCTGGGTGAGGCGAACTTCTCGGACCACGGCGCCAACCGCCTGGGTGCCTCGGCGCTCATGCAGGGTCTGGCCGACGGCTACTTCGTCGCCCCCGAGACCGTCGCCGGCTACCTCTCCGACCTGCTCGGCACCACGCCGCTCGAGACGACCCACGAGGCGTTCACGACGGCGCACCGCGAGACCCAGGACCGCGTCGACCAGCTGCTGGCGGTCAAGGGCACCCATTCGGTGGACCACTACCACCGCGAGCTCGGCAAGCTGGTCTGGGACTACTGCGGCATGAGCCGCAACAAGGCCGGCCTCGAGACCGCGCTGAAGGACATCCCCGCCATCCGCGAGGAGTTCTGGTCCGACGTCAAGGTGCTCGGCGAGGGCGAGAGCTACAACCAGTCGCTCGAGAAGGCGCTGCGCGTCGCCGACTTCATGGAGATGGCCGAGCTGAAGGTGCGCGACGCCCTGCACCGCGAGGAGTCCTGCGGCGGCCACTTCCGCGAGGAGCACCAGACCGAAGAGGGCGAGGCCAAGCGCGACGACGAGAACTTCGCCTACGTCGCCGCCTGGGAGTACACCGGCCCCGACATCCAGAAGGACGCGGTGCTCCACAAGGAGCCGCTCGTGTTCGAGAACGTCCAGCTGACCCAGCGCAGCTACAAGTAACGGCCCCGACAGCGACGCACAGGACAGGGAAGACCACACGTGAGCAACACGCTGAATCTCAAGCTCAAGGTCTGGCGACAGGACACCGCCGAGGGTCCGGGCCACTTCGAGGAGTACACGACGGCCGTCGCCGATGACGCCTCGTTCCTCGAGATGCTCGACTACGTCAACGAGCAGCTGATCGAGGACGACAAGGAGCCCATCGCGTTCGACCACGACTGCCGAGAGGGCATCTGCGGCAGCTGCGGCCTGATGATCAACGGACAGGCGCACGGCCCCCAGAAGGGCACGGCGACCTGCCAGCTGCACATGCGCAAGTTCTCCGACGGCGACGAGATCGTCATCGAGCCCTGGCGTGCGGCCGGCTTCCCGATCATCAAGGACCTGGTCGTCAACCGGGCTGCCTTCGACCGGATCGTCGAGTCCGGCGGCTACATCTCGGTGAACACCGGCGCGGCGCCCGACGCGAACATCATCGCGGTGCCGAAGGAAGCTGCGGAGTCCGCGATGGACGCCGCCGCCTGCATCGGCTGCGGCGCCTGCGTGGCGGCCTGCCCCAACTCGGCGGCGAACCTGTTCACCGCGGCGAAGATGCAGCACCTCAACCTGCTGCCCCAGGGCCAGCCCGAGCGGCTCGAGCGCTCCGAGTCCATGGTCGAGACCATGGAGCAGTTCTTCGGCTCCTGCACGAACCACGGCGAGTGCCAGGAGGCGTGCCCGAAGGAGATCTCGATCGACTTCATCGCCATGATGAACCGGGACTACCTGAAGGCGAAGCTGAGCAACCGCCGCCGGACCGGTCAGAAGAAGGTCGGCTGACCATGCGCCGGACCGCGATCGCCGTCGTGGCGCTCGCGGTGGTCGCGCTCGCCGCGACCGGCTGCTCCTCGTCGCCCGAGCAGGTGACGGCGTCGAAGACCTCGCCCCCGCGACCCGAGGTGCGCTCGGAGCTCGCGCCCGACGAACCTGCAGTGCCGTCGGTCCCCAACGACCCGTCGGACTCCTTCGGCGAGCTGCCCGAGGGGTTCGAGGACTTCGGCTCCGGCATCGATGACATGCTCGACCAGTTCGAGTCCGAGCTCGGCGTGGCCGGCAGGTGCTTGGACCTGCTGATGAAGTACGCCTCGCTGCTGGGCTCGGCGTTCGGGGCCCTGCCCGGCGAGTCGGACCGCGACGCGGTGCTCGACGAGCTGCGCGCCACGCTGCCGTCGGACCTGCACGACGACCTGCAGACCATCGTCGACGGGCTCGAGTCCGTCGAGCGCGACGGCTTCGCCGGCGCCGGCGCTCTGACGGATCCGGCGTTCATCGACGCCAACGACGCGATCGTCTCGTGGCTGCAGTCGTCGTGCGACGCTGCGGCCACCCCCGGCGAAGGCTCCTGACGACCCGTCAGACATCGCGGCCTCGACCTCTGTAGGGTGCCCGGATGGACGCACGAGCGCGACTCCGCGTCGGTGTCTGGGGGACGGGCAACGTGGGACGTGCCGCCATCCGGACCATCGACGCCCATCCGGACCTCGACCTGGCGGCGGTGTTCGTCGCGAACCCCGACAAGGTCGGTCGCGACGCCGGTGCGCTCGCCGAGCTGGGCCGTGAGCTGGGTGTCGCCGCCACCGCGGCCGCCTCGGCGGCCGACGTCACCGCCGCGGGGATCGATGCGGTGGTCTACGCCTGTTCGGGCGACGTCCGCCCCGACGACGCCGTCGAGGACATCCGGGCCTGCCTGGCGGGCGGGCTGATCGTCGTGACGCCGTCCATCTACCCGCTCTACGACCCGACGAGCGCTCCCGCCGAGCTGATCGACCCGATCCGCGCCGCGGTGGCCGAGGGCGGCGGGTCGCTCTTCGTGTCGGGCATCGACCCTGGCTGGGGCAACGACGTGCTGCCGGTGCTGCTGAGCGGCCTGGCGGGCACGATCGAGCAGATCCGCTGCCAGGAGATCTTCGACTACACGACCTACGACCAGCCTGACTCGGTGCGCTATCTGATCGGCATGGGCGAGCCGATGGACTACGAACCGCCGATGGTCGCGCCGACCGTGCCGACGATGGTCTGGGGCGGCCAGGTGCGCCTGATCGCCCGGGCACTCGGCGTCGAGCTCGACGAGATCCGCGAGACGCTGCTGCGGCGCGAGCTCGACGAGACCGTGAGCAACTCGATGGGCGAGTTCGAGAAGGGCACCCAGGGAGCGCTGCGCTTCGAGGTACAGGGCATCGTCGGCGGTGAGCCGAGGATCGTCGTCGAGCACGTCACCCGCATCCACCCCTCATGTGCACCTGACTGGCCGATGCCGCCCGACGGCGGCGACGGCGCGCACAAGGTCATCATCGAGGGGCGGCCGCGGATCGAGATCAACGTCGAGGCGACCGACGAGGGCGGCAACCGCGCCGCGGGCGGCAACGCCACCGCGGTGGGCCGACTCGTCAACGCGATCCCGTGGCTGCGAGCGGCCGGACCGGGTGTCTACGACGCACTCGACGTGCCGCTGGTGCCGGCGACCGGCAAGCTGGGACGAGCGTGATCGAGTCAACCGATCCAGGGGGATCCAGATGATCGTCGAAGTACCCGAGGGCAAGCACCCGATCATGTACGTGTGGGGCGAGATGGTCCCCGGCATCGGCCCGGCCGCGGCGAACTTCTCGGCGAAGGTCTACGAGGACACGACGCTGGGGCTGCGCGAGTTCGAGGCCGCCCGGTTGCGCATGTCGCAGATCAACGGCTGTCTCTTCTGTCAGGACTGGCGCACCGAGATGGACGGCGTGAAGGTCGAGGAGGGCTTCGACACCGAGGTCGAGAACTGGCGCACCAGCGACGCGCTCGACACCCGGGCGAAGCTCGCCGCGGAGTACGCCGAGCGCTACGCGCTCGACCACCACGGACTCGACGAGGAGTTCTGGACCCGTATGAAGGCGCACTACTCCGACGCCGAGATCGTCGAGCTCAGCATGTGCCTCGGCTCGTGGCTCGCCTTCGGCCGCCTCAACCACGTGCTCGGCCTCGACTCCGCCTGCGTCCTCCCCACCACCTGAACGGCACCTCCGTTCACGAACGGTCGTTCACGAAATGACACCTGTTTTCGATGTGATGGCATCGAAAACAGGTGTCATTTCGAGGTGCTGCGGGAGTCAGGTCGGGGGCTGGTTCCACTCGATCCAGCCGCCGCCGGTGCGGCCGGTCGCGACGTCGGTGACGCGGGCGAGCGCCCGGGGGAAGCGAGCCTCTCGACCGTCGGGGTGCACCAGCAGCACCGGTGAGAACGCGAGCGGCTCGAAGGTCAGGTCGAGCTCGCCGAAGGCCGTGGAGTTGCGCGTCGCCAGGCCCTCTCGTCCGAGCTCTGACCGGGTGCGCACCGCGTCGCTCTCACGGAACTCGATCGATCCGGGTGGCAGCTCGTAGCCGACACCCCAGTCGCTGTCCTCGCCGAAGAAACCACCGGCGGTGTGCCAGCGCGTGCCGTCGTCCAACCGTCCGGCGGTCCAGCTCCACCCGAGCGCCCACCAGTCACGCGCCGCGCCCCAGGAGTGATCGCGCTGCCCCCAGCCGTCGAACTCGATCTCCTCGTCACCGACGAGGATCCGGCCGTCGACCCGACAGGGGATCTCGTAGCGGGGCGTCACGGCCGGCCACTGGTAGGCGGCGCGGTCGGTGTGGAAGTCGAGCTCGAAGCCGAACGGGATCCGCTCGCCGCGGGGGTCGTGGTACACCTCGGCCGCGTCGTCGAGCACGAGCGCGAACGACTCGAGGTTGATCGACATGTGCTCGAGCGGGGTCTCGACGACGTGGTCGGCCCACAGCCCGTCGTGCCGCAGCTCCAACGACGTCGGCGACTTGGGCATCGGGATGTCGTTCTCGATGACGGTGATCAGCGGTCGATCCGGCCCGACCAGGCATGCCCAGTACCAGACGGTCCCCAACCCGGGGTTGAAGCCGATGCGCACGTAGCCGCCGAGCGACAGGTCCTCGCTGAACCAGTCCAGGTAGAAGGACTCGTTCCAGAGCATCGAGTCGTCGGGGGTGTGGCGGTGCTCGTCGAGCGGGTTCGGAGTCGGCATGCGCCGCAGTCTGTCAGGAGCGGCGTCGACGCGTCGCCCGCTCGTACACTCCCCCGATGCGTCGCACACCTGCCGCCCTGTTCGCTGCGATCGGACTCGCCCTCGGCGTGGCCGTCGGCTGCTCGAGCTCGGGGGAAGTGGCCACGGAGGACACCTGGACCGCCGATGCCACGGAGCCAGCGGGCGATGTCGGTCCGCGGGCCAACGAGGACCACTGGCACGCGGCGTTCGACGTCTATGTGTGCGACGGCTTCGACGGTCCGTTCGGCGACATCACGGCCGATGTGGGCGGCCTTCACTCCCATGCCGACGGACTCGTGCACATCCACCCGTGGACCGAGGCGTTCTCGGGCAGGAACGCCACGTTCGGGCTTTTCGCCGAGCAGATCGGCGTGGGCCTCGCTGACGGCACGATGGCCGTCCCGCCGCCCTGGGAGGAGCCCGACTTCGACAGGCCGCCGGAGACGACGACCGGACTGCCCCTCGTCGAGTGGAGCGACGGCGACTCGTGCCCGAGCGGCCCTGGTCGTGTCGCCCTCTTCGTGTGGCCGCCCGACGCGACCGACGACACCGAGCCCGAGGTGATCACCTCCGACATCGCCGGCACTCGGTTCAGCGCGGATGGCCAGCGGTTCGTACTCGCCTTCGCCCCCGACGGCGTGGTGCCGCCGCAGCCGCCGTCCACGCAGGAGCTCGCACACCCCTCCGACACGGGGTGACGTCGAGAATCCGCGGCAGGTCGGGCCGGTAGTGTCACCCACCATGCAGTACCTGAGCGACGAGTGGATGACCGCGGCGGCGACCGACCTGGCGGCGAGCGATGCGCTGCGCGAGGCGACGAGCGACGCCGAGCTGACGATCCAGTACGAGGTCGCCGGCGCCCCGGGCGGCAAGGCCGCCTACGGCATCACCTTCGACCACGGCACCGTCGCGCTGGAGCCGGGTCCGCACAAGGACGCCCAGGTGCGCTTCGAGCTCGACTACTCCAGCGCTGCGGCCATCGCGAGCGGTGAGCTCTCGGCCCAGGCGGCCTTCATGCAGGGCAAGCTCAAGCTCGGCGGCGACGTCGGCGTGCTCGTGCGCCAGCACGCCCTGCTCGACGGGCTGAGCGACGCGTTGGGCGATCTGCGAGCACGCACGGAGTTCTGAGCGACCACCGGGCGGTCCGCCTGACCCGACAGTCCGCTGCTCAGGCAGATCGCTGCTCGGTGCGTCAGACCTCGGAGTGGGGCTGCTCGAGCAGGACGAGGTCGTCGGCCGAGATGAGCCGCACCGACAGGGCGTACTCGACCAGCCGTGCGCGACGGTTGCTGGCCAGGTCGCCGGGTCCGCCGTGGAGGCCCTGCACGCCGACCTTCGACAGCTTCTCGCAGACGTTGTCGAGCTTCCGGTTGAACCGGCGGATCGTCCAGCCGAGACGATGCGCCGCCTCGGCCGACGAGGGCAGCGTCGCGTTCGTTCCGCGACCACCGGTGCGCAGCATCGGCTCCGCCAGCGCGACGATCAGCAGTCGTTGGTCGCGGGTGAAGGTCACCAGTCCGATGGTCGTCTGACCCGTCGTCTCGGGCAGGCGCATCGGGTCCGAGAACACCGGTTCGGAGATGTGCACGTCGACCTCGTACGACGTCCGACCCGCGGTGAAGCGCACGATGCTGTGCTCGAAGACCAGTGGCAACCGTGCGCCCGGCGCGAGCCACGCCTGCACACGCGCCTCGGAGTCGGAGACCGTGGCCGCGAGCTGGTGTCCGTTGTTGATGATCCAGTTCAACCCTTCGGCGGAGCCGATCTGCAGGAACTGCCGATGCAGGTAAGGGTTGTCGTCGAGGACGACGTCACCCTCGCGTCCGAGGGTCAGCCAGCCGTCGGGAGGGACGCGGTGCTCCTCACCGCAGTACTCCACGATCATCGCCATCCCGCACTCCTCCCCCGTCGGCCGTGGTGTGACGACGACCGCGCTCCCGCTCCGCCGGAGATCGTACGCGTCACAGGCATCTTCGGACACCCAGCGCTCCGCGGGACACCGCTGGCGGGACCCGCGTCGGTAGCGTGTCCGCCATGCCCGAACTGCCCGAGGTCCAGGCCCACGCCGAACGACTGACCGACGAGTTCGCCGGCGCAGTGCTCGCCAAGTTCGTGCCGATCTCGTTCTCGGTGCTGAAGACCGCGGTGCCGTCGCCGTCCACGGCGGTCGGTCGCACGCTGTCGGGGTTCACCCGTCGCGGCAAGGTGCTGGTGATGCAGATCGACACCGACGGCGAGCCGTTGTCGTTCGTGATCCACCTCATGCAGGGCGGACGCCTGGTCCCCGACGAGAAGCAATCGGCGAAGCCTCGCAACGGCATGGCGCGTTGGGTCTTCGACGACGGCCGAGCGCTGCTGCTCACCGAGGCCGGCAAGGAGCGCAAGGCGGGGGTGTGGGTCATCGAGGGCGACCCGAACGCCCAGCCGCCCCTTGACCACCTGGGTGTCGACGCGGACGTCGCCACGGTCGAGCAGCTGACTGCCGCGTTGCACGAGAAGAACCAGCGCCTGCACGGCTTCCTGCGTGACCAGCACGGCGTCGCAGGGCTCGGCCGCATGCTCGCCAACGAGATCAGCCACACCGCCAAGCTGTCGCCCTTCGCGATGACGAAGAAGCTGACACCCGACGAGATCGAGACGCTCCACGCGGCGATCGGGACCTGCATCGCGTCGGCGCTCGAGTTCGAGCGCGGCATGGAGCGCATGTCGAAGTCGGCCGAACGTCCCGGTGCGGTGCACCACCGCACCGGCAGCGAGTGCCCGGTGTGCGGCGACACGATCCGGGCCGTCGAGTACTCGGCGTACGAGGTCGACTACTGCCCGACGTGCCAGACCGGCGGCAAGGTGCTCGCCGACAACACCACGTCGAAGTTCCTGAAGTAGGCACCTCGCTGCGGTGGGGTCGCCCGCACCGCCAGGACATGTAGTCACATGGTGCGGTACGGTGACTACATGGAAGTCGGCGTTCGCGAGCTCAAGGCGAAGCTGTCGGAGTACCTCTCGATGGTGTCCGCCGGCGAGGAACTGACCGTCACCGATCGCGGGCGCCCCGTCGCGCGCCTCGTCGCCGTGCACGGACGCTCGGATGTCGAGCGTGGCATCGACGAGGGATGGATCGACCCACCTCGTCGCCACTCGCTCGGCAAGGCCGACCGATTCCGATCCTCATGCTCGGTGCTCGACGCGCTCGACGAGGACCGTGGATGACGCTCTACGTCGACTCGAGCGCATTCCTGAAGCGGTACGTCGACGAGCACGACTCCGACACGGCGATCCATCTGATGGGTACCGACCCCGTGTTGGTCACCGCTCGGCTCACCGAGGTCGAAGTGCGCCGGAACCTCACCCGGTTGCTGTCGGCCGATGACCTCGCGACGGCGCGGCGGCAGCTGAGCGACGACCTGGATGCGGTCGCGCTCGTCGCACTCGATGCGGCGACCTGCGGCGCTGCTGCGCTGATCGCCGAGCAGACGCTGTGCAGGTCGCTCGACGCCCTCCACCTGGCCGCTGCTCGGCGCGCGGGCGAACACACCACGGTGCTCACCTTCGATCACCGGCAGGCGGCCGTCGCCCGTGAGCTGGGCCTGCACGTCGTCGGCTGCTGACCGCCGGGACGGCGCCCTGCGGAGTCGCCGTACCGTCCCCAAGCACTGGACGCTTCGGTGACATGCGGTCACAGCGTCCAGTTGTTCGGGACGTCGGGCCGAAAACGTGTCAGACCGTCCCGTTTTTCCGGGACGGTCTGACGGAGTTCGGTGGGAAGGTGCCGGGTCGGGCTCAGATGAGGCCGAGCTCCTTCACGGCGTCGCGCTCCTCGACGAGCTCGGCGACCGAGGCGTCGATGCGCTCACGCGAGAACTCGTTGATCTCGAGGCCCTGGACGATCTCGTACTTGCCGTCGGCGCAGACCACCGGGAACGAGCTGATGATGCCCTCGGGCACGCCGTAGGAGCCGTCGGAGGGGATCGCCATGGACACCCAGTCGCCCTCGGGGGTGCCGAGGTGCCAGTTGCGGATGTGGTCGACCGCAGCGCTCGCGGCAGAGGCGGCCGACGAGGCGCCACGGGCCTCGATGATCGCGGCGCCGCGCTTGGCGACGGTCGGGATGTACTCGTTCGCGTACCAGGCCTCGTCACCGACGGCCTCGAAGGCGTTCTTGCCGTTGACCTCGGCGTGGAACAGGTCCGGGTACTGCGTGGTCGAGTGGTTGCCCCAGATCGTCATCTTCGTGATGTCGTTCACCGAGGCGTCGAGGCGGCCGGCCAGCTGCGCCATCGCACGGTTGTGGTCGAGGCGGGTCATCGCGGTGAAGCGGCCCGGGTCGAGATCGGCCGCGTTGTTCATGGCGATGAGCGAGTTGGTGTTCGCCGGGTTGCCGACGACGAGGACCTTGACGTCCTTCTTGGCGGAGCGGCTCAGCGCCTCGCCCTGGGGCTTGAAGATGCCACCGTTGGCGGTGAGCAGGTCGGAGCGCTCCATGCCGGCCTTGCGCGGCATCGCCCCCACCAGCAGGGCCACGCCGGCATCGCCGAACGCGACGTCGGGATCGTCGGTCTGCACGATCTCGGTCAGCAGCGGGAAGGCGCAGTCCTCGAGCTCCATGGCGACTCCCTGCAGGGCTCCGAGC
>JAEWED010000228.1 GCA_023389745.1 Actinomycetes bacterium
CGGTACTCGAGCGTACGAAGTTCGGCATCGATCGCCCTCTATACCGACATCAGGAACGTGCGATCCGGTCGATCGGCGAGGGGCGCAACGCAATCGTCGCGACCGGAACCGGATCGGGGAAGACCGAGTCCTATCTCATCCCCATCATCTCTGAACTCGTTCGTGAGGCGACGGAGGACACCCTGGTCGAACCCGGCGTGCGCGCCTTGCTGCTCTACCCCATGAACGCCTTGGCGAACGACCAGATGAAGCGTCTCCGGGAGCTGTTGGCCCCGTTCCCTGACATCACCTTCGGCCGCTACGTCGGTGACACCGAGCGAGAGCACCGGAAGGCGCTCGCTCAGCACGCGCATCGCCGCATCTCGCCGGCGCCGAATGAACTGATCTCACGTGACCAGATGCAGCGGACTCCGCCGCACATCCTCCTCACGAACTTCGCCATGCTCGAGTACCTGCTCCTACGACCTGACGATCAACGCCTCTTCGACGGACCTACTGGAGAACACTGGAAGTTCCTCGTGCTCGACGAGGTACACGTCTATGACGGAGCGAAGGGAGCAGAGATCGGGATGCTCCTGCGGCGGCTTCGGGATCGCGTGAACGGCTCAAGGCGAGGCCGACTCACCTGTATCGGCACCTCGGCGACGCTCGGCCGTGGCGCTGAGGATTCGCCTCGTCTCATCGAATTTGCGCAGCAGCTCTTCGACGAACCGTTCGACAGCTCTGACATCATCGAAGCCGAGCGCGATGACCTGACCTCTGACACCGCGGACTGGTCGATCAACCCAGAGGCGATCACCGATCTGAGCAAGGGCTTCCGGTCGGACGCATCAGCAGAGGGTCTCTGTTCGCTCGCACAGCCAGACGGCAAGGGGACGGCGCCGCGGCCAACTAACGGCGAGACAGCTGCTGAATGGCTGGGACGTGCCCTCGCGACCGAATCCCACGTAGTCCGGCTGCAACAGCTGCTTGCAGGGGGCTCCGTCGATCTCAACGATGCAGCGAAACATGTCTTCGGGAAGTCGCTCGGAAAGAAGCGACGGCGCCAGGCGCTGACTCTCCTCGTCGACATGTGCGTCTCAGCCGAGGTGGCGGGCACCGACCGAGCGCTGCTCCCGGCACGCTGGCACTTCCTGCTGCGAAGCCTCGAGGGCGCGTTCGCCTGTCTGAGCGAGGCACACCCAGACGACGAGCCTCGCCTGCTGCTGAGCCGACACGAGCGCTGCCCCGCGTGCGCGGCAGCCGGCAAGACGGCAACGATGCTCGAAGTCGAGGTGTGCCGACGCTGCTCCGCGCAATACCTCGTCGCCGAGCAGTCACACGACGACGGCCGCCCAAAGCTGGTTGCCCCCGGCCTCACGTCGGACCGTGTTCGGCACTTCCTCCTCGACGGGCCAACCTCGGCAGCCGGCGATGACGACGATCTGGCGGCGTCAGGGGATCAGGAGGACGGCGGGGCCGGCGACATCATCCACATCTGTGTCGCCTGCGGATCGGATGCGCGCAACAAGCCCCCGTCTTGCGACTGCGGGGTCGAGGTCCGGCAGCTCGTCGAGGTGGTCGGAGCGACGAAGAACGCGCCGGTGCGAGCGTGCGTTGCATGCGGAAGCAGGACGAACACAGGATCGATCCTCCGCCGCTTCGTGACTGGCTCTGAGGCCCCGCTCTCGGTGATCGCGACCTCTCTGTACCAGGAGCTGCCACCGGTTGTCTCGGGCGGCACGTCGGTCGGTGCCGGACGAAAGCTCCTGTCCTTCGCCGACAGCCGCCAAGATGCCGCCTTCTTCGCTCCGTATCTCGAACGCACCTACAACCGTGCGATCGAACGACGCTTGATCTGGCACCTGCTGGACGACCTCGGCGCCTCAGGACACGAGACACTCACCATCGGCGACCTTGTGGCACCGCTTCGAGACCTGGCGCTTCGCCACAACGTCCTGGGCGAGCAGGCGGGTGACGTGGCGGGCTCGACCAAGACTGTCCGACACTGGTTGTACGCCGAGGTGCTGAGCACCGATCGACAGCAGAACCTCGAAGGTGTCGGTCTGGCAGAGATCGCCATACCGATCCCACTCGGCATCTCGGCGCCGCAGCCGATGCTGGATCTCGGACTGAGCGAAACCGAGGTGTTCGACGTGGTCCGGGTGTTGCTCGACACCGTTCGGCGATCGCGAGGCGTCACCATCGATCCGATGGTCGACCTTTCCGACCCGATCTTCGACGGCCTGCCGTCCGCAGCGATCCGATCCCATGGCGTCGACCCTGGCGTCATGTCGTGGACTCCGGCGCGCGGCTCGAACCGCCGCGTGGAATACCTCAGAAGGCTCTTCGAACGGGCCGACATCGACGTCGATCCACTCGCCCTGCTCAGCGACATGTGGGAGATGTGGCTCACGAAGCCGGGTACCGACTGGGACCAGGTCCTGGTCGCAGCCGACGAACCCGGTCGTGGCGTCGTCCGACGTCTCCGGTCCGATCGACTGCTATTCAGCCGAGCCTCTGCCACCCATCCTCCGTACGTGTGCGACACCTGTCGGCAGGTCTGGTGGCGCAACGTTCGAGGCGTTTGTCCGAGTGTCCGTTGTGACGGAACGTTGCAGCCCTCCAATGCTGAGCAGTTGGCAACGAATCACTACCGGCAGCTGTACACCGACCTCCAGCTGGTTGGAATGTCTGTCGCCGAGCACACCGCGCAGCTCTCAACAGCTCGCGCTGCCGAGGTGCAGGAGCGCTTCGTCGACGGAGACATCAACGTGCTGTCGTGTTCGACGACGTTCGAGCTCGGCGTCGATGTCGGCGAGATCCAAGCCGTCCTAATGCGAAACATCCCGCCAAGCGCAGCGAACTACGTGCAGCGAGCTGGTCGAGCCGGTCGGCGCCAGGGTTCGCCAGCGCTGGTGGTCTCGTTCGCTCAGCGCCGGAACCACGACCTGCACTTCTTCGACGAGCCTCACTCGATGATCGACGGGCACGTCGCCCCGCCGGTGATCAAGGTCGAGAATCCGGCCATCATTCGACGCCACCTCAATTCGATGGCGTTGGCGTCCTTCCTGTCTCACGAAGCGGGGGGTGCACATCGCGTCCACGACCGAGCGGTGGACTTCTTTCTCCCGGTCGGGATGTCACCTGCGGACCGGTGGCTCCAGTGGCTGCGGGATCATCCCACCGAGCTCGAAGCAGCGATCGGACGTGTCTGTCCGCCCGAGTCGGCGACCGCAGCAGAGATCGACCTCGCAAGCTGGGGCTGGCTCGACACACTCGACGGCGACCCCTCCGACCCGGAGCGCGGCCGCCTTCTCCGCGCAGCAGACGAGCTCCGAAGCGACATCGAGCAGCTCGAGAACGAGATCTCGGCAGCCGCAGACGCGGAGCGGTTTGGCCATGCGGGAGCACTGAAGGGCGTCCGCAAGGCCCTGAACCGGCTCACCACGCTTAGCCACCTGGCGCAGCGAGGCGTCCTCCCGAAGTACGGGTTCCCCGTGGACGTCGTGCCGTTGAAGGTGGATCCGCAGTTCGAACTCGACCTGGATCGAGACCTCCAGATGGCGATCGTCGAGTTCGCTCCGAGCAGTGAGGTCATCGCCAACAAGATGCTGTGGCGCTCTGCAGCGGTCTACATGCCGCCGAGCACCTCGCTCATCGTGTACCGGTGGGCGCAGTGCGCTTCGTGCGACACGTACCGGGCGTGGATAACGACCGACGATGATCTGCCCCCGTGTTCCGCTTGCGGCTCCGAGACGTGGAAGGCATCGGGTCGATTCGTGAACCCGAGGTTCGGATTCGTCGGCGAGGGAGTCGACCGCAAGCCGGGCAACCAACGGCCCACCCGACGGGGCAGCCGTGAGTTCACCTTCAGCGACTACGTCGGGGAGCCACCTGCGTTCGACACTGTGCCCCTCGGAGCCACCCAGCTGCGGGTTCGTCAAAGCCGGCAGGGACAGATCACAGCGATGAACCGTGGTACGGCGTCGATGGGATTCCTCGTGTGCCCGTTCTGCGGCTGGGCGGCCGACCCCGCAGTGGCACAACAGATCACGGCTCACCATCGCCTCACCGGGCGACGCGGACCATGCAAGGGCGTCCCGCAACGTTTCGCACTCGGACACCAGTTCCTCACCGACACGTTGGAGCTGATTCTCCCGTTCGATCTCTCCTCGAGTGAACGAGTCAGCGTGCTGCACGCACTCTTGGCGGCGACGGAGGACGTCGGCATCCTGCACGACGACGTGAACGGCACCACGTACTGGCAGTCGCTCATCCTGTTCGACGCGGTGCCAGGCGGAGCTGGGCACGCATCCCGGCTCCGAGACGAGCTGCCGGGGCTCTTTCGCGGCGCCTTCCGTCGAGTTGCCGAGTGCGACTGCGGAATCGAGACGAGCTGCTACGGATGCCTGAGGTCGTATCGCAATCAGTTCCAGCACCAGGACCTGTGCCGTGGCGAGGCGCTTCGAGTGCTCGAAGCACTCGGCGTGCAGGCCCCCTAGGTGCGCCATCCGAGCCGAATCGCAACCCCCTGCAGCCTCGGTAGGCTGCCCCCGAGAGGATCCATGGACGCGACTTCCCCGCGATGGCAACAAGTCACTCCGTCCCAGCACGCCTGGGAGGCGGACGCGCTCGACGCGCTGCGGTCGCTCCTGCCCGACACCGCCCCGTACCGGGTCTGGACGAACTTCGAGTTCACCGACGGCGGGCGGATCCACGAGGCTGACGCCCTGGTCGTGACGCCCAAGGGCGTGTTCCTCATCGAGATCAAGTCCTGGTCCGGCGGCCTCACCGGCGACCAGGGCACATGGATCCAGCGGCGCCGCGACGGTACGACGATGTCGTACGGCAACCCGGCCCGCCTCAACCAGGCCAAGGTCCGCAGCCTGGCGAGCCTGATCAAGCGCAACTGGAGGGGCGGGGCGACCGCACCGCGGTCGCCCTACATCGAGTCGCTCGTGTGGTTCTCGAACCCGAACCTTCAGGTCGCCCTGCCGACCGAGCTGCTCGGTCAGGTCGCGATTGCCGACATCGAGAACGAAACCGCCGACCAGAAGAAGAAGCGTCGCATCCAGACCCTGAGCGAAGCGATCCTCGAGATCGGCGCCGCCGAGTCGTCTCGCGCCGGATTCCGGCGGATCACCGCCGCGCAGTCCGACGAGCTCGCCGCAGCGATGCAGCGCATCGGGTTCAAGGAGTCGACCCGCTCCCGCACCGCCGGGTCTTACGTGCTGCAGCTGCCGGCGTTCGCCGAGCGCGGCGCCACCCAGGACTTCGAGGCGACGCACAAGCTGACGAAGCTGCCGGCCCGAGTGCGGATCTACTCCACGGCCGTCGGGGCGACCCGTGAAGAAGCGGCAGCGCTCCGCGAGGCCGCGCAGCGCGAGCACATGGCGACGCTGAACCTGAACATCGACGGCATCGTGCGCGCCGTCGACATCGACGTCACCGAGTTCGGCCCGGCCGTCGTGTTCGAACATCACCCCGACGCGATCCGCCTCGACCGTTTCCTTGCCGAGCGCCCCGATGAGCTCGACACCGACGCACGTCTGCGGATCGTGGAGCAGCTCGCCTCGACGGTGCGAGAGATGCACCGTCGGCGCATCTCTCACCGCATGCTGACCCCGGAGTCGGTCTGGCTGCGTCCCACACGCCGCAGCGCGACCGGTGACGGTCCGGGCGGATGGGAGCCGTTGATCTCGGACTTCTCCCTCGCCTCACGAGAGAGCGCGGAGGGCCCCGGCACCGTCGCGACCTACACCAGGGTCGGTTCCCTCCCGGTGGTCCGCACCGGCGCTGTCGAGATCGTGCTCGCCGATCCCTCGATGGAGACGTTCCTGGCTCCCGAGGCGTTCACCGACACGGGGGCCGACGGGCTGTCGCTCGACGCCTTCTCCATCGGCGCGCTGACCTATCTGCTGTTCACCGGCCAGGCCCCCGCGCCGTCGCGAGCAGAGCTGCGAGCGGCGCTGGGCTCGACCGGCCTGTCGATCTCTGCGGTGGTGCCCGAGATCGACCCTCGGATCGAGGAGCTGGTCCGGGACTGCACGACGCCCATCGTGTCGGATCGCACGTCCTCGATGGCCGAGATCCTCGACCGCCTCGCGCTCGCCCGCGGCGACAACGCGGCGCTCGACACCGACGCAGCCATCGATCCGTTGCTGGCCGAGCCCGGCGACGTGCTTGGCGAACGCTTCGAGGTCAAGCGACGCCTCGGCAAGGGTTCGACCGCGGTCGCGCTGTGGTGCCACGACCGGGCGCACGACCGAGAGGTTGTGCTCAAGGTGGCGTCGAAGCCGGCCAACGACGAGCGGCTGCAGCTCGAGGCTGACGCGCTGGCCAATCTCCGCCAGGAGAACGTCGTCGAGCTCTACGAGCAGCTCACCCTCGGCGACCGCCGGGTGCTCGTGCTCTCCTTCGCAGGAGAACGCTCGCTCGCCGGCTACCTCCGGGCCGAAGGTCCAGTCAGCACCGAGTACCTGCGCCGTTGGGGCGAGGACCTGCTCGAAGCAGTGCGCTACCTGGAGCGTGTCGGTGTCTCCCACCGAGACGTGAAGCCCGACAACCTCGGCATCGTCGAGATGGGCCCGCGCAAGCAGCAGCACCTGGTGCTGTTCGACTTCTCGCTCGCCGGGACCTCCAGCGAGGACCTGACCGCGGGCACACCCGGCTATCTCGATCCCTTCCTCTCCGACGAGCATCGTCGGCGCTACGACTTGGCAGCCGAGCGCTACGCAGCGGCGGTCACGATCCATGAGATGGCGACGGGCGAGACCCCGACATGGGGCGACGGTCGCACCGACCCCGCCTACCTGCCTGACGACGTGCAGCCGACGCTCCTGGTCGAAGCGATCGACCCCGAGGTTCGAGCGCCCGTCGTCGAGTTCCTGACCCGGGCGTTGCAGCGTCACCCGAGCGCCCGTTTCGACACCGCCGACGACATGGGTCGCGCATGGCTGTCGGTCTTCGCCGACTGGGACCAGCACGAGTCCGCCGACGGCGCGTCGGGTGACGAGGACGCCGCTGACGTCTCGGCGGCGACGCTCCTGCCGGACAACCTCTCGCTCGACGACCCCGTGTCGTCGTTGCCGACCAGCCGCAAGGTGCGGTCCGCGCTGCGCAAGGTCGGCGCCGACACCGTTCGAGGGGTCGCCGCACTCGACGCAGTGACGGTGAACAAGAGCCGCGGCGTGGCGGTGAAGACGCGCAAGCAGGTCTTGAAGCTGCGTGCCGCGATCTTGGAGCGCTTCGCCGAGGAGCTCGCGACCCCAGCTGCGACGGCGACCACGACCGCTCCCCTCCCCGCCACCCAGTCGTCCGCACCCGCCGGCGCGTCGTCAACGGAGACCGGTGAGCCGACGGTGCTCGACGCCAGGCCGCCTGACCTCGACCAGCTCGGCACACTGCTGATCCCGCCGAGGGGTGCGCGTGGACCGGCGGGCACGGTCGCCGACACCGTCCGCACGCTGCTCGGACTCCGCCGCGCTCCGGTCGAGGACGGCCCCGCCACGGCGAGTGCGACGACCGACGACTGGCTCACCATCACGAGCACCGCCGAGCAGGTGGGCGTGACGAAGGGCGCGGCGTCGTCGTCGTTCCAGAAGGCACGGACACACTGGTCGTCCTCTGAGGAGCTGATGGCGGTCGGCGCCGACCTGCTCGTCACCCTCTCCGAGCTCGGCGGGGTCGCCGGGGTGAGCGAGCTGTCCGCCCCGCTGCTCGATGCGCGCGGCTCCGGAGCCGACGACGACACCGCCCGTCGACTCGCTGCGGCGATCGTTCGAGCCGTGCTCGAGTCCGGCTCGCCCGTCGCTGCGCTGTTCACGCTGCGCCGTAGCGGACGGCGCACCATCGTGGCGGTCGACGGCGCTGCGGTGGCGGCCACGCTGCAGGCCATCGCGGACGGCGGGGCCGACTCGGCCACCGCTGCGCTGTCGAGGCTCGAGCGGCCCGTGCGCCGACGTTTGATCGACTTCGACCCTGCGGCGCTCACCGATCTGGCAGCGGGCCTCGGTGCACGAGCCGACGAGCTCGTCGCCGAAACACCGCTGGTGCCCAGCGGCGACGCAGTGCCTGCGCTGCGTGCGGTGCACCCGCCGGTCGGCAAGGCGCTCTCCGATGCCCGGCTCGTCCGTCTGGCCGGTGCAGCATCCGACGACGCTGCCACGAACACCGCATCGGATCTGGTGCGTCGTGCGGCGTCGCCCGTCGATGCGCTGCGCTGGTCGCGCGCCGCGTTGGTCAGCGCCACCCGCCTGACCGTCGACGACGTCACCGCACGCGTCGCCGCACGCTTCCCCGCCACCGTCCTGCCGTCGCGCCCGGAGCTCGACGAGGCGCTGGCACGGGCCGACCTTCGCTTCGAGTGGTCCGAGCAGCACCAGCTCTACCAGTCGACCGAGCAGAGCCCGGGCGGCGTCGGCCCGTTGACGCGGCTCACCACACGCCGGCGGACCGTGTTCGGCACCGGTGGCACGACGGTCGCGCCCGCTGCCGATGCGATCGATTCGAGCGTGGCCGAGGCCATCGAGATCGAACGACGACTCGACCGCTCTCTCGCCGAGGGCGGGTTCCTGGCGCTGCGGGTACCGACGAACCAGCTCGCGCAGGCACAACGAGAGCTGGCCCGGTTCCAGAACGAGCAGCGCCATCACGGCGCGCCGGCCATGGTCAGCATCGATTTGGAAGCCGCCTTCCTTCGCCATCTGCGAGCCATCGCCGATCAGCGTGGTGTGCACTGGGCGAACCTCGAAGGGGCGGACGATCCGTCGAACCCGAACTGGCCGAAACTCTCGATCCTCGCGGCCGCGGCCGTGGACGCCACGATCGCCGAGGTGGCCGAGCAGACCCACGTGCTGGCCTGGTATCCGGGGGTGCTGGTCCGCCATGCCCCCTCGGCGCAGACCGCGCCGCTCGACCGGCTGCGCGACGCAGTGGTCAGCGGCGATCACCCGCTGCGCACACTGTGGCTCGTCGTCCTGGGCGGCAGCACCGACGCCCTGCCCAAGGTCGACGGCACCCCGGTGCCCGCCCTGGCCGCAAGCCAGTGGATGGACCTGAGCGACACCTGGCTGAAGAACACCCACCGGGCCGGAGGCCTGACCGCATGATCGACTCCCCGCTCCTGCTCTCCACGTTGAAGACGCAGCTCACGGAGCTGCTGGCCGACCTGCATCGCCAGGTCGACACGGCGCCCGAGATCGGCGACCGCCTCCGCGGCGAGTACCAGCGCGCGTTCGACGCAGAGCGCACCGGCTGGACGTTCACCGAGTGGGCCGAGGACCGACTCACCCAGGTCGCCGTCGGCTGGCTGCTCGGCTGCGTCTTTGTGCGGTACTGCGAAGACAACGGCCTGATCGACGACCCGATGATCGGCGGATCAGGCGAGGCCGCGGTGCTGGCACGCGCCGCCCAGCAGGACTACTTCCGAGCGAACCCGTCCGACTCTGACCGCGAGTACCTGCAGCACGTGTTCCGCCGTGCCGCAGCGCTGCCCGGCCTTGACGGAGTGCTCGGCGAGCGCAACAGCCCACTCTGGCTCACCAACCCATCCGGTGATGCCTGCACCGACCTGCTGACGCTGTTCCGCCGCAACGACGACGCCGGTGACCTGATCCTCGACTTCACCGACCCGAACCGCAGCACACGCTTCCTCGGCGACCTCTACCAGGACCTGTCAGAGCACGCGAAGAAGACCTACGCGCTGCTGCAGACCCCCGACTTCGTCGAGGAGTTCATCCTCGACCGCACGCTCGAGCCGGCGATCGAGTCCGTCGGACTCTCCAACGTCTCGCTGATCGACCCGACCTGCGGCTCCGGCCACTTCCTGCTCGGCGCATTCGAGCGGCTCTGGCAGCGCTGGACCGACGCCGAACCCGCCATGCCGGCCGATCAGCGCGCAGCGAAGGCGCTCGATGCGGTGTGGGGTGTCGACATCAACCCCTTCGCCGCGGCGATCGCTCGATTCCGCCTGCTGGTTGCGGCGATGCAGCGCGCCGGACAGCAGCGCCTGGCCGATGTCAAGGACTACCCCATCCACGTCGCCGTCGGGGACTCCCTGCTCTGGGGCGCCCAGCAGTCCTCGCTGCCCGGCTTCGAGGGCGCGGGCGGCGGCGAGCACGAGTTCCTCTACGCGACCGAGGATCAGACGTCGCTGCGCGAGACGTTTACACGCCGCTTCACCGCGGTCGTGGGCAATCCGCCGTACATCGTGCCGAAGGACAAGGCAGCGAACGCCAAGTACCGCGAGAAGTACACGTCCTGCCACCGCCAATACTCGCTCGGCGTGCCGTTCACCGAGCTGTTCTTCGACCTCGCCGAGTCACCCGACGCGACGACCGGTCGCCCGTCGGGCTTCGTCGGCATGATCACCGCCAACTCGTTCATGAAGCGCGAGTTCGGCAAGAAGCTCATCGAGGACTTCATCCCGACCTGGGACCTCACCCACGTCGTCGACACCTCGGGTGCGTACATCCCCGGTCACGGCACGCCGACGGTGATCCTCTTCGGGCGGAACCAGCCGCCGGTCGCCGACGCAATCCGCGCCGTCCAGGGGATTCGGGGGGAACCGTCAACTCCGGCAGACCCGACGAAGGGCCTGGTGTGGTCGGCGATCATCAATCAGATCGATGATCCCGGCAGCGAGTCCGAGTACATCAGCGTGGCGGATACGGAGCGCTCGAGGTTCGCCAAGCATCCGTGGAGCATTGGTGGAGGCGGAGCCGCAGAGTTAAAGCTCAGCATCGAAAGATCGGCTCCGATCCGGCTCGGTTCCGAGATCCTCCTTACGGGACGGACAGCACACACCAGCGCAGACGACTCATACTTCGCCCCTCTCGGGACCCTCCTCCGATTCGGCCTGCGAGATACCGAAATCATGCTGATCGTCGAAGGCGACGCGGTGCGCGACTGGCAATTGGCTGCGGTGACGGAGTCCGCGTTCCCATATGACCGCGAGCTGCTAGCCGACCTTGCCGAGCTCGCTCCGCTTCATCAGCGACTGTGGCTGACCAAGCAGTATCTTGTTAGGCGACGCGAGCCCAACGGCTTCCATCACGAGATCGGCAAGACCTGGTTCGAATGGAGCCGATTTCACCCCGAACGATTCCGGACGCCGTTGTCGATTGCGTTTGCGTTCGTGGCGACGCACAACCACTTCGTGCTGGATCGTGGCGGGAAGGTGTTCAATCGTTCTGCTCCCGTGATCAAGTTGCCGGAGGGTGCGACGGAGGACGATCACCTCGGCCTGCTGGCGCTGCTCGACTCGTCGGTCGCGTGCTTCTGGATGCAGCAGGTCTTCCACAACAAGGGATACGGGGCCGACTCAAAGGGCGCTCGGTCCACGAACGTGGCATTCGAGAACTTCTTCGAGTTCGACGGCACGAAGCTCCAGCAGTTCCCGCTGCCGTCGGGCGCTCGGCCTGTCGATGCCGGTCGCCAGCTCGACGACCTGGCGCAGGCGCTCGCTGCTCAGCAGCCGTCAGCGGTCGTCGCGATCGACGTGCCAACACGCGAGCGGCTTGACGCAGCACGGACCGAGTCGGAGCGCCTTCTCGCCCAGATGATCTCGGCGCAGGAGGAGCTCGATTGGCAGTGCCTGCACCTCTACGGGCTCACCGACACGCCGCTCACCGTGCCCAATGGCGAAGGCGCCCCGCCGTTGGCGTTGGGAGAGCGGGCGTTCGAGATCGTGCTGGCTCGCAAGATCGCCGCCGGCGAGGCGGAGACGGCGTGGTTCTCACGACATCGGTCGACGCCGATCACCGAACTGCCGGCACACTGGCCGGGCTGGTACCGGGATCTCGTCAATCGTCGCATCGAGCTCATCGAGTCCGACCGCAACGTCGG
Organism: Actinomycetes bacterium; assembly: GCA_023389745.1. Lineage (GTDB taxonomy): Bacteria > Actinomycetota > Acidimicrobiia > Acidimicrobiales > Microtrichaceae > JAFAFN01. The sequence continues at coordinate 11,830 of JAEWED010000228.1, forward strand.
CTTGGTCGAACGGCCCGAGCACAAGCGGCGGTGGAACCGCACGCCGTGGGAGGAGCTGGAACAGGCTGCCCTGCGTGACTGGCTGCTGGACCGGCTCGAGGACCGCTCGCTGTGGTTCGACGGCGACTACGCCGTCACTCGCACCGTTGCGCAGCTCGCGGACCGGGTCTCGACTGACGACGACTGGATGTCGGTCGCTCGCGTCTACACGGGCCAGGTCGACATCGACCCGCTCGTGGTGGTCACCGCGCTGGTCGCCGACGAGCACGTGCCGGCCCAAGCAGCGGCCCGCTACAAGCCGTCGGGGCGCAAGAAGCGCGCCGAGTGGGAGCGCACGTGGGAGCTGCAGCGTGCCGAGGACCGCGGCGAGGACGTCGGCCGCATCGCGGTGCCACCCAAGTACGGCCAGGCCGACTTCGCGCGTCCCTCGTACTGGAAGCAGCGCGGCAAGCTCGACGTGCCCAAGGAGCGCTTCACCTCGGTGATCGGCGCGGAGCGCGACGCGTCGTCGGGCGATTCGACGATGGTGCTGGCATGGGCCGGGTTCGACCACGCCCAGCTCGCCCAAGCGCTCGCCACGTTGCTGTTCCAGCGCCAGACGAACGACGGCTGGACGGGCGAGCAGCTGCTCCCGCTCATCGCTGCGCTCGACGAAGTCCTTCCGTGGGTCGAGCAGTGGTACCCGGACATCGATCCGGGCCTCGGGCAGCCGCTCGCCGCGTTCTACCGAGGCCAGCTCGACCAGACGCTCGCATCGATCGGTGCGACGGCCGAGACCGTCGCGGCCTGGTCGCCGCCAGCACCGACCCGCGGCCGCAAGAAGGCAGCCAGCGCCACCCAGACCGACACCACCTCCACCAGCTCCGAGGCCTGATCCACGATGTCGTCCACCCCCATGTTGCTGCGAGACGCGATCACCATCCCGACCGAGGTGCGCCAGGGCGACCTGGTGTTCAAGCTGAGCGACGCGACCGAGCAGACCGCTGAGACGGTCGCCCGGTACGTCGTCACCGACCAGCTGCTCGAGGCGTTCGCCGAGGCAGCGTCGCTGGTGGGTGCTGCGGTGCGCGAACACAGCTCGAAAGCAGCGTTCCTGTCGGGCAGCTTCGGTGCCGGTAAGTCGAACTTCATGGGGATGCTGCAGTTGCTGCTGGACGGCAACCCCGCGGCGCTCGCGGTGCCGGAGTTGGCACCGGTGGTGAAGTCGATGAACGAGTGGCGCGACGGTCAGCGGTTCCTCACCGTGCCGTTCCACCTGATCGGCGCCACGTCGCTCGAGAGCGAGATCTTCGGCACTTACGTGCAGCACGTTCGTCGCCTGGACTCGGACGCCCCGCTGCCCGAGGTGTTCGCGGATGAGCCGATCCTGGAGAACGCCGACAACCTGCGTCAGCGTCTCGGCGACGACGCGTTCTTCGCGGCGCTCAACGAGTCCGACGGCAGCGGCGGCGGTGACGGCTGGGGCGACCTGGGCGGCTGGGACGCCGCCCGTTACGACGCGGCGCGGCGTCAGCCGGTGGACGGCGAGGATCGGCGGCTGCTCGTGCAGGCGTTGCTCGCCGATCTGCTCTCGGCCTATGCGGACGGCGCGGCAGCGAACCGAGAGGGCTACGTCGACATCGATACCGGCCTGTCGGCCATCAGCCGCCACGCGCACGGCCTCGGGTACTCGGGTGTCATCTTGTTCCTGGACGAGCTGATCCTGTGGCTGATGTCGCGCATGGCCGACGCCGCGTTCGTCGCGGCGGAAGCGTCGAAGATCTCAAAGCTCGTCGAAGCGAGCGACGCCGAGCGTCCCGCGCCGCTGATCAGCATCATCGCCCGCCAGCGGGACCTGCGCGACCTGATCGGCTCGGACGTACCCGGTGCGGAGCGGCTGGGTTTCATCGACCAGCTCAACTTCCAGGCCGGGCGTTTCACGAACATCGCGTTGAACGACTCGAACCTGGCGGCAGTGGCGCACCACCGACTCTTGCGGCCCGTCGATGATGCCGGCGCCACCGCGTTGTCGGCGGCGTTTGAGTCGCTCGCACTCACCGACGACCAGCGCGACGCGCTGCGCGGCGCTACCGGCACCGACGACGAGTTCCGGATGACGTATCCGTTCTCGCCGGCGTTCCTGAACGTCGTGGTCGACCTGGCGGGTGCGCTGCAGCGAACCCGCACCGGGCTGAGGGTGCTGCTCGACCTGCTCGTGCGGCACCGCGACACGCTGCAGGTCGGCCAGCTGGTGCCGGTGGGCGACCTGTTCGACGTGCTGGACGACAGCGACGAACCCCTGTCGGACACGATGAAGCCGCAGTTCGAATCGGCTCGTCGCATCTACCGCTCGACGCTGCGGCCGATGCTGCTCGCCGAGCACGGCCTGACCGAGGAGTCGATCGCCGCTGGTGGCCCCTCGGCGGCGTTCGTCACCGACGACCGACTCGTCAAGACGCTGTTGCTGGCCGCGCTGGTCCCCCATTCGCCCCCGTTCCAGAACCTGACCGCCCGCAAGCTGGTCGCGCTCAACCACGGCCTGATCTCGAGCCCGGTGCCGGGCATGGAGGTCGGGGTGGTCGTCACGAAGCTCAACAAGTGGGCGGCGCACGCCGGCGAGCTGCAGGTGGGCGGCGATCCGCACAACCCGACGGTGCACCTGGTGCTCAGCGAGGTCGACACCCGGGCGATCCTCGACTCGGTCAGCGGCATCGACAACCTGGGCAACCGGCGCAAGCTGGTGCGAGATCTGCTCGCCGAGGAGCTCGGCGTGTCGACCGATCAGCTGATGCAGTCGACGTCGCATCTGTGGCGTGGTGTGAAGCGACAGGCCGATCTGGTCTTCGGAAACGTGCGTGACACCGCCGAGTTGACCGACTCGTCGTTCGCGTCGAGCGGCTCTACTTGGAAGATCGTGATCGACTTCCCCTTCGACGACGAGGGCCACAGCCCGCACGAGGATCTGGAGCGGGTGACTCGCCTTCGCGAGCTCGGCAACGAGTGGCGCACGCTGTGTTGGATCCCGTCGTTCTTCACCGCAGAGATGCGCGCCCAGCTCGGTTCGCTGGTGCGGCTCAACCACCTGCTGCCGGTGCCGGGCCAGACCAGCGAGCGTTACGCCGAAGCCACTCGCCACCTCAGCCCCGAGGCGCGAGAAGCTGCACGCCCGCAGCTCGAAGCGCAGCAGAACGCGGCCCGCTCACGCCTGATCGCGGCGCTGCGCCAGGCGTACGGCTTGGGCAACCCCGATCCGGGCGTGGTCGATTCGAGCCATGCGCTCGCCGATCACTTCTCGAGCTTGCTGAGCGGGTTCACCGTGCGGCCGCCGGTGGCGGCAACGCTGCGCCAGGCGTTCGAGGCGGTGCTCGAACAGGCGCTGGAGCACAGCTACCCGGCGGCGCCGCAGATCGACGCCGAGGTCCGTCCCGCCGACCTGCGGACCGTGCGCGACGTGTGCGAGCAGGCGCTCGAGGCGACCGATCGCCGCATCCCGCAGGTGGCCACGGCCGATCGGCGCATCATGAGCCGCATCGCGAACCCGCTGCGGCTCGGTGTGCAGTCCGAACAGGCCTTCGTGCTGGATGTCTCCCAGCGTTGGGACACGCACTTCACTCGAAAGCTCGCCGAGCGCACCCAGTCGGGTGCTGAGGGCCACCCGAGCGTCGCGGAGCTGCGGCGCTGGATCGACGAACCGGCGCCGATGGGGCTGACGAAGGAGCTGCAGAACCTGGTGCTGATCGTGTGGGCCGCGGCGACGGACCGCACCTTCACCGATCACGGCGGTCCGGCTCGTGTGGCGCTCGATGCTCTGGCGGATCACTACGAAGTCGTGGCGCAGGATCTGCCCGATGCTGCGTCGTGGAGCGAAGCAATCGACCGGGCCGAGCGGGTGCTCGGTCTGCCGCGCCTGCCGGCGGAGCCGTCGGCGGTGGCACTGGCCAAGCTGTCGAACGGGCTTGCCGCGGCCGCCACGGAACACCTTGGTCCCGCCGATGCGCTCGTGAGCGAGCTCGAGACGTTGGCGGCAGTGGTCGGGCTCGACTCCTCGGAGCGGATCGACACCGCGACACGGGCGGCGCAGCTGCTGGGAGCACTCGCCGCCGCCGGTAGCGACATGGAGAAGGTCGAGGCCTTCCTTGCGGCGGACCTGCGCCCCAGCCCCGAAGCGATCGGCGCCTCGATCAAGTCCGCCGATGCGGTCCGCGGCACGATTGTCGGCGTCGACACGGACCTCCTCGCGGCGGCGATGACTCGTGAGGACGGCGCCAGCATCGGTGAGCGACTGTCCTCGCTGCTCGGGAACGACGAGCTCGTCGAGCCCCTGGCTCCCGCACTTCGAGCTCTCGCGATCGAAGCGAAGTCGGTGGTCTACACCGAGACACCGCCGGTGGTCGTCCCACCGCCGAGCGACCCACCGCCCGTCGACGACGGTGCGGCTCAGCGACACTCGGTCTCGTCGGCCACCGGTCTGAGCAAGTCCGAGGCCGTCAAGTGGCTCAAGGACATCCGAAAGCAGATCGACGCCGGCGAGTTCGGCGACGGCCCGTTCGACATCGAGATCCAGTCACCCGGGGACCCTGCCACGTGAGCGTCGCGGACACCGACCGGTCGGCCCGAACCGCCACCGCGGAGCTGGTGCGCCAACTCGTGCGCGAGCTGCGCGACGGCACCAGGGGCCAACTCCACCCCGAACCGTTCGTGGTCGGCGTCAAGGCGGCCCCGGTGTGGAACCTCAGCGACGTGCACGACGCCGAGGTCGGGACCATCCGGGTCGTGCCATGTCCGAGCCCACTCGCTGCACGCCGTGCGATCGCAGAGTTCGACGCTGCCGATGACGATGCTGCGGCGGGATCGCTGGTGCTGCTGACCGACCTGGCCGAAGCTGAGCTGGGCGACGATCTGCTCGCCCGATTCATCCGCCCGCGATTGTTCGGGCTCAACCCGTGGGACGCGGTGCGTCAGCGATTCGGTGCGCGGTCGTTGGATCCCGCCTTCAGCGAGCCTCGGTTCGCGTGGATGGCCGACCCGCTGCTGGACGTTCCCGTCAGCGCGCTGCCCGCTGGGGCAGTCGTCCTGTCCGCCGAGGCTGCACTGCGAGCGCTCACCGCCGCGGTCCTGGGCGCCACTGCGGTCTCGTTAGAGCGGCTGCTCGTCGCGACCGCAGACCGCGGGTTCTCGGCACGTGTCGAACAGGTCGATCCGTCGGTGGTGACGTCGCTGTGCTCGACCCTGGGCGAACTCCTCGGCCCTGCCGGCGCCTTGATCACCGGAGCGATCGCGCAGGGTCGTGGTGAGCGATGCCTGCCCGCCGGGCTCGCCGCACGCACCGTCGTCGGTTCGATCGCAGGGACTCGGGCGCAGGTTCGCATCGAGGATCTGACAGGGTGCGATGTGGTCACTGACGCTGCGCTCGACGCGTGGGCTCGTGCCGCGGAGCGAGCGTACGACGAGCTCGCCAGCAGTGACGACCTCGACCGGCGCTCCGTTGCCATCGACGTCGAGCACACCGGCTCGGCGCTCGTGACCGACTGGCAGTCTGGCCACCCTGACGCGAGCGACGTGCTGAGCGTGAGCTTCGAAGCGCGCCTGGAGCAGCTCGCCGAACTGCTGGAATCCGGCCTGACCGCCACCGGCTCGCTCGACGGCGACGCGTTGCGCGCCGAGGTGCAGCGGGTGGTCGCGCACCGCGTGGCAGGGCTCGAATCGGGTCGGCCACGGGCACAACGCGCGCAGTTGGCGGCTCGTCTGGTGTCGTGGCTGCGTGATCCGGTGAGCGAGCGACACGGAACCGGCGCGACTGATGGCGAGGCGACTGCCACGCCGTTGACGCTGGCGGAGTCGATCGACGCCTACCTGGCCGACGGCGCGTGGGTTGACGCGGCTCGACGTCGAGTCGGCGAGGGCGACGACACACCGCAGCGGTTTGCCGACGTGCTGAGGAAGATCAGCGCAGCGGCGCACGAACGCCGGAGCCTGGGTAACCGGGCCTTCGCCGACGCTCTGTCCCGGTGGACGACCGACGGCACCGCCGCCGAACTGCCCGCGGAGCGTACGGTCGCCGTCGAGGCGGTCCTCGGCGACGTGGTGGCGCCGCTGGCCAAGCAGTCACCCGTGTTGCTGGTTGTCCTCGACGGATGCGGACTCGCACCGTTCCTTGAGCTGGCGGACCAGTTCGCCCAGTTCGGTCTCAAGGAGATCGGCCGAAACGACCAGCGCCGAGTGGCGTTGGCCGCGCTCCCGACGGTCACCGAGGCCTCACGCACCTCGCTGCTGGCAGGGAAGTTGCGCATCGGCGCCGCGGTCGACGAGAAGCGGGAGCTGCCAACGCATCCGAAGATCTCGAAGCTCGACGGCCCCCCTGCCGTGGTGCTGCACCACCGCCAGGACCTGGTCAGCGGCGTCGGGCAGGGCTTGCCGAAGCAGGTCGTTGCCGACCTGGGAGCGAACGGCCCGTCGGTCGTGGCGGTCGTCGTCAACACGATCGACGACGAGCTCAGCCGTGGCACGTTCACCACGGAGTACCGCATCGAGCAGATGGGGCCGCTGCCAGCGCTGCTGCGCGCGGCATGCTCGGCCGGACGCATCGTGATCGTGACTGCCGACCACGGACACGTGCTGGGCGTCGGCCTGGACGGCAAGGGCGACGTGTTGAGGTCCGGCGACGGCGGCGACCGTTGGCGCATCGCGGATCGCGAGCCGACCGAGGACGAGGTGCTGTTGCGAGGGCCCCGTGTGCTGCTCGGCGACGAGCGAGGCGTGCTGGCCCCGTGGCATGACGACCTGCGGTACTCCGCGAGACACGGCGGCTACCACGGCGGCGCCACGCCCGATGAGTGCATCGTGCCGTTGTCGGTGTACGCCCCCGCCGGGGTCGAGCTGCCGAAGGGCTGGGCCCAGCTCTCCGTCGCCAGGCCCGCATGGTGGGACCTCCATATCGAGACTGCCGAGGTGGCGCCGCCGCCGGCGAAGAAGCCGGCGCGCCGGCCGACGAAGCCGAAGGCTGCTCCCGAGGGGCAGGACACGTTGTTCGAGCCGCCGACTGTCGTCGGGGCCGACCCCGTCGTCGAGCCCGATGAGGTGCCGGACAACACGGTGCCGAGCTGGATCGACGAGGTGCTGCGCTCCGACGTCTACGCACTGCAGCTCGGTGCCATCGGTCGCGCCAAGCCGGACCCCGCCAAGGTTCGGGCTGCGATCGCTGCGTTGCAGCAACGCGGCGGCGTCGCCAACTACGCGGTGATCGCACAGGCCACAGGCTCGCTCGTCAGCCGAGTGCCCGGGTTCCTCGCGATCCTGGCGCGGGTGCTGAACGTCGACGGCTTCGGGGTGCTGACTGTCGACGCCGCCGCCCAAGAGGCACGCCTCGACGAGTCCCTGCTGCGGTCCCAGTTCCTGGGCGGTGTGTCATGAGCGACGCAGGTCCGCGTACTGCGGACCGACACCCCGGCGCCTACAGCGCAGGGCTCGCGTTCGACCGCCAGCGCTCGTTCGCCGCCGCCAACTCGCTCGGCATCGTCGTGGTGCTCGTAGTCGCTGCACTCGCTTCGATCGCACTGGTCTTCTGGTTGCCGGGGCCGTCCGCTGTCAGGGGATTCGCCGCGGGCGTCTTCCTTGCTGCGACCGTTGGCTACCTCGCGCACTGGGTCAGCGTCGCGAGCGGCTCCACGAGCGCAGCGATGGGCCAGGCGGCCGAGGAGTGGACCGCGACGGAGTTGCGACGCCTCCGTCGTCGCGGTTGGAAGCACGTCAACAGCGTGATGTTCCGACAGTGGGACATCGACCACATCGCTGTCGGCCCCAATGGGGTGATCGTGATCGAGACGAAGTGGCGTTCCGATCCGATCGACTTGACCGACCCGGACCAGTGGCTGCTCGACGCCGCCGACCGACTTCACCGCAACGAGCGTGATGTCGCCTTGCATCTCGGATGGAGTGCAGCGAAGCAGCCCGACGCGTGGATCACGTCGGTTCTGGTCGTCTGGGGACCACGAATCACTCAGCCAAGTGCTCAACCGCTACGAAGCGACCGCGGTGTCAACGTCCTCGCAGGCGAGCATCTTCGCCAGAACCTCGCTGATCTCACTGAGCAGGTCCTGTCCTCGAGCGAGGTGGACGAGATCATCGCGAAGCTCGAGGTGCAGGCACGAAGCCGGGACCAAGCCGAGTCGCCGTCCTGGAGAACTGTGCAGACGAGGGCTCACCGTGGGCTCGTGTGCGCCGTGGTGGCGTTCATCGCTGCCTACGTCTCGCTCCTCTCCACCCGTCTGGGCTGGGGGTACTTCGCAGCGGCCGCCGTCCTCGCGGTCGCTGGCGCGATCGGCGCGACCAATCAGCGCTACCGACCATGGGCGCTGTCATGGCTGACCGGAACGCTGGTCGTGACGATCGGAGTCAGCATCGCCATCGCGTACAACCTGGCGGGAGGATCGTGACGCCGACACCGAGCAAGGCTCGACGAGACGAGGTGATCGACGCGCTGCGGCGCGGCACCGTGCCTGCTCGGGGCCTCGACCTGTTGGCGGTCGGACTCGACCGGTTCGGGCCGTCGATCGACGACGAGCTCGCTCGCGCTGCCAGCGGTGCCGGTGTGTTCAAGTGCATCCGCGGCGAATGGGGATCCGGCAAGACCTTCGCGTCGCGGTGGATCGCAGAGCGCGCCCGCCGGGCAGGCTTCGTCACCAGCGAGATCCAGATCTCCGAGACCGAGACACCGCTGCACCACCTCCAGACGGTGTACCGACGCCTGGTCGAGCGGCTCGCCGTCGGCGACGGTGACACAGGGGCGTTCCGCTCGTTGATCGACGGTTGGTTCTTCGTGCTCGAAGAGGACGTGCTCGCGGATGGCACCATCGACGAGCACGATGAGGCTGCGCTTGCCGCCGCCACCGATCGGCTCGTCGAGTCGCGCTTGTCCGAGGTCAGCCGGACCAATCCGACGTTCGCCACCGTGCTGCGTGCCTACCGACGGGCGATGCTCGAGGGCGACCTCGCAACCGCCGATGGTCTGGTCGCATGGCTGGGCGGGCAACCCAACGTGGCCGCGTCGGTCAAGCGCTACGCCGGCATCAAGGGCGACATCGACCATGCGGGTGCGCTCTCGTTCCTGCAGGGTCTGCTCACGGTCGTGAGGGACTCGGGCAGCAGCGGCCTGTTGGTCATCATCGACGAAGTCGAGACGCTCCAGCGGGTGCGCTCCGACACCCGGGACAAGTCGCTCAATGCGCTGCGTCAGCTCATCGACGAAGTCGACGGCGGGCGCTTCCCTGGCCTCTATCTGCTGATCACGGGCACCCCTGCGTTCTTCGACGGGCCTCAGGGCGTGCAGCGACTCGCTCCGCTCGCGCAGCGCCTCGCGGTGGACTTCTCGGGTGATCCTCGTTTCGACAACCCGCGTGCGGTGCAGATCCGACTGGCGGGCTTCGACCACGAGCGTCTGGTCGAGCTCGGCACGAACGTTCGAACCGTGTTTGTCAGCGGCTCCAGCGCCGCCGATCGCGTCGAGCAGCACGTCGACGACCGCTACGTCTCGGACCTCGCCGACGCGGTCACCGGCAGGCTCGGAGGACAAGTCGGCATCGCACCGCGGCTGTTCCTGAAGAAGCTCGTTGGTGACGTCCTGGACCGCGTCGAGCTCTTCGACGACTTCGATCCACGCCAGCACTACGAGCTCACCGTCGGCGACTCGGAGCTGCTGGAGGTCGAGCGCAATGCGGAACGTGGGCTCTCTGCGGACGACATCGAGCTCGATCTGGGCACCGACGCCGGCTGACAGCAGATTCAACACCGAGTTCACTCGCAGCCCGTTGGTGAGGGGAGTGCTCCCCATTTCTGTTCTTCTTCACCATTCGTAGGTTCCTCTCATCGTCCAGGACACGAAGTTCTGGTCAAGAGGGAGAGAGCAATGAAGCGTGTAAAGGCAATCATCGCTGCGATCGCGATCGCGGTTGTCTCGCTTGGGGTCGTGGCGCCGGCGGATGCTGCCTCCGCGAACGCGAGCGTGTATATCGTCACGCCGAAGTGGGCAGGATGGTGCAGGGCCGGCACCAGCGCCAACCGGCCGGTCGTCGTGTCGTCGAACAACATGACGACGAACCACTTTGCGCAGGACTGGGGCGACGACATCATCGGCTCTCGCGTCCGCCTCGGGACCCAGAACACAATCCATGTGAACGTCGGGTGTGCACAAGGGTTCGGCTCGTACGGCACTACGGTGACGATCCGCCCGACGCGGCACAACCAGACGTTCTACATTTCCCCAGTCTGAAGCTTCATCAGTCACAACTGACTTGGGTTGGCAGCCCTATCCGAGCCACAGCAGCGGCACCCGTAGAGCGAAGGCTCTCGGGTGCCGCAAACGCGTCTCCCCTGTGAACGATCTCGGCATCGGAACAGCAGACTCAGTCTGTCGTGGCCATAGCTGGCGGTACCGTACTTCGGGGCCGCACAACTGGAGTCCGTATGACCAGAGCCACTGAAACGACCATATGAGGGCACGAAGCCGGCAGCATTCGCGCCGACCTGGGTCAGAATGACCACGGGGTTTAATGCACTGCACCCGATCGTGCAGCACCACATCGTCAACAGCCTCGGCTGGCGCGAGCTACGGCCACTGCAGGACGAAGCCGTCGGGCCGATCCTTGCGGGCGAGCACGTGTTGGCGCTGGCACCGACTGCGGGCGGCAAGACCGAGGCCGCAGTCTTCCCCGTCCTGTCGCAGATCCTCGCCGAGCCTCGGCCCGGGTTGTCGACGCTCTACATCTGTCCGCTCCGGGCACTGCTGAACAACCTCCACATACGACTCGAGCAGTACGCGTCGTTCGTCGGGCTTCGTGTGGGTCTCTGGCACGGCGACATCGGCTCGGCGGCCCGTCGGCGGATTCTCGAGGACCCTCCCGAGATCCTCCTCACCACCCCGGAATCGCTCGAGTCAATGCTCATCTCGACCAAGACGGACCATCGACGGGTCTTCCGCAACCTCCGGACGGTGGTGATCGACGAGGTGCATGCCTTCGGGGGCGACGACCGCGGCTGGCACCTCTTGGCCGTGCTGGAACGACTCTCCGAGCTGGCCGGTCGCGACCTCCAGCGCATCGGGCTGTCGGCGACCGTCGGCGAGCCCGACCGACTGCTGGCCTGGCTGGCTGGCAGCTCCGAAGGTCCCCGCCGTGTCGTGGCGCCCGACGCCGGCGCGGCCGCAGCGGCTCCAGAGCTCGTGCTGGACCACGTCGGATCGACCAGCAACGCGGCCATCGTGATCTCCCGGCTTCACGCTGGTGAGAAGCGGTTGGTGTTCGTCGACTCACGAGCTGGGGTCGAGTCGCTCGCCGCCGAGCTACGACGACACGGCGTCACCACGTTCGTCTCGCACGCTTCGCTCGCCATCGATGAGCGGCGGCGAGCCGAGGAGGCATTTGCCGAAGCCCGCGACTGCGTGATCGTCTCGACCAGCACGCTCGAGCTGGGCATCGACGTCGGCGACTTGGACCGTGTCATCCAGATCGACAGCCCAGCCACGGTGGCGTCCTTCCTCCAACGGTTGGGCCGCACCGGCCGACGCCCCGGCACGAAGCGGAACATGATGCTGCTCACCACCGGCGACGGCTTGCCGTTCCTCGCCGCGGCGGGGCTCTTGCGGTTGTGGTCCTCCGGTTTTGTCGAGCCCGTCGAGGCGCCACCGCTCCCCTTGCACATCCTGGCGCAGCAGCTGATGGCGCTCACGATCCAAGAGGGCCGGATCGGTCGTCACACATGGCAGGACGTGGCTGGTCGACTGCCCGTATTCGCCGATGCCATCGAACGAGGCGACGCCGACGCAGTGGTCGATCACCTGGTTCGAGCCGGGATGTTGTTCGATGACCACGGCATGCTGTCGATCGGGCCCGAGGGTGAGCGGAGCTACGGGTTCCGACACTTCATGGAGCTCACGTCGGTGTTCACCTCGCCGCCGCATTTCGTGGTGCGACATGGAGCGAACGAGCTCGGCTACCTGGACCCGACCTCGCTGCTGACACCCGACCGCTCGTACGCGACGGTGCTGCTCGGCGGACGGGCCTGGAAGGTGACGAGCATCGATTGGAGTCGACGATTCGCGTGGGTCGAGCCGAGCGATGCCGCCGGACGGTCTCGCTGGTCGGGTGGGGGACGCGTTTTGGGGTCGGAGCTGTGCGACGCGATGCGCGATGTTGCTGCTGGCGCCGAAGTGGATGGCGTAACACTGACCGAACGAGCTCGTGCCGCGCTCGCGGACATCCGAGCCGAGTTCCGGTTCGCTCGCTCGGGCTCGACGTCGGTCGTGATCGAACCGACTCGAGCACGCTGGTGGACCTGGGCGGGTGCCCGCGCCAACGCGACGTTGTCAGACGCCCTTGGCGATTTCGCCGCATCTCGTGGTGACGACCTCTCGATCGGACTGGATCCGCCACGAGCGTCGGCAGCGGAGGTTGTGCGACGGTTGGCCCATCTCCATCCCGACACACTCCCGACGCCGAGCATCGCCCATGACTTCGCCGAGAACATGAAGTTCTCGGATTGCCTGCCCGACACCCTGGCGCTCGAGGTCGCACGACAACGGCTCGTCGACCCTGCTGGAGTGCGGCGGGTACTTCAGGAGCTAGGGGCGGGAACAACGGATCAGAGCGACGCTTGACCGCAGCGCCGCACGACCCGTCGACACGGGCGATGGAAGCTCAGTGTGCGCTCCTCGAGATTCTCGCGGTGACGTAGTCGCCCCGGGGCGAGGTGAGCTTGATGTCCTCGACGAACGACTCCACCAGCTTGGAATAGCGGTGTCGGCACTCCTCAAGATCGCTAGTGACCTCGTCGCCTTCCATGACGGTGAACCGGCGATTCCACTCGGTTCGCCAGTCTGGACCTGCAGCCTCGCTCCGCCTCCTATAGCCGGTCTTCAGCGCCGCGTCCGGTCCCGGTCCGCCGAACTTGTGGAAACAGCAGTCCATGAATGCCCCGTAGGCATCCACCGTCGCTTGGCTGAAGAAGGGCCGATACATGGCAAAGGAGCGGTCGAGGGATCGCTTGATACGGATGACCTCGGGCGGATCGAGCTCCTTCCAGATCCCGATATAGGTGAAGTAGCACATCAGGTCGTTCAATCCACCGGCGAGTTCGCCGTAGTACTGCAGACGCGCTTCGATGAGCGCCCGGCCTCGCCACTGCTGATCCTCTACCTGCTTGAGCCGCCGGTTCACCACGAAGCCCAGACCGACGACCACGAGTGGCGTTGCTATCGCAGCAATTGCGGCAACAGCGTCCACCCATGTCACGGAGCTAGTACTACTCAAGTTGCCCTCCCCGTGCTCGGCCACGAATGCTGCTGGATTCGACGTTGTGGCGTCGAATCTCGCTGTCGGCATGCCGCACCAACATATGTTGAGAATTGATCCAGTCTTGGCAGCGAAATCGAAAGGAAGCTAGGCGTCAGCGAGCATTGCCTCGACCCTCTGGATGCCCGCTTCAGCCCAATCGTCTCCGGAGAGTGGGCCCGCTGCGGCAAACCCGAGATACCGACGAGCGGCTTCGCGTGTTGCCTCGGTCGGCTCCGCGACGTCCGCGAACAACTCGGCGAGCAGCAGCGCCGCCTCGGTCGCCGTCGTGGAGTTGCTCGAGGTGAGGGCGATCTCCCCAAGCCGAAGGACCTCCACACCGTCCAGCTCTCCCTCGTCCGCCTCATCGATCATCAGGGTCGCGACTGCGAGCGCCGCCCCTGTCCCCCACTCGACGACCGGTGAATCATGCAGTGTGTCGAGCGCCGGTAGGCCGAGGGCTCTCTGTTCAGCCTCGGGAAGTCCGGCCCCGGCCATGACCGCCCACCCAACGATGTACTGATCGTCGGACCCGACCGCTTCGAGGAGCGTCGGCCCGACAGCGGCCGGTTCCAGCGCACCTGCGGCCACCAGTTCCAGTCGTGCTTCAAGCCCGACCGCCCCCGCCTTGCTGCTCAGCTCCTGGAGTAGTGGGATCGCCTGGTCTTCGTCGACGTCGTGGAGACGGAGCAAGCGCACACGATCTGCAAGCTCGCTGGCACCAGCGAGCGCGTCGATGCATCGATCCAGCTCCACCTCGTCAAACTCGACATCCCGAGAGAGGCCCACCACCGCGGCCTCTGCGGCATCAAGCTCGCGCGACGAGACCGCCTCGCTGACGAGAGCGACCAGGTCATCGACGCTTCGGGGCTGTGAGCGCCCAAGGGTGGCGGCGAGGTCTGCGACCGGCTCGTCGAACACGCGGATGCTCGCCCGGGGCGGCATTCGGGCGCCCTTGCGCAGATTGCATGTCGAGCAGAGCACTCGGAGGTTCTCCATCGAGGTTCGCCCGCCTCGCGAGAACGGCACCGTGTGGTCGAAGTGGACATCCGCCCGGCTGGGCCGACTGCCGCATTCCTGACAGATGCCGCCGTCGCGCTCCCAGATCTCTGCCTTCATCCAGGAAGGAACATGTCGGCTCTCTTCAGGGACGAAGATGGCGGATATCGCGCTGGCGTTCGCCGTGCGAGGCGGCGAGGTCAGCGCAGTGACGGCGGGTGCTGGCAGACCGGACCTGCTCAACTCGTCGAGCAGCTCGGCGCGGAGGCTGCGGAGCCCATTCCTTCCGAGTCGTTCGCCGGCTGGAAGCCGAACGCCGCGGACTGGCTGCATGACCTCGACCGCAAAGGCGAGCAACCAACCGTTGGTCGATGCCGAGGAGAAGTACTCGTCGAGGTCGTCCGGCAGAAGTCCATACGCCCTCCGCAGCAGCGAGAGCGCCTCTGATGGCGTGTTGAACTGCTGCTTGAGCAGCTCGACCACACGCAACTCCCAACGCACCTCTCGGCTGACCTGATCGACCCACCAGAGGCGGTCGCCGTTGCGGATCTGATTGAACGGGTGCTGACGCGTCGACCAAAGGTGGAAGAACACGTCGCCGGATAGGAGCTCGACGGGTGTTTCGGGGGCAGGGCACCCGCCCTTTCGATGGAACAAGTAGTCGGTCACTTTGGCTCCTCAGATCGGCTCGCGGCATCGGGACAACTCACAGCTGGCCCCAGAGCCGGCTCACGCTGCTGTCGGCAGCAGTGCCAGCGCCTCGACGTCCTGGGCTGAGACCTCGAGCACCAGCGGCTGCTCGTCATGAGGGTCGGGAATGCCGGGCAGCACCTGTTGGTCAAGCTGGTCGACCAGCGTCTGGGCCGTGGCGTGCACCCTGGCCAACGAGCGCGCCATGAGCGGCACCCTCTCCTTCATGCCACGTGGCGGCTCGATCCGTGCGAGTGGCACGAGGCGGTTGTGCAGGTCGAAGAACTCTGCGCGCAGCTCGGAGGCCGAGTCGTGCAGCATCTGTACGGAAAGATCAGGCAGGCCCTCTTCTGCGAGACAGGTGGCAGCGAACGCGTCGAGTCGACTCTGAGCGATGAGGGCTCGGAGGAAGAGAACGATCTCGTCCTCGAGACGACCGTCCTTCGCCATCTCCTGGACCGCGTCCACCCACGGCTGACGAACACCCTTCTTCGCCTCGAACTCGATCTGCTGACGCTCGAGCTCAGACTTGAACCGCTTCACGAACCGCCTGCGGGCGGCGTACACCCCTTCGACACGAACTCGGTGCGACGCCAACTCGGCACGCAAGTAGTTCGGCAAGGGTCCCTCGTCAGCAGCGCGTGCCGCCACTCCGATAAACGAGACGGCCGCGTCAATGACCCCGTGCTCTTCGTCCTGCAGACGCTTCTCGATCCGGTCGAGCGTCGCCTGGATGTTGCCGAACGCTCGATCGAGCTGCTGCTGTTGTTGATACGACGCGATCGCAGCGATCGCCACCGGAAGCAGGACCAGTGCGGCGGCGCCGAGCGTTGTTCCTGCACCGACAGAGCCGGCCGCCGTCGCGGTGCCTACGATCCGCCCGTTCGCGACGAAGGAGTTGGAGAGGTTCACTGCCGTTGCCGTCTGCTCGCCCGTGCGGGTGGTCAGCAACTTCAGGCTTCCGTCGCGAAGCCCCCGCATGACCGTCGGAGTGAAGACGACCTGAAGCCCGCTGCCTGTTTGACTGGCAGCGCGGATCGACTCAAGCGCGAGCGGGGACGCAGTTGCTGCCGCTCCAACCGCACTGAGCACCGGTGCCGGCAGATGCTTTGGTGTCGACGACGAGTGGTTCAAGTCACTCACCTGGATGAGCTCGCCTGCCCACATCTCCAATTCGCTTGATCGCTGGATCATTGCTCTCCTTCATGGTTTTCGCGCCACGAGCCACGGCGCTAAATGTGCTCCGCACTCGAGGTGGGCGTCCGGCGTTCTGAGAGCCCGCCCACGACCACTTCGACATGGTCGCGGTCGCGGTCGCTGTCGGTGGCTCTGGTTCCAGGCGTTCTTCGTCGCGCCAGGTCCGACACGCCCCCAACCCGACCCCTCCTTCTTCCCACCGAAAGGGTATCGGCCTGGTCTGACAGCGACACCCAGTCGTGGATCGACACTGGATGCACCACGCTGGTCTTCACAGTCGTGTCGGCAGGTTCGTCGAGCACGCCACCACCGGGTCGCCTGCGTCGACAAACATTCGGTAGCGTCACCCTCCATGGGAGAGGGAAGGACGGGCGGGTCGGCCGACGACGACCCGTTCGAAGCGCTGCGACGCGCGGGCTTCTTCGACGATCACGTCACCGCGCCGCGTGAGCTGAGCGCGGAGGAGCGCCAGCGTCAGGCGGCGCGTCGTGCCCGTGAAGCGGACCTGCATCGACGGCTGGCCGAGGAAGCCGAGCACATCCGTCGCCTCACCGAACGCGACCGACGCCGGGCCCGCACGGCGAAGATCCCGGGCGTGGCCGCGGCACGACGTCGGCGCAGCATCCGACAGGTCGCTGCCGACCGTCGTTCCAGGTACGGGCCGCCCAGCGGACCCAGCCCAACGGCATCGCTGGCGCGTCCATGGCGCGCGATGCGGGTCAGCTCACTCATCGCGCCAGCCGTCCTCATCTCATCATGGGTGTCGCTTGGTACACACAGCGAGAGACCGGCACGATCCCCACGGCGTTGGGCTCGCCGGGACTCCAGCGACCCGCCGACTACCCGCCCATCGATCGCAGCGCGTCATCCACCCCCCTCGGCACTCCCCCGCCCGCCCCGGCGTCGCCCGGCGCCTACGAGTTCGCGATGACACATGAGGGAACCGACGAGCCGGTCACCTGGGATCCCTGCCGACCGGTGCGCTACGTGCTCAACCCCGCTGGAGCCCCTCCGGGCAGCGACGATCTCGTGCACGACGCCGTCCGACGTACCGCCGCGGCGACCGGTCTGGTCTTCGAGTTCGAGGGCTACACCGACGAGGTGAACGCGAAGCAGCGCGAGCCGTACCAACCGGATCGCTACGACGACCGTTGGGCGCCGCTGCTCATCACATGGGGGACCGAACAGGACCAGCCCGGACTGGCCGGCTACATCGCCGGGCTCGGCGGCCCGATGGTCGGCTCGGACCCATCAGGGCGACTCACGAGCGTGTCGGGCACTGTGCTGCTGGACGCCGCCGACCTCGGCCTGGCGATGTCGTCTCCCGATGGACCGCACGGCGTGCGGGCGGTCATCCAGCACGAGATGGGTCACGCGATGGGACTCGACCACGTCGCCGACACGCAGCAGCTCATGCACAGCGGGGGCGGGAGCGACGTCACCGACTGGGGCACCGGCGACCTCGCCGGCCTGCACGCACTCGGCAGCGGCGAGTGCGCGCCCGACGTCTGACCGGTCGGCCGACGACGCTACAACCTGACCGCTGCGATGACCACGCCAGCGAATGCGACCAGCGACCCGACGTTGATCAGCCCAAGGCGGTGGATCTCCGAGCGCAGGTCCCGACCGAGCGTCGCGGTCGCGGCGCTCAACTCCTCACGCTGCGCCGCCATCTCCACACGAAGCTCTCGGCCCAACGTCAGCGTCTCGGAGCGCAGCTCGGTGCAGATCTGTTCGCGGTTCGCGGCCAGCTCGGCGCGCAGGAACTCCTTGGTCACGGGCTCCTCGACGTCTCGTGCCGGGAAGTACGACATCATCTCCTGGACCGCCTGTTCATCGTTGATGACGGTGATGAGCCCTTGGTACAGCGCCGCTCTGCTGCGTTCGGTCAGTGACATCTCGCTCCTCGAGATCGGCCGGTCCGACCTGGCGGGTCGGTCCTTCGTGCTCGGGGAAGCTGACGATCACCCTACGGTCGACCCCGGAGGTGGGCAACGGAAGCGCAGCGCGGCGGGCCGCCGTCGAAACCCGGGGACCTCGCCCCGTTGGCACTGCCCGCCGCCGTCGGTAGGTTCGGCGACCACTTCCCCTTGGCCCACCAGCGTCAAGAGGACTGTCGATGCACACCTACGAGATCATCGGGTCGCTCGACGATCACCGCGAGTATCCGATCACCGAGGCCGACCAGCTGCGCTGCGCCGAGGACGTCGTCGCCAAGGCGGCCAGATGGCCGATGTTCGGACTCGGCACCTGCGCCGAGGTGATGCACCTCGACGAGCTCGGCCAGCCTCAGTGCGGCTGGCGACCGTCGAGCTTCCAGTCGCTGCTGTACTGGAACGAGCACCGCAGCGACCTGACCAAGGCCTTGCTGCACGCCCGCCTGGAGCGCTGCACGCACCGCCGATGGCTGGTCGTCGACTCGCGCCCGACCAGCTTGGGCGACATCTGCCCACCGGTGAGCGAAGCCGACGCGAAGGCGTTCACCGAACTGCGGGCCTGGCTCGGCGAACGCGGCGTCGACCTGGTCGACACCGTCGTCTTCGACGACCAACAGCACTGGTGGTCGATGCGCGAGCTCACGATGGGCACGACCCGCTGGCTGCCGGACCCCGAGACCACAACCGACCGAGCTGCCTGACAGCGACGCAGCGTCGGTCAGGTCGACGGGCTCCATGCGTGATCGCCGGCCGCAGCGAGCAACCGTCGGTCCCGGGTCCACAGCAGGCACTCCGGGGTGAGCAGCACCGCGGCAAGGAGGTGGACGTCGACCAGACTCAATCCCCTCGATGCGAGCGACGCCAACTCGATCAGCGAGAGCACCTCGTCAGCCGTGGCAGTGCGGGTATGGGGAAGGCGCTCGAGCAGCGTCAGCACCTGGGTTCGGTTCGCCAACGAGCCGAGTGCCAACTCCCCGATGACCATCGGATGGACCGACACCTCGTTCCGCTCCAGCAGTCGCACCAGCTCTGGTTCGGAACGGTGCAGGTGATCGATCCAGATCGACGTGTCGACCAGGATCACGCAGCACCCTCACGATGGCGTGGCGCAGCGGTCGCCGTCGGGTCCGAGCCACCGAGCAATGCGAGTCGCCGAGCGCTCTCGAGTTCGATGAGCGTCTCGAGCCCGTGGCGGAGCAGCGCCGAACGTTCGTCGATGCCGGTGAGCTCGGCGGCCTTGGCCACGAGCTCGTCGTCGATGGTCACCGTGGTTCGCATGGGAATGCCCCCGATTTCGGCCGACGCTCGCCGTCGACTGCATCAGATACTACATCAGTTGACGCGACTCATGTCGCGCGCGGCACCGCAGCAACGGTCCGACGTCGTTCGAGCGGGTCGCGATCCCCGGTCGAACGAGGCCCGTTCGTCAGCGCGGCTTCGTAGGGTCGCCGGCCATGAGCCCACGACGCACCCTGCACCCGTACGCCCGGTCGAGCACCGCTGCCGCACTGGCCGAGAACATCGACGGCTGGAGCCGCGACCTCCGTCTCGACGAGCTCCTGATCCTCGGCTCGGCAGCCATTCGATGGGACCTCGACGACGGCCCACCGACTCGGGCCACCGGCATCATCGACGCCACCAGCGCCACGCCATCGATCAAGGCCGTCATGGCCCAGCTACACCCCGACCCCGAGCGAGCGTCGGCGCTCGCCGCAGAGGTCGAGGCCTCGCCCGAGACGCTGCCGGTGTCGCTCCGGAAGCTGGGCAAGCTCAAGGTCGGCAAGGTCTACGAGATCATCGGCGACTGGCTGCTCGACAAGTTCGCCATCGAGCTCCTGCCCGTCGACGCCGAGGCGATGACGCTCGTCGTGCGCATCGACCATCGCCTCGGCACCATCGTGACCGACGCCGAGCTGATGGACACGGGTCCCGTCGCCCTCCTGCGGGCCACGACGGTCGTCAGCGAGACCCATCCGCCGATGGTCCGGTCGGTGTCGTCGGCGAAGGTCCGGGCGTACATCGAGCAGGCACTCACCACTCCCCGCCCACCCCTCGGCGTCGACGCGACGACCGGCTGGGAGCCGCTTCGCCCGCTCCTGAACTGGGTGATCGCCCGGATGCCCGCCGGCGGTGACGGCTACGACGACGAGACCCTCGCCGACTACCGCCTGTCCGTGCGGAACGAGACAGAGCTCGTGCCCGACGACGAACGACGTCCGCCGACGAGGCGCCGCTACCACGACCGGACCGACCCCGACGGCTGCGAGTCGCTCGAGCTGAGCACGGGCCTCGGCATGAAGTCCCGTACCTTCGGATCGCAGCTGCTGCACGAGGTGACCGAGCTGGTCGGAGGCCCCGACGCGCTCGTTGCGCTCGACGACGTACCGCTGCCCGACGAACCGTTCGACCCGACCGGCGTGCCCGACGACATCCTGCCCGCCGTCATGCAGGTGCTCGACCTGTGCGACCGTGCGTGCGACCAGCTCTTCGACGTCGAGATCCGCACCGCGACCCGCCGCCTGCTGCACCGGGTCGCCACCGCTGGCGCAGCGTCGTTCCGGCGCAAGAGCTCGACGCACACCGCCGCCGCGGCACTGGTCTGGACCGTCGCCACCCGCAACCACCGCCTCGGCAGGTACGCCGTGCAGGCGAAGGACCTGGCGCAGACCCTGGCCGTCTCCGGCTCCCAGACGACACGCTCCGCCGGGCTGATGCGCGCGGTCGGCCTCGACCCCGCAGCGGACGCACCGCAGTTCCACGCCGACTACCTGACCAGCGACCGCCGCGCCCGGCTGATCAAGGTGCGCGACAGCCTGCAGCGCCAGCCCGTCCACCGACTGCGGATCACGCTCGACGGGATCGAGCCACCGATCGAGCGAACCATCGACGTGCTCGGCCAGCAGACCTTCGGCCACCTGCACGACGTGCTGCAGGTCGCGTTCGGCTGGGACGACTGCCGCGACGCGCAATTCGAGCTCGACGGGCGCCTGGTCGCCCGCACCGACGACAACCGGGATCCGTGGAACACCTGGGGTGGGCCGTCCCGGCGGCACGACGCGCAGCGGCGGGGCGACGAGGACGAGGACGATGGCGAGCCGGCGATGGGCGAGATGATCGGCCTGGTGCTCATGCCGGTGCTCGAGGCGTCCGGAACCCTGCGCTACCGCTACGACCCCGACGGTGCCGACTGGGTGCACACGATCACGGTCGAGTCGCGCACCACGCTCGGCAAGACCTCTGCGATCCTGCCGCGCCTGGTGTCGGCGACGCGGGCCACACCTCCCGAAGACCTGGGTGGGGTCGCCGACTACCGGTTGGTGCTCGACTCGATCGGCACCTACGTCGAACCCGACGCGCAGGAGCTCTGCCGACGGGTTCGGCTGCCGGTGCGACCGGGCACCTTCGACCCGTTCCGACCCGACGCGGAACAGGCCCAGCCTGCGGCGATCAGCACGGCGTTGCGCGACCTCTCGACATGATCGGCGTCGGCGACCTCGCAGCCGCCGATGGGACATATGGCTTACCATATGGTGATGGCGAGACGGCAGGTGCTGGTCCAGCTCGACGACGACACGGTCGATCGGCTCGACGCGCTGGCCCTGCAGCTGTCGGTGAGCCGTTCCGAGCTGCTGCGCCGCGGCGCCGAGGCGGTGCTGCACGCCGAGGACTGGGCGCACGCCGACCGGGAGCTCGTCGAGGCGTACCGGCGGACGCCCGTCGAATCCGCACTGCTCGACGCCGGCGACCGAGCGGCGACCGACACCGCTCCCCCGTGGTGAGCCCACGACCACGGCTCGCCCGCAACGACGTCTGTTGGGCCGACCTCGGTGGCGTTGTGGGACGTCGCCCGGTCGTCGTGCTGACCCGCGACGCTGCGGCCGCAGTCCTCGACAGCGTGACGGTCGCCCCGGTGACGCGCACGGTCCGCGGCATCCGCTCCGAGGTGCCGCTGGGACCTCAGAACGGGCTGCCGACCGACTGCGTCGCCAACTGCGACCATCTCATGACGATCAGGGCGGAGCACCTCGACGCCGAGTGTGTCGGCACGCTCACCCTGGACCAGCGAGCCGAGCTCGACGACGCGCTGCGCTACGCGCTCGACATCCTTGGCTGAACATCGCGACGAGCGAGCCGGGAGCATCACGATCGCCGTGTGCACAGGTCGCCGTGTGCACAGATCGCCGTCTGCACCGATCGCCGTCCGCACAGATCATCGGCCGCGCTCGTTCACGACCAGCCGAGCACGGGCCTGACGCCGTAGCGTCGTTGCATGGCGCGATTCTCGGGACTGTCCGCGGTGATGTTGAACTGCTCGCTGGTGCACGAGGCGAGCCAGTCGCACACCCGCCGCCTGCTCGCTCGTGTCGGCGGCATCATGCGCACCGAAGGCGTCGACGTCGAGCTCATCCACCTGCTCGAACACCGCATCGGCTTCGGCATGGTCACCGACACCACCACGCTCGGCGACGAGCGCGACGACTGGCCGGGCATCCAGGCGTTGGTCTTCGACGCCGACATCCTGGTCATCGGCACCCCGATCTGGCTCGGTGTGAAGTCGAGCGTCGCGACGCTGGCGATCGAACGGCTCTATGCGTCGAGCGACGAGACCAACGAGCATGGCCAGTACCGCTACTACGGCAAGGCGGGCGGTTGTGTCGTGACCGGCAACGAGGACGGCGTGAAGGCGTGCGCCAGGGACGTGCTCTTCGCGCTCTCGCACATCGGCTACACGATCCCTCCGCAGGCCGACTGCGGTTGGATCGGCGAGATCGGCCCGGGCCCGAGCTACGGCGACCCGATCGAGGGCACCGACCGTCGCATGGGCTACGACAGCGAGTTCACGAACAAGAACGCCACGATCATGGCCTGGAACCTGATGCACACCGCCCAGCTGCTGAAGGACCGGGGCGGCTTCCCCGTCGGCGGCAACGACGCCGAGACCTGGCGCGACGTCACCAACGCCGCCGATCAGGACCCTGACGCCACGTTCTGAGTCGCACCGGGCCCACAGGTCAGCGCTGCTGACGGAGGCGCTGCATCACGAACCAGATCAGCGGTCGCAGCCCTTCGGTGACGTCCCATGCATCGAAGGGCATCATCCCCAACGGAGAGGTCACCCCGCGCTCGAGGAAGCGAGCCGCCATGTTCGACGGCATCGAGCGAACCGTCGCCGCGTGCTCCGGGCAGCAGGTTCCCTTGAGCACTCGCTCCGGCGGTCCGTTCCACAACCTGGCCTGGTCCAGCGCTCGATCATCCGGGAGGACCGCCACTTCCAGGCTCATCAGCGGGCCGTCGGGCACTTGCAGACCGATCGCCATGTGGCGACGCTCGGGCTCGGGCAGCTCGACGACCTCGGTGATGTGCACGTCCGGGACCCGTTCGACCCACCTCAGCTGCCGGGGCGATCCGGCCCGGGCAAGCGCCTGGAAGTGTGCCGCGCGCTCCGCGTCGTGGTGCAGGTGCGCGACCAGCTGCCAGATCGACGAGCTGCGTTCCCACGAGTTCGCCGAAGTGATCACGGTGGGAGCGACCTCCTGGTCCTCGGCGACGACCGCGGAGGCGTCGAAGCACATGAACGCTGGGTCATGCGGGGCGGCTCCCCGCCGTGCCTGGAGCAACGGACCGCTCGGAGCCCCGGGCGGCGGGAGCACCCACCTGCCACGCTCATCGCGCTGGAACCGGGTTGACGAGTTCTTCGGGAACTGAGGTCGGAAGGTCATGTCCCGAACGTACGAACGGCCTCTGACGAACTCGCACGGAACCGGCGGCGTCTGGGCGGGGACCGCTCCCCGGTCGCGACCCGACGACACGGACCGAACCGAAATACCGCGCGATACCGTGGAAGGCGACCGACTCGTCGGTCACTTCCCCGACATCCGAGCGGCCTGCCGCCGCACTCACCGACGGGGAAGTATCCATGCCGATCAGCGAAGCCGAACGCCACCTCATGTATCTCGCGCTCGAGGAGGCCCTGGGCAAGGAAGGAGCGGACGCCCTGATGAGTCACCTTCCACCCGTCGGCTGGGCCGACGTGGCCACCCGCTCCGACTTGGACCACGTGCGGGAGCAGTTGACGGGGCGCATCGAGATGCTCGAGGTTCGCACCGACGCCCGCTTCGATCAGGTCGACAGCCGCTTCCGTGAGATGGAAGCGCGATTCGATCGGATCGACCGTCGACTCGACGAGATGGATCGCCGATTCGACCAGATCGATCGACGCTTCGAACAGACGGAAAGCCGACTCGACCAGATCGACCGACGCTTCGAACAGACGGAAAGCCGACTCGACCAGATCGACCGACGCCTCGAACAGATCGACCGACGCCTCGACCAGATCGACGAACGACTCGAATCACAGGAGCGGCACCTGTCGCTGGCCATGGATGCCGGGTTCTCGAAGATGTCCGCCCAGCTCCACAAGGACCTCGCCGCCCAGACCCGCACCACCTTGGCCTTCGTCAGCCTCCTGCTCGGCGTGTTGTTCACCGCGACGCAGGTCTTCGCCTGAGGTCGTTCGCTCTCCCGATGGGCGACCTGCGCATCTGGGCCGACGACGAGGGCGTCGGCCGACCCCACCTGACCCGCCACACGGCGTTGGGGTGGCGGGTTCTCAGGGCTGCAGGTGACGCGTCGTGTCAGGCACAGCCCTGAGATCGGAGCGCAGCCGCAGAACGGGCGGGCCGCAAGGCGACGACCAGCGCCGCTACTTCTTGGAGTAGCCGAGGCGGTTGACGGTGGCGCCGATGCAGAGGTCCTCGACGTAGTCGAGACCGTTGCCCTCGGCGATCTCCTTGGCGTGCTCCGACGTGATGCCCATCTGCAGCCACAGCGTGTTCGCCCCGATGGTCACGGCGGACTCCGCCACGCCGGGCGCCTCGGCCGGCGGGCGGAAGACGTCGACGATGTCGACGTGCACCGGGATGTCCTCGAGGCTGGCGTACACCTTCTGGCCGTGGATCTCCTGCGCTGTCGGGTTCACCGGGATCATCGTGAACCCCGCGTCGAGCAGGATCTTCGGGATCTTGTTCGACGGCTTCTCGGGGTTCTCCGAGGCACCGACCACCGCCACGGTCTTCGAACGGTCAAACAGGGCGATGATCTCTTCGTCGGTCACTGCGGCTCCTCGGTCAACGGCGGTCGGGTACGTGCAGCCACCGTAACCCGTGGCCCTCGGCGATCCGTCCCGGGTGCCCAGTCCGGGTGCACCAGTCGAGCGCGCCAGTCCGAGCGCGCGAGTCGAGCGCGCCAGTCCCGGAGTCCCGGACCGAGCGCCTCAGTCCCGACCGTGCACCGTGATGTGGCTCTTCACCGAGTTCGCGATGAAGCAGCGGCGGTGGCTCTCGTGGTGCAGTCCCTCGATCACGTCGTCGCTCGGCGTCTCGCCCGCCCACTCGATCTCGGGGCGCAGGTCGACGTCGGTGATCCAGCTGTGCTCGGACTCGGTGCGCCGCAGGATCCCCACTGCGTGGTCGACGTAGCGGTCGACGACCAACCCGGCCTCGGCGGCCAGGTACAGGAACCACATCATGTGGCAGCTCGAGATCGCCGCCACGAACGCCTCCTCCGGGTCGACCCGTGTCGGGTCGCCGAACAGCCCCGGCGCGGACGACGCCGGCACGGTCACCCCACCGTCGAAGCGCCACTCGTGCGTGCGGTCGTAGTCCACCCCGAAGCCCGCGCCCTCACGCGACCAGGCCACCTCTGCGACGTGCTCCGACATCTGCCCCACTCCTTACCCCCGCCGACCGAACGGCCGGCAGCTACAGGCCCATCCAACGCAGCACGACGAGCGCGCCCAGGCCGACGACGAGTGTGGCCGCGGTGTTCTTCGTGCGCCATGCGACGAGCGCCGCCAGGATCCCTGCGGGCAGCTCGGCCTGGATCAGGTCGAAGTGACCGTCGGGTCGCACCAGCGCCGGCACGACCAGCGAGGCGAGCGCGGCGGCGGGGATCTGGCGCAGCACCCGCTGCACCCTCGGCGACACCTCACCGAAGCGGTGCGCGGCCATCACGAACGACGCCCGCATCGCGAAGGTCCCGATGCCCGCGCAGATGATCGTGATCCACGTCGCGCTCACGAGTCCGCCCCCTCTGCAGCGCCACCGGCCGCCCCGCCGGCGACCGGGCCCTCGTCGGTGTCGACGATCGCACCCGCGACGATCCCGGCGACCGCGCCGACCATCACCGACAGCGACCCCACCCCGACCTCGAGGCCGAGCACCGTCACCGCACCACCGACCAGCGCGGCGACGACCGACGGGGCCGAGCTCAGCGTCGGGATCAGCAGCACCAGGAACACCAGCGGCACGGCGAAGGTCAGCGGCACCGAGTCCGGTAGCGACGTGCCGGCCAGCGCCCCGACGATCGTGGAGAGCTGCCACGAGCCCCACAGCGTCAACCCGGCCCCGGTGTAGAAGGCGAAGCGTCGAGCCAGCGTCGGCGGCGAGTCGTCGTGCACCGTGCCGGCCCAGTCCGTGACCGACACGACGTACGCCTGGTCGGTCATCAGATAGGCGATGACCGCCCGGCGAGGGATCGACTCGCGCGCCAGGAACGGCGCGAGCGACGCGGAGTACAGCACCATCCGCAGGTTGATCGTGCACGCGGCCAGCACCGCGACCAGCGCCGTGCCGCCGTTGGACAGCACCTCGATCGACGCGAGCTGCGACGCCCCGGCGAACACGATCGTCGAGAACCCGACCGCCGCACCGAAGCCCAGCCCGCCGGCCACCGCCGTCACCCCGGCGACCAGCCCGAAGGGCACCACGCCGATCAGCATCGGAGCGATCGCCGCCGCCCCCGCCCGGAACTCGCCCCGCACCGACCCGTCGCGGCTCACGAGCGACGCTCCGTCGCCGACCGTCCGGCGATCGACGCGCAGCAGCGTCGTCCCACGACTGGCCGACGCGCAGATCCCTGACACCCGGCGATCGACGCGCCGCACGGTCGCCCGACAACACCCCCACGCACAGATCGCTGGAGCGCAGATCCCTGGAGCGCAGATCCCTGGAGCGCCGCCTTCAGCGCAGATCGGCGGCCCAGCGAGCGCGGGCGGCCACGAACCTCTGACATCACAGATAGCTGTGGCGTTGCAGCCACCGCAGCGCGAACCAGCCCCAGATCGGCGGCAGGTAGAACGTCGCCCCCCGGAACAGCAACGCGGTCGCGGTGGCCGTCGTCGGCTCGATCCCCGCGGCGATGAGCAGGCTCATCAGTGCTGCCTCCATCACGCCGATCCCGCCCGGCACCGGCATGAACCCGCCGAACAGCGCGGCGGCGACGTAGATCACGATCAGCGTCGACAGGTTGAGCTGGCCGCCGAAGGTGCGCAGGCACAGCCCGAGCGTCAACGCCATCAGCACCTGCGACAGCAGGTTGCCGCCGAAGAGCTGCAGCAGCTTCGTCGGCGAGCGCAGCCCGGCGAGCGCATCCTTGGCGTCGTCGACGAACGGCTTGACCCTCGCCCAGATGCGCTGGCGGATGCGCTTGAGCGCGATCGCCAACCCCACCACAACGACCAGCACGACCGCGGCGACGACGAGCACCCACGACAGGTCGCTGATCGAGCTCCTCGACGCCGTGTCGAACGACAGGTCGACCTTGCCGACGCCGAACACCAACGTCACGAGCAGCAGTGCGATCTGCACCAGGAACCCGCTGAAGCTGTCGATCGCCGAGATCGAGACCGCCGAGCCCGGCGGGATGCCCTGGCGCTGGAAGAACCGGATGCCGAGCGCGACACGCCCGGCGGTCGACGGCACGGCGAGCGCCACGAAGCCGATCGCGAACTGCAGCACCGCGACCGGTCCGTACGGAATCGGCCGCGGGCACGCCCCCACCGTCGAGATCGCCTGCGAGAAGAACGGCACCTGGGCGAGCAGCACCGCGGCGGCGATCATGAACGGCGACGCGGCGGCGAGCTCACGGCCGAGCTCCTCGAGGTCGACGTGGCCGAGCGCGGCGATCAGCCCGAACGCGACCAGCACCAACAGCCCTGCCGACAGCAGCGTCTGGGGTGAGACCCGGCGCAGCTTCGCGATCTCGGGCTCGTCGACACCGGCGGCCTCGGCGGCGGCCGAGCGCAGCTGGTCCATGTCGAGCGACGCGGCCTTCACCTCGCGCCGCAGGACCACACCCAGCGCCGGCACCTGCAGGTACGGCAACACCGGTGCGAGCCCGTCGACACCCAGCCGGGCGAATGCCGCCGCCACCGCGTCGTCGACCCCGGCGAGCACCGCCGTGGTCACCAGCGTCTGGGCCAGGTCGATGCGGCGCTGGTCGTCGGACACCGCCAGGCCCACCGGAGCGAGCTCGGTGAGCAGCACCCGGCCGCCCGCGGTCGCCGCGAAGCTCTCCCCTGACAGCTCGCCGTGCACCAGGCCCGCCGCGTGCAGTCGTCCCACCACGTCCCAGATCGCCTCGGGCGTGACGCGCGTCCGATCGGCCTCGGCCAGCGAACCACCCGCGCCGCGCAGCACGATCAGCGCGTCGTTGCGGGCGGTGCGCCCTGCGACGACGACCTCGGGCACCGGCACACCACGCGACCCGGCGAGGAACGCCATGAAGCCTTCGTGCTCGACCTGCTGCAGGCGGCTCGAGACGACCTGTTCGCCGTGGCGGTACCACATCGCCCGCCAGGCACGGTTGAGCATCTGGGTGTCCCGGGCGTCGCGCCCGTAGACCGCGATGCGGACCGGCACACCGGCGTCGTCGACCGCGTCGACGGCCAGCACTCCCGAGCGCTGCCGGGGTGCGACGACCAGGTCGGCGACGGTCACGCCGAGCTGCGCGAGCGCCTCGGTCACCTCGGCCTCGGTCGGTCGGCCCGACGAGGCGCCCAACGCCAGGTGCACCACGGCGGCCGCGGCGACACCGACGAGCAGACTCGCCACCGCTCCCGCGGGCGACGTCGATCCGAGCAGCACCACCGAGCACACCGCGAACAGGACGATCCAGCGCCCGAGCCGTCGCGCGGGTCGTGTCAGGTGCGGCGCCGCAGCCGAGCTGACCGCGGCGGCCACGGCGAACGCGACCAGCGGCACCGAGCCCGTCGAGCCGCCGGTCAACGCCTCGGACACCGACGGCCAGTCGCCGTCGACGGCGCGGTCCAACCCGAGCGCGGCGATCGCACCGACGAGCGCCGAGAGCCCGGCGTCGACCAGCAGGTCGCCGCGACGGCGCACCGCCGAGACGACCACGACCAGCGCACACCACAGCAGCAGCGCGGCGACGCCCATCC
Source organism: Actinomycetes bacterium (assembly GCA_023389745.1). Lineage (GTDB taxonomy): Bacteria > Actinomycetota > Acidimicrobiia > Acidimicrobiales > Microtrichaceae > JAFAFN01. Next base: position 41,190 of record JAEWED010000228.1, read on the forward strand.
GCCACAGCGCGTCGAGGAAGCTCGGCACGGTGTCGACCACGCCGACGACCGCTCGTTCGAACCCCGACGGCGGCACCGCCAGCAGCGCGATGAACACCACCGGCACCGCGGCGACGAACAGCAGCAGCACGTCGGATCCGGAGCGCTCCCTCCCGGTGCGCTCCGCGGGGGCGATCACCCCGATGCCACCGGCGCGGTCACGCCACAGCGACCGGTGGCGTGCGCCGTCTGGCTGTCGGGCGTCGTCGTGCATCAAGCGGTCAACCTAGGCCCCACGGGCCTCGGGTGCGGACGACTTCGGGCGCTCAGACCCGCACGGTCGACATCGTCACCTGGTGCGTCGGCGACCAGTCGAACGCGACGTGCCCGCGGTGCGTCGGATCGGCCACCGACGGGGTGGGCGTCAGTGCGTCGACGGTGTGGAACCGCACCTCGGTGCGCTCCTTCGTGCAGGTCACCCGGCCGAACCCGCGGCGGATCATGTCGGCGTGGCGGAACCCGGGGCTCAGACCCTTGACGATCGCCTCGACATCGCCGATCAGCGGGCCGAGCACGTCGGCGGCGACCGAGCTGACCGACCCGCAGACGAACTCCTGGGCGACGATCGGACTGGACTCGTCGTCCATGTCGGCGGCGACCTGGGACTGGAAGAACATGTGCACGTCGCCGGTCAGGAAACCGACACCGCCGATGCGGTGGTCCGCCAGGCGAGCGGTGACCAGGTCGCGCTCGCCGAGGAAGCCGCTCCAGTCGTCGAGGTTGCCGTACACGCCGGCGCCGCTGACCACATCGGGTCGCAGCGCACGCATGACCGGCGTGTCCAGGTCGATCAGCCGCAGCGGCGTGAACATCACCTGGTTGCCGACGAGCTTCCACTGCACCCCGTCGTCCTGCGCCTCGTCGAAGCCGTCGAGGAACCACTCGCGCTGGCGCAGGCCGAGCAGCGTGCGCTCCGGCGAGTGCACCTGACGCAGCGGCGGGTCCAGCGTCGAACCGATCGCCGGGCCGTCGATGGGTGCGTCGCGGTACTGGCGGGTGTCGAGCAGGGTCAGGTCGACGAGCTTGCCCCAGCGGTGGCGACGGTGGATGCGCAGCGCGTCGGCGCCCTCGCCGATCGGCCACACCGGCTGGTACTCGAACCACGCCCGGTAGGCCGCGGCGGCACGCTCGGGCTGCTCGGCGATCTCGACGCGGTTGCAGTTGTTCACGAACTCGTGGTCGTCCCACACGATCGCGAACGGGTGCATCTGGTGCGCGGCGCGCAGGTCGGGGTCCGAGCGGTACAGCTTGTACTTGCCCCGGTACGACTCGAGGTCGTTCGCGACCCGGCCGTCATCCGCGCGGGCGCCGAGGCGAGAGGTCGACTCGTAGATGTAGTCGCCGAGGAACACGACGGCGTCGAGGTCCGCGTTCGCGATCGCCCGCCACGCCGGGTAGTAGCCGGCGGCGAACTGCTGGCAGCTCGCCACGGCGAACGACACCCGCGACACGTCGTCGTCGGCAGCGGGCAGCGTGCGGGTGCGCCCGGGTGGGCTCTGCACCCCGTCGACCTCGAAGCGGTACCAGTAGGTGCGGCCCGGGACGAGGCCCTCGGCGAGCACCTTCACACAGCCGTCCCGGTCCGGCGAGGCGACCGCGGTGCCGGAGCTCACGACCCTGGCCGTCTCGTCGTCGGTGACCGTCCAGCGCACCGACGCGGCAGCGCGCGCACCGGGCGCGAACCGGGTCCACAGCACCACGGCGGTGTCGGAGTGCACACCCGAGGCGACGCCGCAGTCGAACGGCCCGAGGTCGTCGGGCGACCAGGGTGCCGGCGCGCACGCCGTCGCACCGGCCGCGAGCAGTCCGCCCGCTCCGAGCAGGCCGCCCCTCAGCACGCTGCGTCGATCCATCCCCCGCTCCACTTCGCCGCCCAGCGGTCCGAACCGTACCTCTGCAGGGAAGAATGGAGCGAGAGCAGTTGTTCCCGACCCGTCCCACGACCCACCACCCTGGCAACACGCCACGACCGAAGGTGCACAGATGAGCCTCGATCCCACCCTCGCCCAGCTCGCACGCGGCAAGAACTTCGCCGCGCTGACCACGCTGATGTCCGACGGTCAGCCCCAGACCCAGATCATGTGGGTTCACGCCGATGACGATGCGCTGGTGATCAACACCGAGGTGGGACGGCAGAAGTTCCGCAACGTCGAGGCGGACCCTCGTGTCACCGTCACGATCTTCGACGCCGAGAACCCCTACCGCTACATCGAGGCGCGCGGCCGGGTCATCGAGACGATCCACGGCGACGAGGCGCGGGCGAACATCGACGAGCTCTCGCAGAAGTACATGGGCACGCCCTACGGCAACCCGATCGGCACCGCCCGCGTCGTGCTGCGGATCGCGCCGGAGCGCATCCACCGCAACAACATCTGACTCAGCAGTCGGGGTCCTGGAAGAACCGCTCCGAGTCGCAGAATCCATCGGACGGGTCGGTGTTCACCTCCTGGAACTCAGGGGTGCTCTCCCCAGCGATGACGACGAGCGCCACGAACGCGAGGCTGATCACCAGCGCGACCGCGCCGGTGGCGATGCCGGCGATCGCCTGACCGCGGCCGGTGCGTGCCGGGGTCTTGTTCGCCTTCGAGAGTGCGACCGCGCCGAGCACGACGGCGACGAGACCCAGCACGGCACCCAGGCCGCACAGCCAGAAGGTCACGAGCGACAGGATGCCGACGACCATCGCGGCGATCGCCATGCCGTTGCTCTCGGGCGCCGGAGCGACGGGCGCCCACGGCTGCGCGGGCGGCACCGCCGCGCCCGGAGGCGGCGGCGCGCCGAACCCACTGGGCGGAGGAGGCAGTCCGCCGAACCCGCCGGGGGGAGGCGGCGGCGGCGCGCCGAAC
>JAEWED010000250.1 GCA_023389745.1 Actinomycetes bacterium
GCCTCGCTCCAGCCCTGAATTCCGTCTCCGATTCGGTGCCGTCGCACCGAATCGGAGACGGAATTCGGGTCACGAGCGCCCGATCAGGAGCGCCCGATCAGGAGCGCCCGATCAGGGGTGCTGGGTCAGGGGGTGCCGCGGTCCACGACGAGGGCGTGGATGTCGCACTGCACCGGCGAGGACTCCCGGCAGGTGCCGGTCCAGACGAACACGACGTCGTCGGGCAGCAGCTCGTCGGCCATCAGCGGTGTGCCGTCGAGCGTGCGGATGAGGGTCTCGTCGCTCGCGGGGCGGACCGTCATGCCCTGGTGGTACTGGTCGCCCTGGGTGCCGACCTCGAGGGTGAGCTCGTCGCCGCCCTCGGGATCCGCCACCAGCTTGCCCGACGTGGTGGGACCGTCGTTCTCGGGGTCCGGATCGCAGGCCTGCGCCATCCACTCCGGCGCGTCGTCGACCATGTCGTCGCAGCCCTCGACCGTCGCGCCGACGACCTCGTCGCCCTGGAGCGCCAGGTTGATGCGCCCGGGCTGCAGGTCCATGGTGGCCGGGAGCGGCTCGCCGTCGACCTCGACGACGCGGACGAGCGGGTAGGTCTCACGCACCTCGAGCTCGGTCAGACCGACCGGCGGGCTGTCGGCACCGAGGGGCTCACTGGTCACGGGTTCCTCCGGTTCGGTCGCGTCGGGCGCCGGCGCCGTGGTCTCGGACCCGTCACCGCTCACCACGTCGTCCTCGTCGGCCCGGAAGGCGAGCACCGCGACCACGGCGAGCAGGCCGAGCAGCACGACGATCACGAGTCCGACCAGCGTCGCGTTCGACGAGCTCGTCCTGGAGTCGTCGGCGCGGGGACCATCGGTCGGTGTGGTGGGTTCGGTCATCGGTGCTCCCTCGGGATTCCGTAGATGGATGCGTCAGCCTAGGAGCGCTCGACGACGATGGCGTCGATCGTGCACTGCACCGGCCGGGACTCCCGGCAGCCGCCGCTGATCCAGAGGTGCACGACGTCCTCGGCGCGCAGCTCCGCGACCGGCACCGTTGCCCCGGCCATGTCGTGGACGGGTGTGCCCGGCGGCGCGCTGGTGGGGTCGACGAGCAACCCCTCGTAGTAGCGGCGGGCGTTGAAGCCAGGTTCGAGCGCCAAGCCGCCGCCGGCAGGGATGAGCTTGCCCCACACGGTCGGGCCGTCGTCCGGTCCCGGGTCGCACGCCTGCGCGGCCCAGGGCTCGAGCGTCACGCCGTCGGGGCACTCCACGCCGGCGGCGGTGACGACGCCACCCTCGACGCTGATGGAGATGCGTCCGGGACGCAGGTCGAAGCCGCCACCGACCGCCTGGCCGTCGCGGAACAGGGTCCGTACGAGCGGGTACGTCTCACGGAGCTCCAGCTCGGTGCGGCCGACGAACGGGCTCGTGGCGCCGGGGGTGCCGATGTCGGGACCTGTGGGTTCCGGACCGGTGACCGCCGGTGCGTCCGTGGTGGTGCTGGACGTCAGGTCCTCCGGCGGGCGTGTGGCCAGGTCCTCGGTTCGATCGCGACCGAGGCCGACGGCACCGACCAGGCCGACCGCGACCACGACCGCCACGCCGACCAGTACCGAGGTCCGTCGTGCGCGAGCCCGCCGTCGCTCATGGTCGAGCGCGGCCCGAGCCGCCGCGAGGTCGACCTGCGGTGCGAGCTCGTCGAGCCGGGCGGGCGACCAGTCGTCGCTGCCCGGCGTGCGGTCGTCGCGGGGTGTCGTGTCGGGCGAGTCGGTCACGATCGCTCCTCCAGGCTCGGGCGCAGTCGGCGCCGTGCGTCGTGCAGGTTGGACTTCACGGTGCCGGTGCTGACACCGAGCGCATCGGCGACATCCGCGACCGGCAGGTCGGCCAGGTAGTGCAGGCAGACGCTCAGCCGCATCTGGTCGGGCAGCGCGGCGATCGCCGCGCGCAGATCGATCAGCTCGGCGTCGAGCCGTTCGGTGGGTACGGCCCGGATCGAGGCGAGGATCTCGGTGCGTCGCACCCGGTCCCTCCGGGCGTTGAGCAGCAGGTTCAGCGCGACGCGCCGCACCCAGGCCGCGGGGTCGTCCAGGCGTCGCACGTGGCGCCACCGACGGTCGGCTCTCAGGAACGCCTCCTGGACCGCGTCGGCAGCGCCCTCGACGCCGAAGGCGACCCCGAGTGACCGGACCAGACGCGGGAACTCCGCATCGAAGAGCTCGTCGAAGGACTGCATCGTCTCCATGACACACGAGTCACCCGCCAGCCACCCGGCGGGTTGGGTGGGAGAGATGACGGAGCGGGTTGGGTGGAAGAGGAGACCAGAGCACATGGAGTGGTCGGTTCATCAGGCGAACTGAGTTGGTTCGGCATCTGAACCCGGCTACGGTCTCCCCCGATGCCGGTCACGGGGGACGATCCGAGGGCGACGAGCGACGTCGTCGACATGCACGATGCGGCGTCCGACGACGACCGCGTCGGGCCCGAGGCGTGCTCGATCGCCGCGTCGCTCGAGATCGTCGGCGACCGCTGGACGATCCTGATCCTGCGCGACTCGTTCCGAGGGCTGCGCCGCTTCGACGAGTTCCGTCGTGACCTCGACATCCCGCGAGCGGTGCTCGCCGACCGCCTCCGTCGTCTGGTCGAGCACGGCGTGCTGGTGAAGCGTGCGTACCAGGAGCGCCCGGTCCGCTACGAGTACCGCCTGACGAAGATGGGCATCGAGCTCTCCCCCATCCTCGTCGCGCTGATGCAGTGGGGCGACCGCTGGACGATCGAGGGCGGTCCGCCCACGCAGCTGGTGCACGAGCCCTGCGGCACAGAGGTGGACCTGGGCTTCTACTGCTGGACGTGCGAGCACGCCTACGGCCCGACCGACATCTCCAGCCGACCGGGGACCGACCGCACCGCCCGGACCGACCACACTGCCCGTGCCGACCACACTGGCCGTGCCGACCACACTGGCCGTGCCGATCACACTGGCCGTGCCGATCACACCGCCAGTGCCGACCGGACCGAGTCGGCCCCGGCGGCCGACGACACCACGTCTCCGCTTCCGAAGGAGCATCCCGCGTGACCGACCTCTCCGAACTGTCCGACCTGGGCGCGCAGGACCTGCTCGCCGAGGCCGCAGCGGTGCGCAACTCGACCACCGGCACACGAGTCACGTACTCGCCGAAGGTCTTCATCCCGCTGACGAAGCTCTGCCAGGACCGCTGCGGCTACTGCACCTTCGCCCAGCCGCCGGCCCGCCTGGAGTCGCCGTACCTGGGCCCGTCCGAGGTCCTGGCGATCGCCCGCCAGGGTGCACGGGCCGGCTGCCACGAGGCGCTGTTCACCCTCGGTGAGCGTCCCGAGGCCCGCTACCCGGTCGCCGCGCAGTGGCTCGAGGAGCACGGCTACACCAGCACGGTGGACTACCTGGTCGCCATGTGCGAGCTGGTGATCACCGAGACCGGCCTGCTCCCCCACGCGAACGCCGGCGCGCTCAGCCGCGACGAGCTCGCCCGGCTGCGCGCCGTGTCGCCCTCGCAGGGGATGATGATCGAGTCGCTCAACCCGGACCTGGAGTGCCACCGCGGCGCTCCCGACAAGGTGCCCGCCCGTCGACTCGCCACCCTCGAGGCCGCGGGCGAGCTGCAGATCCCCTTCACGACCGGGATCCTCGTCGGCATCGGCGAGTCCCGGCAGGACCGCATCGACGCGTTGGTCGCCATCGCCGAGTCGCACGCCCGTCACGGCCACGTGCAGGAGGTGATCGTCCAGAACTTCCTGCCGAAGGACGGCACCGCGATGCACCGCGCCGAGCCGTGCCCGCCCGACGTCTACCTCGAGGCGATCGCCCTCGCCCGTCTGATCCTGCCGCCCGAGGTGCACCTGCAGGCGCCGCCGAACCTGTCCGACGACTTCGGCGTGCTGCTCGACGCGGGCATCGACGACTGGGGCGGCGTGTCGCCGCTCACCGCGGACCACGTGAACCCCGAACGGCCGTGGCCGGCGCTCGACCGGCTGCGCGAGGTCACCGAGGCCCACGGCTTCGTGCTCGCACCCCGCCTGACCATCTACCCGGAGTGGGCGCTGGCCCCCGAACGCTGGCTCGACGAGCACACCCGCTTCCCGGTGATGGACCGCTCCGATGCCGAGGGTCTCGGCCGTGACGATCCCGGCGCGTTCTTCCCGGAGAAGATGACCGCGAACACCGAGGCAGGCACGGGCGCCGAGGTCATCCAGATCGCCGATCGATCGCACTCCTCGACGGCCTGGTACTCCGGCGCGCCGGTGTCGCCTCCCCTGCTCCTGCCGGCTGCCTCCACGACGGCTCCCGCGGGCGGTCGTGTCGCCGAGGTGCTCGACGGTGTGCGTGCCGGCCACGAGGTCGGCGAGGACGAGATCGTCGCGCTGTTCTCGGCCCGCGGGCCCGAGGTCGCCGCGGTGGCGGAGCTCGCCGACGAGCTGCGTCGACGTGCCGTCGGCGACGTCGTGACCTTCGTGCGGAACCGCAACATCAACTACACGAACGTCTGCACGTTCAAGTGCAAGTTCTGCGGGTTCTCCAAGGGACCCTTGAGCCTGAACCTGCGCGGCACGCCCTACCTGCTCACCCTCGAGGACATGCAGGAGCGGGTGCGCGAGGCGCACGCGGTCGGCGCGACCGAGGTGTGCCTGGTCGGCGGCATCCACCCGAGCTTCGACGGCGACTACTACGTCGACGTCTGCCACGCCGTGAAGGCAGCGGTGCCGGAGATGCACCTGCACGCCTTCACCGCGCTCGAGGTCACCGAGGGGGCGAAACGTCTCGGCGAACCGCTCGACGCCTACCTGCGTCGGCTCATGGACGCCGGGCTCAAGTCGCTGCCGGGCACCGCTGCAGAGATCCTCGACGACGACGTCCGGGCCGTGCTGTGCCCGGACAAGATCGACACCGGCGAGTGGCTCGAGGCGCACCGCATCGCCCACTCGGTGGGTCTGCGCTCGAACGTGACCATCATGTTCGGCTCGATCGAGCAGCCGCGCAGCTGGGCGAAGCATCTGGTGCTGACCAGGGACCTGCAGAAGGAGACCGGCGGCTTCACCGAGTTCGTCGGCCTCCCGTTCGTGCACATGGCGACCCCGCTGTACCTGCAGCGTCGCTCCCGTCGCGGTCCGACCTTCCGCGAGGTGCTGCTGATGCACGCCGTCGCCCGCATCGCCTACGACGGCTGGATCGACAACATCCAGGGCTCGTGGGTGAAGCTCGGTCTCGACGGCATCCGCCAGCTCCTGCAGGCGGGGGTGAACGACCTGGGCGGCACGCTGATGGACGAGAACATCTCACGCGCCGCGGGTGCGTCGCACGGCACCGACGTGTCCGCCGACGACTTCCGGGCGCTCGTCGAGCCGCTGGGCCGTCAGCTCCGGCAGCGCTCCACCCTGTACGTCGACCTGGGCGACGGCACCGAGCCGTTGCCGGCGATCGCCACGGCCTGAGCGCACGTCAGCAGGACCGGTCGAGCAGCACCTGCGGCGCACGGTCCGTCGGCGCGGCCGGCAGGTCGATCACGCCGCTCGCGGTGCACGCGGAGCCCGGCCACGTCAGACGCAGCGCTCCCCGGGTCCCGACCGGGACCCGCAGCACCGTCGCCGGGCCCGAGGGGGTGTACTGCGCGAGTGCCGGTCGACGCTCGGCCAGCGGGGTCACCGTCGAGTCCACGGCCACGACTTCGGCGAGCGCGTCGTCGAGCGACGGCTGCCCCTCGGTCGACGGGCGTGCCACGTGCGCGACGACGGCCCGCTCGGCCCCGTCGGCGGGCTCGACCACCTCGATGCGAGCGGTCGTGCGGACACGCTCGCCGTAGGCCCCGAGCCCGTCGCAGGTCGAGGTCGTCACGACGACCTCGTGCACCCCTGGTGTGGCGTAGCGGAACAGGATCTGGTCGGTGCCACCCGCGGCCGGGCCCGCCACGTCACACGGCGGCGACGGCGGCACCGAGGCGATGACCGACACCGCGGGGTCGCCCCAGTCGATCGACAGGTGGGGCGTCACACCGCCGTGGTCGGCGTCGTGCCACGCGACGTCGATCCGAGCGACGTCGCCCGCGTCGACCCTGGGTGTCGCGACGGTCAGCGAGACCTGCAGCGGCTGGTTCGGAGCGGGGGTCGGCGCCGCGGTCGGCGGCGGTGCGACGGCGACGGGTGCGGTCGTCACCGGGGCCGGCGTCGTGGTCGTCGCGAGCGGCGCGATCGTCTCGACCGTCGGCGCGACCTGGATGATCTCGATCTCCTCGACCGTGGTCGTGGACGACACCGTGGTCGTCGAGCGCTCGGTCCGACGATCGCCGTCCGCGACGATGTCGCCGGGGTCGGTGCCGCCGAGCAGGCCCACCGCGATGCAGCCGGCGACGACCACCAGCGCGGCGCACGATCCGGCGAGCACCCGCCGGGTGCGTCGACGGGCGGCGGCGGCCGTCTCGACCCGGGCCCTGGCCGCGCGCACGTCGAGACCGGTCGGGACCAGCGCCACCAGGAGGGCGTACTGGGCGGCCGCATCGGTCCCAGGCACATCGGTCGCAGGCGCGTCGGTCGCGGGCACGTCGGTGCTGCCGGATCCCTTCGGCTCGCTCACGTCGGTGCTCACTCCACACCCACCTGCAGGTCGTCGCTGAGCCCGATGCGTCGACCGTCGGCCAGCCGCGTGCAGACCCTGGCGACGCGGTCGATCACCTCGTCGAGCGGACGCCGCAGCAGCGTCGCGACCTGCGACGGGCTGAACCCGGCCGCGAGCGCGAGCACACCGACGCGGCGGTCCCAGCGGCGCATGCCGTTGAGCGCGCCGTGCAGCTCGGCCAGGGGCAGCTCGCCGTCGAAGTCGATGTCCGGGCCGAGGATCTCGTAGTGCAGCGGCACGGAGCCGGGGTGACCGACCATGGCGTCGAGGCAGTGCTCGGCGACGTCGCCGACCAGGTGCGCGACGTCGGACGGCTCGTCGGCACCGACGGTGTAGCGCCGGGCGACGAACGAGTCGACGACGATCTGCTCCGCCCGCTCGAGCGACGCCGCGGTGGCCGTCGTCGGGTCCAGGATGCGTCGTGCGAGCCCGACCAGGGGGCCGTACCAACGGTCGAACCGACCTGCGAACAGGGCGTCGTCGCCGTGGGTGACGGCGTGGCCCGCGGCGCTCCCTGCGGGCGCCTCGGCGCGCTCGTCGGCGGCCCCGGTCGACCCCGTCGGAGCGTCCGCGGTGAACATGGATGTGACGCTAGTTCCGCGACCACCTGCCGATGGGCCATGCTGCGACCGGGTGGGTAGTGTCCGGCGACGTGAGCACCGCCGGACCCCCGCAGGACGACACCCGTCGCGAGTGGGTCTCGTTCGACCACGAGGGCGACACCTACCTCTTCGACGTCACGTTCTTGACGAGCGGCTGGCACTGCATCTTCGGCCAGGGCTGCAAGGGGGTGCTCGAGGAGGACGCCACCGAGCTCGGCCACGGGTGCTGCACGCACGGCGCGCACTTCGCCGATCCCGCCGACCGCAAGCGTGTGCAGCGACGGGCCCGGACCCTGACCGACCAGCAGTGGCAGCACCGTGCGCTCGCCGAGCAGCTCGGCGGCGCGATCGCCAAGAACGACGACGGCGACTGGACCACCCGGGTCCACGACGGCGCGTGCATCTTCCTCAACCGGGCGGACTTCCACCTGGGCACCGGCTGTGCGTTGCACGTCGGGGCGCTGGACGCAGGTGAGAGCTTCGTCGAGTGGAAGCCCGAGGTGTGCTGGCAGCTGCCGCTGCGCCTCGTGCACGCGACCGACGAGCTGGGCCACACGACGTACACGCTGCGCGAGTGGAAGCGCCGCGACTGGGGCGAGGGCGGCGAGGTGTTCCACTGGTGGTGCACCGAGGAGCCCGAGGCGTTCGGCTCCCCCGAGATGGTCGTCGACTCCCTGCGCGACGAGATCGTCGGGCTCGTGGGCGAAGCGGTGTACCAGCGCCTGCTCGAGGAGCTGGTGCTCACCCCGGCGGTCACGCCGGTCCCCCACCCGGCCGTCCGGCGTCGCTGAGGGCTCATGGCCCGGGAGAATGCTCAAGGCCGGCTCCGGACGCACCGATCCGGCAAGGGTGACGACCTTCTCCGCAGCAGAACTGACACGCGTCGCCGAGGCGGAGGGGATGATCTTCCCGGACCACGTCGTCGACCAGCTCGTCTCGGCGCTGGACGCCGGCAAGCACGTGATCCTCACCGGTCCGCCCGGTACCGGGAAGACGACGCTCGCCTACCTGGCGGCCGATCTCGGTCGCCACTCGATGCTGTGCACGGGCTACCAGCCGACGACCGCGACGTCGGAGTGGACGACGTTCGAGACGATCGGCGGCCTGCAGCCCACACCCGAGGGCCTGATCTTCCGTCCGGGGCTGTTCGTCGAGGCGATCGACACCGGTCGGTGGCTGGTCATCGACGAGCTCAACCGGTCGAACTTCGACCGTGCGTTCGGTCAGCTCTTCACCGTGCTGTCGGGCTCGGCGGTCGTGCTGCCGTTCCGCCGTTCAGGCCAGATCAAGCCGATCTCGCTGGTGCCCCACGGCATCGAGCCGCCCGAGGGCAGTGACCCGATCCGGGTGCCGGCGTCGTGGCGCATCATCGCCACGATGAACGCGATGGACAAGCACCTGCTGTTCGACATGTCGTACGCCCTCATGCGCCGCTTCGCGTTCATCGAGGTCGGCACGCCGCCGGACATCGCGTACGACCGCCTGCTCGAGGGCTCCGGCGACCTGGTCCGCAACCTGTTGCCGCTGCGCACGCTGAACAACCTCGGCCCGGCCATCTACGTGGACGCCGCGAAGTACGCCGAGCGTCGTCGCCGCGACGGCATCACGGATTCCCGGCTGCTCTACGAGGTCTTCTACGCGTTCTTCCTGCCCCAGTTCGAGGGGCTCGACGAGCACCAGGGCGCCCGCCTGTACCGGCTGCTCTCCGGCCACCTCGAGCCACCCGAGCAGGCCGAGGCTCGTCGCGTGATCGCGGAGCTGCTCGGTGATGAGCTCGTCGCCTGAGGCCGACGCCGTCGCGGAGGAGGATCCGGGCTCGACGGCGGGCGACGCGCCCGGACGCGAGCCGGCGACGAGCCAGCTCTGGCGCAGCCGGGCACGCACCGCCCCCGCCATCCCGTTCGTCTCGGCGCTGATCGGCCTGGACGTCGCAACGCTCTCGGACGCCGTCAGCATCAGCCTCGCCGCGTCGGACGAGGCCCGTGCCCTGCTCGACGGCATGGGCGTGCGCGTCCGGACCCTGCCCAGCGGCGTCGACGCCGTGCCCGAGCGGTGCGTGAACTCGGTCCGGGGACCGATCCTCTGGGGCGAGACCCTGACCGCCAGGGCGAACGCCCTCGGCAACGACGACGTGTTCGTGTGCGTCACCGCGGGGCGGAGCTTCGACACCGTCGAGAACCGCGTGCTGGTCGCTGCGCTCGAGTCGATCGCCAAGGCGGACCGGGCCCTGCGCAACCCGGTGGGTGAGCGCGTGGCACCCAAGGATGCCGCCCGCATCGCCGAGGTGGCCGCCGAGGCGCGCGAGTGGCGTCGCCACCCACGGCTCGCCTCGGTGAAGGGCAGCCGGCTCGACGGCCGCGACCTCGCCCGGCTCCGCGGCGGCCACCGACTCGCCCGCATGAAGGCCGTGATCGCCATCCGCGACCGGGTCGCGGAGCCCTTCGTCGCCGAGGACGTGATGGGTCTGGCGGACCTGTCGACGCTCGTGTACCACGAGTTCGTCACGTCGGTGTTCGGTCGCCTCGCAGCCCGGGGGCTGGTGGCCGGACCGACCAACTACTCCGACGGCTCACTGCGCCTGGGTGCAGCGACGTTCCGCCATCCGGCCGTGGACGGCAGCGGGGCGCCGGGTCTGAGCTTCCGCGGGATCCCGCTCGTGCCCTCCGAGGAGCTCTACGCCGAGGCGTCGTGGGCCGACCGCGTCCCGCGGGACGCGGTCGTGATCACGAACGCGCTCGACCTGGACCGCCTGTTGGACCGCCTCAGCGGAGCGACGCCGCTCCCCACGGGCGCGCCGACGCGGCGTGCACGGACCCCGTTGACCTCACGCGGCTCGGGGCCGGTGACGGATCAGGCCTCGATGTCGTCGGTGGACTCGTAGCCGTCGTCGAGATCGCCCGGCTCGTAGTCGGTCGAGTCGTACTCGGCGTCGTCGGAGCGGTCGTCGACCACCGCCGCGACCACTGCCGGCTCGCCCTCGAGATCAGCGAAGAGCGCGTCCACATCGAGTTCCGGCCCACGCTTGAGATTGCGGGCCTCTTCGTACCGCCGGTGCCGACCCTTTTTCACGGTTGACTCCCCGTCATCGATCCACTGAATCCGCCAGTGTAGCGCGCCACGGACCCCCGAACATGTAGCCGGGGCGCCGCTACGCTGCGGTGCCTGTTGCCGTGGAAGCTCGTCACGGCGCCGATCGCGAGGAGTGCCGTGACGATCTCCCACACAGATGAGACCGATGTCACTCATCGGCTGCCGTGGTGGAAACGAGCGGTCTTCTACCAGATCTACCCGCGGAGCTTCGCGCCGTCCGGTGATTCGGGCGTGGGCGACCTGGCCGGGATCACGGCCCACCTGGACCACATCGCGGACCTGGGGGCCGATGCCGTGTGGCTGTCGCCCTTCTACCGCTCCCCCATGGCCGACTTCGGCTACGACGTCTCGGACCACACCGACGTGGACCCGCTCTTCGGCACCCTTGCCGACGCCGACGAGCTGATCGCGACCGCGCACCGCGACGGCCTGCGGGTGATCGTCGACTTCGTGCCGAACCACGTCTCGGACCAGCACCCCTGGTTCCGTGCGGCCCGCTCCTCGGTCGACGACCCGCACCGTGACTGGTTCCACTGGCGCGACCCGGCACCCGACGGTGGCCCGCCGAACAACTGGAGCACCGCGTTCGGCCCGCCGTGCGCCTGGACCCTCGACGAGACGACGGGCCAGTACTACCTGCACCTGTTCCTGCCCGAGCAGCCCGACATCGACTGGAACAACCCTGAGGTCGCGGCCGCCATGCACGACGTGCTGCGGTTCTGGATGGACCGCGGCGTCGACGGCTTCCGCGCCGACGTCGTGCACTGCATCGGCAAGGACCCCGCGCTGCCCGACATGCCCGACGAGCTCGTCGGGCTGCCCGCGATGCTCCAGGACTTCGGGCCGGGCACCCATGAGCAGCTCCGAGCCATGCGCAAGGTCGTCGACGCCTACCCCGGCGACCGGATGGTCGTCGGCGAGACGTTCGTGCTCGACACCACGGTGATGGCGTCGTACCTCGGCAAGGGCGACGAGCTGCACCTCGCGTTCAACTTCACGGCGCTGCACTGCCCCTGGGAGGCCGCACGCTGGCGGGCCGAGATCGACACCACCTACGGGCTGCTCGATCCGATCGACGCCTGGCCCACCTGGGTGCTGTCGAACCACGACGTCACCCGGCACCGCAGTCGCTACGGCTCCGAGGCCAGGGCACGCGCGGCGGCGGTGATGCTGCTGACCCTGCGCGGCACCCCGTTCCTGTACATGGGCGAGGAGCTCGGACTCGAGGACGCGGTCGTGCCCGACGAGGCGGTCGTCGACCCCGGTGGCCGCGACGGCTGCCGAGCGCCGATGCCGTGGACCCGCGAGCCCGACGCCGGCTGGGGACCCTCGCCGTGGCTGCCCCTGCCTCCCGACGCGGCCGAGCGCAGCGTCGAGGCACAGCAGGGCGATCCGACCTCGATGCTCGAGCACTACCGGCGCCTGCTCGCGCTGCGGCACGCCGAGGAGGCGCTGCACTCGGGGTCGATCGAGATGCTGGATGCGCCCGAGGGCGTGCTGCGCTGGCGCCGCGTCGCCCCCGGCGCGGCCAGCGGCCACGACGTGATCGAGGTCGCGGTGAACTTCACCGACGTCGCCGTGCCCGGGGCGATCTCGCCGGGGGTCGTGCTCGGCGGCACCGCCCTCCCTGCTGCAGATCCGGCGGGGGCCGCGCTCGACCCCACGACCCTCGGCCCCGACGAGGCCCGGATCGTCGCCCCGGCGTGACCCTGCCGCTCCTCACGCTGGTCCTACTGGGCTTCGCGTGCGCGCTCGCCGGTTCGGTGGGCGGCATCGGGGGCGCGACGCTCCTGGTGCCGGTCCTGGTGGTGCTCGACGTGGAGCCGCTCGTCGCTGCGCCGCTCGGGCTCGTGGCGGTCGCCGCCGGGTCGCTGGCCGCCGCGTCGCGCCAGATCGACGACGGGCTGGTGCACCATCGCCTGGGGCTGACCGTCGAGCTGGCCGCCTCGGTCGGCACCGTCGCCGGGGCGTTGGCCTCGACGCAGGTGCCACAGCGAGCGTTGCAGCTCATCCTGGGGGCCGCCGCCCTGGTCGGCGCGGTGGCTGCGCTGTCGCGCACCGGCCTGCGGAACCAGCCGGACTCCACCTTCGACGCCGAGGGGGTGACCGGCGAGTGGCCCGGCACGCTGGGCGGGCAGTACTCGCTGCGCGGGGCGATGGTCCCCTACCAGGCCCGCCACGTGCCCGCCGGACTCGCCGCGTCGGTGCTCGCCGGCGCCGTCGCCGGGCTCTCCGGCGTCGGCGGCGGCTTCGTCAAGACCCCGGCCATGAGCGAGATCATGAAGGTGCCCGTCAAGGTCGCCGCCGCGACGACCACGTTCACGCTCGGTCTGACCGCCGCGAGCGGGCTGCTGATCTACGCCGGCCAGGGGCGCCTCGACGTGCGTCCGTGCGCGGCGGTCGTCGTGGGCGCCCTCGGCGGCGGGCTGCTGGGCGCCCGTCTGCAGTCGGGCATGCAGGCGACGACCGCCCGGCGCCTCACCGGCGTGCTGCTGCTCGTCGTCGCCGCCGTCGTCATCGGCAGGGCGCTCTGATGTCCGGCGGCGAGATCGTCGATCCTCGCTTCGACCGGTTCCGGCCGCTGTCGAACGCACTGGGATGGGCGCTGCTGGTGGTCGCCGTGCTGGCGGTCGCGTCGGTGGTGCTGCCCTCGCCGGTGGGTGGCTGGGCCGGCGTCGCGCTCGTGGCGACGCTCGTCGCGGTCCCGCTGGCGCGGGTGCTCTGGCTCGTCGCTCGCTGGATCCGCCGTGGTGACCGTCGCTACGCCGCGGTCGGCGCCGGGGTGCTCGCCGTGATCGTCGCCGGCGCCCTGCTCGCCCTGGTCTGACTCGAGGCGACCGCCGAGGGCAGCCGCGGAGCGAGCTAGCGGTTGCGGTCCTCGAGGATCAGGCCGGTGCTGCGCTCGAACGCGAGGGTCGCCTCGCCCTCGACGAGCCGACGGATCGGTTCTCCGACGAGCTCGGCGCGCCAGCCCGTCGTGAGCCGGGCGTCGGGTACGCCGCGGAGCAGGTCCTCGAGGTCCGAACGGGTGGCCAGCAGCGCCGTCTCGAGCTCGAGGTCACGTGCTCGCTGGCTGACCCAGGCGCTGACGAGGGGCACCGCGGGGCGCAGCTCGGCGGGCATCTCCTTGACCTGCGACGCCGGGGCGCGCAGCGGGGTGTTGCCGCGAGATGCCGCCACCACCGAGAGCAGCTCCTCGGCCATGCCGCCACGCAGGTTGCGGCCGTCGACGCCGCGCAGCGAGCGCAGCTCCTCGACCGTGGTCGGCGCGGCCGCGGCGACCCCCACGACACCGAGATCGGAGAGCACGAAGCGGGGGGTCTGGTCGGTGTCGATCGCCCGCTGCTCGCGCCACGCGGCCACCGCCTGGGCGATGGCGAGCGACGAGTCGCGCAGGTGGCGGATCTCCTTGATGCGACGCCACGCGTCGTCGGGCTCACGAGGGCCGCGGGCCTCGGTGCGGAGCTCCTCGCACGCTGCCTCGACCCAGTCGGTGCGCCCTTTGGTCTCGACGCGGTCCATCAGGATGGTGTGCAGCTCGAGCAGGTGGGCGACGTCGGCAGCCGCGTAGGTCAGCTGCGCCTCGCCCAGCGGTCGGCGCAGCCAGTCGGTCAGCCGGTCGGCCTTCGGCGCCTTCACCTGCAGCTCTCGCTCGAGCAACGTCGAGAGGCTGGGGCTGGTGTAGCCCAGGAACCCGGCGGCGAGCTGGGTGTCGATCAGCCGCGACGGGATCGTGCCGCACGAGCGTTCCATGACCTCCATGTCCTGGCGGGCGGCGTGCATGACCGCGAGCCCGGGACCGTCGAGGACCTTCGCGAACGGGTGCAGGTCGACCGCGAGCGCGTCGACGAGGGCGATGCCGTGCTGGTCGGCGATCTGGACCAGCGCGACCTGCGGGAAGTACGTGCGCTCGCGGTGGAACTCGGTGTCGATCGCGTAGCGCTCCTGACCGACGAGACGGTCGACGAGCGCCGCAAATGCGTCGTCGTCCTCGATCAGCTCGAAGCTGACTGCGTTCGTCGAGCGCATGCGATCAGCCGGCCTCCGGGCCGGACTCGACCGACCGGCCCGACTCGATCCAGGCGTTCGTGCCGCCGGCGACGTTGACCGCCTGGCGCCCCTGGGCGGTCAGGAACTCGGCCGCCTTCATGCTGCGCCCGCCGACCTTGCAGATCACGTAGACCGTGTCGGCCTCGGGGATCTCTCCGTGCCGTTCGCCGAGCTCGGGCAGCGGGATCAGCTGCACACCCGGCACCCTCGCCTCGAGGTGCTCGTCGGGCTGTCGGACATCCACGAGCACGATGTCGCCCTCGAGCAGCGAAGCGAGCTCCTCGACGTCGATCTCGGGGATCTGTCCCTGCATGCCCATGGTTCCTCGGTGCGGTTGGGTCGGCGCCGCACGGGCGCCGACGGAGCGGATCCGGGCCGTGTGGGCGGACCCGCGGACTTCATCGGATGTACATCCTTGAGGCTACCCGGGCACTGCTCCGACTCCTGCACCGAGGTCCGCCGCCTCTCAGGGACGCCGAGGGCCGCCCGAGTGGATCAGGGCTGGTGGGTCAGGGGCGGGTGGATCAGGGCGGGTGGATCACGGGCAGGTGGATCAGGGAGCGACGACGCCGCCGTAGACGTGCTCGCCGCCACGGGCCGGCCCGTGGTTCGCGACCGCGTCGCGCAGGTCCTCGACGAACGCCGCGGCGACGGCGTCGTGGCCAGGCGACGCCATCACGTGCAGACCGCCCTGCTGGCGGTCCAGGTTCCAGCCGCGGTCGTCCATCACGTCACCGACCGCGTCGATGTCGACGGCGACCGGCGAGTCGGGATCGGCGCCGAACTCGAAGACCGACATGTCGGGGTCCGAGGTGACGCGCAGCCCCTCGATCGAGCGGACGCCCTCGAGGAAGGTCGTGGTCGCGTCCAGCACCCTGGCGGCGAGCCGCAGGTAGCCGTCCGCTCCGAGGTGGCGCATCGTCGCCCAGGCACCTGCGATCGGTGCGCCGGGCCGTGTGCCGGCGGACGACGACGACGCGTAGAGCCCGCCCGGCCAGGCGTCGTACATGAAGATCTGGCGCTGGTAGAGCTCACGGTCGCGGTACATCACCGTCGACACGCCCTTGAAGCAGTAGCCGTACTTGTGGATGTCCGCCGACATGGACGTCACGCCCTCGACCCGGAAGTCCCATGGCGGCACCGGCTGACCGAGGCGCTCCCAGAACGGGAGGAGGTAGCCGCCGAGGCACGCGTCGACGTGGCAGAGCACGTCACGCGACTGCGCCAGCGCGGCGATCTCCTCGACCGGGTCGATCACGCCGTAGGGGTAGCACGGTGCCGAGACGACGACGACAGCGGTGCGGTCGTCGATCGCCGCGGCGTAGGCCTCGGGGTCGGCACGGCCGTCGGAGCGTGTGGGCAGCGACACCCGCTCGACGTCGAGGTAGGAGCAGGCCTTCGCGAACGCCGGATGCGCGGTCTCGGAGCACACCAGCGTCGGTGACATCACGCCCCGGGCACGGGCGTGGTCACGGGCGGTCTGGACCGCCAGGAAGATCGACTCGGTGCCGCCCGACGACAGCGCCGCGTGCCCCGCGCCGAAGAGCTCGGTGGCCATGGCGAGCACCTCGCCCTCCATGCGCAGCAGCGTCTGGTAGCGGAACGGGTTGAGCGCGTTCTCGTGCAGGAAGATCGACGCGATCTCGTGCTGCAGCCGCTCGAGCTCTGGGTCGTCGGTGTTGTAGACGAGGCTGAACGCCTTGCCGCCCCGCCAGTCGAGATCGCCCGAGCGCTCGGCCCGGATCTCGGTCAACATCTCGTCGACCGGCCGTCCCGGGTTGCTCAGGAGGCTGTCGGTACTGGCTGGGCTGGCTGGGCTGTGAGTGCTGGCGTCCGCCGTGGTCATGTCAGGACACTAGGTCGCGACGTGTTCCGGGCGGGGCTGGTCGGTCGGTGGGGATGGTCGGTCGGTGGAGCTGGTCGGTCGGTCCGACGGCGCCGCTCAGTCCGACGGCGGCGGCCACTCCGGGTCGCACTGCAACAGGAAGTGCCCGCAGCGCTGCTCCTCGTCGACCTCGCCGATCTCGGCGGCCGCGGCGCGCAGGCCGTCGAGCGCCCGGAGGAAGCCGCGGTTCGACTCGTGGCGCCAGCGCACGTAGCCGCTGCCGCGCCAGCCGGAACCACGCAACGTGTCGAGGCCTCGGTGGTAGCCGACGCGGAAGTACGCGTACCGCTCGACCGGGTCGCGGCCCAGCTGGCCCAGTCGGGCCCAGCCGTCGAGGAAGCGGGGCCAGTCCGCGACGACCGCCGCCACGGCGTCACGCCGCTCGGCCTCCGGTCGCTCCAGCGCCGCTGCGAGCGCTGCTCGGGCCTCGGCGGGCTCCGGGGTGATCACGGTCTCGGGCGGTCCCGACGGCGAGAGGTTGATCGGCGAGTCGCTCATCGGGCCAGCCTACGGTGTAGCCGTGGACCCCGATCCCGGTGTGCCGATCGCGAGCGGTCGCGCCGCCGAGGTGTTCGACCTCGGCGACGGCACGGTGCTGCGCCGCTACCTCCGGGACCACGACGTCGAGCGTGAGGCCCGGCTCATGCGCTGGCTCGCCGACTCGGGCCTGCGCGTGCCGATCGTGCACGCCGCCGAGGGACGCGACCTGGTGATGGAGCGCATCGAGGGACCGACCATGCTCGAGGACCTGGCTCGCAGACCCTGGCGGCTGCTGCAGCACGGACGGCTCCTGGCCGATCTGCAGCGGCGGATCGGCGCGTTGGCGACGCCCGGGTGGCTCCACCACGACGAGCGGGTGCCCGACGGGCGATCGCTGCTGCACCTCGACCTGCACCCGATGAACGTGATGTTGGCCGCCGACGGTCCGGTGGTCATCGACTGGACCAACGCCGGTCGCGGCGACCCCTGGTTCGACGCCGCCCTGAGCTACGTGGTGATGTCGACCGCCGAGGTGCCGAACCCACGCGACGCGACCGGTCGACGGCTGCTCGTCGGGGCCTTTGCCCGTCGCCGTGGTCGCGGCGAGATCCTGGCGCGGGTGCCGCAGGCCTGTGCCTTCCGTCTGCAGGACCCCGCGGTGACACCCCGCGAGCGCCGTCAGCTCGAGCGGCTCTCGTCGCGCTGACCGGCCTCGGTCCCCTCGGCGACCGGCGGGGCCCCATCCGACGTGGCCGTCCCGCCGCCCGGTCCCGCGTCGTCCTCCGAAGCCGGCTCGTCGAAGGTCTCCGGGTCGCCCGCGCCGGTCACGATCGCCCCCTCCGGCGACGCCGCGACACGTTCGGCCTGGCGCGAGGAGCGCCAGCGGGTCGACAGCGAGAGCCGCTCGATGGGCGCCAGCAGGTCGGCGCCTCGACGCCGCTCCCCCGCCTCGGCGTCGCGTTCGTCGAGGAAGCGCGAGGAGTTCCCGTAGCCCTGGGCCACGAGCTCGTCGGTGCGGCCGAAGTCGTCGTACTTGATGTCGGGGCGTTGCCCCGGCGGCAGCACGATCGCCTCGACCTTGGCCGGCAGCGCGGCGAGGTCGTGCGCGAACCGGCTGTTGCGTGCGATCCAGTAGGCGAGCAGCGCCCCGTCGAGCGGGCGCTTGATCTCGACGTCGGGACGTCCGTGCGGGCCGACGTGCAGCACGTAGATCGTCCGGCAGCCCAGCTCGACCGCCCGGGCGATGGGCACGTTGTCGATGACCCCGCCGTCGATGTAGCGACGCCCGTCGATCACCACCGGCGGGTAGACCGCGGGCAGCGCCGCCGAGGCGAGGATCGACTCGACCAGGTCGCCCTGGTCGAACCACCGCTCGACGGCGTCCTCGACATCCGCGGCGACGCACTGGAACGGGAGCTCCAGGTCCTCGATCCGCGAGTCCTCGCCGAGCAACGCCCGGAGACCGCTGCGCAGCCCCTCGTTGCTGTGCAGCGACGCCCCCTTTCGCAGCAGCTGCACCGCAGAGGGGATGCGCGACGACGGCATCAGCGTGTGCGAGGTCGTCTCGCGCCAGTGCTGCTCAAGACGGGCGACGCCGTCGAGGGTCGGGTGCGCTGCGTAGCCGGCACCGTTGAGCGCGCCGACGGAGCACCCCAGCACCACGTCGGGCACGATGTCGCGCTCGGCGAGGGCCCGCAGCATGCCGACCTGGATCGCCCCGAGGTTCCCGCCGCCGGAGAGCACGAACGCGGTGCGTGGTCGTCGGCGGGGTCCGTCACGACGGGTGAGCTCGCGGATCGACGGCATGAGCGGATCGTACGGTCGTCAGCCGACGGCGCGGGCGACCGTGGCTCGGACGAACCGGGCGAACTCGTCGGGGTGCGACAGGTGTGCACCGTGCCCGGAGTCCGCGATGTCGACCTGCTCGGCGTCGGGCAGCGCGTCGCGCAGCGCCTCGGCGGTGCGTCGCAGGTGCTCGGCGCTGCGACCGCCGACGCCGACGGTGACGGGCAGCGTCACCCGCTCGAGCACGACCGAGGTCCCGGGGTCGCGCAGGTCGCGGAGCTCGTCGAGCAGCGCCGGGCCCTCGTCGCGCCGAGCGGCACGCTCGCGCTCGCGCAGCCGACTCCAGGTGTGCTCGCCGACCATGAGCCGGTAGAAGAACTCCGCACCAGCGGCGGGTCCCTCACGGTCGGCGACGTCGACGGCGCCGCCGCCCACCGAGGAGCGGGAGTCGTCGAGCCACGGCGCGGGCGACTCGAACGCTCCCACGGCCACCAGCCGGTCGTCGCCACGCGCGGCGAGCGCCAGCGCGACCGTGCCGCCCATCGAGTGGCCGACCACGACCACCGACGACGCACCGGTCCAGTCGACGATCGTCGCCAGGTCGGTCGCATGGCCCTCGAGGGTGCCGCGTCCCGGGACGTGGGGAGAGCCGGCGTAGCCCCGGCGGTCGTAGGCGACCACGTCCAGGTCGGGCAGCCGGCGCATCGTGCGGCCGAAGCTGGCCGCCCTGTCCATGGCGCCGTGCACCAGCACCACCGTGGGCGCCTCGTCGGCGACCTCGGGGCGTCGGCGGCGCACGACCGCCAATCCGTCGACCGAGTGGTGCTCGGCGCGCGCCGGTGCGAGACCCGCGGCGTCCGCGGGTCCGGTGGTGGGTGCGGTCACGGCACCCTCATCATGCGGAGCACGTCGGTCGCGTGCATGCCGGCGCTGCCCGCGCCGGCGAGCACCGCGACCACCTCGCCGGAGCGGACCAGGCCCTGGTCGCGCGCGATGCAGACCAGGTCGTCCATCGCCCGCATGTCGTCGACGCGGTGCGGGGCGAACAGCGGCGTGGCACCCCAGCTCAGCGCCAGCTGGCGCACCGTGCGCTCCTGGGGGCTGAAGGCGATCAGCGGCATCTTCGGTCGGAAGCGAGCGATCGACCGCACGGTGAAGCCGGACTCCGAGATGCAGATGATCGCGGCGACGTCCATCTCGGTCGCCGCACGCCACGTGGCGCCGGTCATCGCGTCGGTGAGTCGAGCCGGGCCCTCGCCGACGGCTTCCTTGCGCAGCAGGCGGATGCGCCGTGCCCAGGCGTCGTAGTCGAACTCCTGGTCGGCCCGGTCCGCGACGCGTGCCATGGTGGCGACGGTGTTGACCGGGTCGTGGCCCACGGCGCTCTCGGCCGAGAGCATGACCGCCGAGGAGCCGTCGAACACGGCGTTGGCGACGTCGGAGACCTCGGCGCGCGTCGGCGCCGGTGAGGTCACCATCGACTCGAACATCTGCGTCGCGGTGATGACCGGCTTGCCGAGTGCGATGCAGTCACGGATGATCCGCTTCTGCACGTGGGGCAGCTCCTCGATGCCGAGCTCGGAGCCCAGGTCACCACGGGCGACCATGATCGCCCCGGACGCCTCGATGATGCCGTCCAGGTTGTCGACCGCGGCGCGGGTCTCGATCTTCGCGACCAGCAACGGTCCACGCGGGTACGGCTCGGTGCCGACCTTGCGGATGTCGTGACCGGACCGCACGAACGACAGTGCGACCATGTCGACGCCGACGTCGACGAACGCGTCGAGCTTGACCAGGTCCTCGGGTGTGGGTGAGGCGATGCCGAGACGCTCCGACGGCACGTGCAGGCCGGGTCGGCCCTGCACCGGCCCGCCGTGTGCGACGAGCGCGGTCGCACTGGTCGCGTCGACGGACTCGACCTGCAGCATCACGCTGCCGTCGCCGACGGCCAGCATGTCGCCCGGGTGGATGTCCGAGAGCAGGTTCTCGTAGTCGACGCCGAGTACGCCCGCGTCGGAGCTGTCCTTGCCGGGGACGAGCTGCACCTTGGTGCCCGCGGCGAGCTCGATCGCGGTGTTGCCGAACGAGCCGAGACGCACCTTGGGACCCGGCAGGTCGACCATGATGCCGAGGTTGCGGCCGGCCTCCGCGGCGACACGGCGGATCAGGTGGTAGCGCTCGAGCGCGTCGTCGATGCTGCCGTGGGCGAGGCCGAGGCGGGCGACGTCCATGCCGGCGTCGATCATCTTCCGGAGTACGGGCGCCGAGTCCGATGCAGGACCGATGGTGGCGATGATCTTCGTGCGGCGTGCCATCCACTCAGGGTAGGCCCGCCGTCACCGGGTGCGGTGACAGGTTTCCGTCACGCCCCCGCCCCGCGCCGTCCCCCGAAATGACACCTGTTTTCGAAGTGCTCGCTTCGAAAACAGGTGTCATTTCGGCTGGGCGCTCATCGCTCGGACGCTATGAGCGGGGCACGTCCTTCCACGCGGCGTCGGGCTCGATGGCTCTTCGCTGACGCTCATCGCTCGGACGCTATGAGCGGGGCACGTCCTTCCACGCGGCGTCCTTGTCGACGCGGACGTCGCCGGGGAGGCCGAGCACGCGCTCGCCGATGATGTTCTTGAGCACCTCGGAGGTGCCGCCCTCGATCGAGTTGGCGCGGGCCCGCAGGAAGTTCTTGAACATGTCGTCGCTGAACAGGGCGTGCTTGGGGCGGCTGAAGTCGTAGGACTCGTAGAGCATCCCCTCGGGACCCATCACGTCGAGCGCCAGGCTGTAGATGGCCTTGTTGAGCTCGGCCATGGCGAGCTTGGCGACGGAGCCCTCGGGGCCCGGGGTGCCCGCGGTGCGCAGCTGCGCGGCGCGGATGTTCGTCAGGCGGTTCACCTCGGCCTGCAGCCACAGCTGGGTGACCTTGTCGCGCAGCACGGGGTCCTTGTGCTCGGACGCCTTCCAGGTCTCCATGAGCTGGCCGATCGGGCCGGCGCCGCGTGGCGGGGTGCCGCCGCCGATCGACACGCGCTCGTTCATCAACGTGGTGATCGACACCGCCCAGCCGCGGCCGACGTCGTCGACGCGCAGGGAGTCCGGGATGCGGACGTCGGTCAGGTACACCTCGTTGAACTCGGCCTCGCCGGTCATCTGGCGCAGCGGCCGGACCTCGACGCCCGGGGCGTGCATGTCGACGATGAAGGCAGTGATGCCACGGTGCTTGGGCAGGTCGGGATCCGTGCGGGCGATCACCAGGCCGTACGACGAGACGTGGGCGAGGGTCGTCCAGACCTTCTGGCCGTTGAGGATCCACTCGTCGCCGTCGCGCTCGGCGCGCATCGCGAGCGACGCGACGTCGGAACCGGCGCCGGGCTCGGAGAACATCTGGCACCAGATGTGCTCGTTCGAGAACAGCGGGCGCAGCAGCTCCTTCTGCTCGTCGGTGCCGTGGGTGAGCACGGCGGGAGCGCACATGCCGTAGCCGATGGGGTTGCGTGCGCCGCCGATCGGGCCGCCGGCGGCGCTGATGCGCTGGACGACGACACGCTGGAGCTTCGGGCTGACGCCGAGGCCGCCGTGGCCCTCGGGGAAGTGCACCCAGGCGAGACCGGCGTCGAACTGCGCCTCGAGGAAGGCACGTTCCTCGGTGCTCGCCGGTGGGAACTCGGCGAGCAGGCGCTCGCACGCGTCGATGACGCGTTGTTCGTCCGCGTCCTGCGTCGTCACCGCGTCGTCTGTCACCGTCATCTGGACCCCCTGGTGCTGCGTCTTGACCGAGTGGTCAAGTTATCCCGAAATGACACCTGTTTTCGACCGGCACGGTTCGAAAACAGGTGTCATCTCGGATCCTGCGGGGTCGTTTCGGATCCTGCGGTGCGTTCGGGGGGGGCGGTCAGTTGAGCTGGGCGCGCAGGCGCAGCGCCGCGGCGGCGTGCTCGGTCTCGTGGGCGGGGTCGAGCACCGCCAGCTCGTCGTGCACCGTGGCGGCGTCGAGCAGCTCGCCGAGCGAGCCGAGCCCTCGGGCGAGCTCGATGCGCTCCGCCACCCCGGACCCCGGCAGCGCGCACTGCAGCGCCAGCACACGGACCACACCGGCGCGGTCCCCCGCCCGCACCTGGGCGCCGCGCAGGTTGTTGAGGATCCGGGCGAGCACCGCCAGCGGCGGGGTGACGTCGAGCAGGTCCGGCGTGAAGCGCAGCTGGCCGCGGTGCAGGCCGTCGAACAGTCGGGCGCAGCCCTCGCGGTCCAGCGTGATCCCGCCGTGGAACGGATCGAAGAACCGGTCCGGGTCCTCGGCGGCGCGCAGCAGGAAGTGACCGGGCATGCCCACCCCGACCAGCCCCACCCCGATGCGTCGTCCGACCTCGATGGCGACCACCGACAGCGTGATCGGGATGCCGACCCGGCGGGCGAGCACCGCGTCGAGCAGCGAGTTGCGGGGGTCGTAGTAGTCGTTCGTGTCGCCTCGGAACGTGCCGCGGCCGAACAGCGCCGCGCACAGCTCCTCGGGTGTCGTCGCCTCGACGTGATCGGCGAGGTCGTCGAGCGCACGCACCACCGCGTCGGGGTCGACCCGGGGACGTCCGGTCGCGGCGATCAGCGCACACCCCCGGTCGAGCGGCACGGGATCCAACCGCACGACGGTGGCGAACTCGGAGGTGTCGATCACCTCGCCGAGCGTAGGTGCGGTGCGCCGACGGTCGGCCTCGGCCCCGGGCGCGCCGACCCACGTGGTGGTCCGAGTCACTTGACCGGACGGTCAATTCAGGCCGAGAGGGAGCGCTACCATCAGCGCGAATCGACCATCCAGGGGGTCCCGTGTCCGATCAGCTGTTCTACCCAGGTGCGTACGTCGCGGAGCGTGGCGACCAACCGGCCTACGTCATGGCGTCGACCGGCGAGACGGTGACCTACGCCGAGCTGCACGAGCGGGCGAACCGGATCGCCCACCTGTTCCGCTCGCTCGGGCTGCAGCCCGGTGACCACGTCGCCTGGTGCATGGAGAACCACCCGTGGTTCCTGTCGCTCGCCTGGGGCGCCCACTACGCGGGCCTCTACTACACGGCGATCTCGTCACGCCTCACCGCCGAGGAAGCGGCGTACATCGTCGACGACTGCGGCGCCCGGGTGTTCATCGTCTCGGAGCAGAAGCTCGGGCTCGGCCACGAGATCGTCGCGACCACCCCGAAGGTCGAGGCGCGCTTCGTGCTCGGCCCCGCCGCCGAGGGCCACGACTCGTTCTTCGACGCGGTCGCCGCGCAGCCCGCGGACGACCTCGAGGGCACCGAGGAGGGCATGGACATGCTCTACTCCTCGGGCACCACCGGCCGCCCCAAGGGCGTGAAGGTGCCGCTGCGCCACGTGCCCCTCGGGACCCCCGACACCCTGTTCCTGCTCGTCGCCGGCCTGTTCGGCGCCAACACCGACACGGTGTACCTGTCCCCCGCCCCGCAGTACCACGCCGCGCCGCTGCGCTTCTCGATGCAGGTGCAGCGAGCGGGCGGCACCGTCGTCGTCATGGAGCGCTTCGACGCCGAGGACGCGCTGCGCCTGATCGAGCAGTACCGCGTGACCTTCGGACAGTTCGTGCCGACGATGTTCGTGCGGATGCTGAAGCTGCCCGACGAGGTGCGCCAGCGCTACGACGTGTCGTCGATCCAGGTCGCGGTGCACGCCGCGGCGCCATGCCCGGTGCCGGTCAAGGAGCGCATGATCGAGTGGTGGGGCCCGGTCATCCACGAGTACTACGCGGGCACCGAGGGCAACGGCTTCTGCTGGGCGAACTCCGAGGACTGGCTCGCCCACAAGGGCACCGTCGGCAAGCCGCTCGCCGGTGTGCTGCACATCGTCGGCGAGGACGGCGCCGAGGTGCCCGTCGGAGAGACCGGCACGGTGTTCTTCGAGTCCGAGGCCGACTTCAGCTACCACAACGACCCGGACAAGACGAAGGACTCGTACCACCCGAAGGGCTGGTCGACCCTGGGTGACATCGGCCGCGTCGACGACGACGGCTTCCTCTACCTGTCGGACCGCAAGGCGTACATGATCATCTCGGGCGGGGTGAACATCTACCCCCAGGAGGCCGAGAACGTGCTGACCATGCACCCCGACGTCGTCGACGTCGCCGTGTTCGGCATCCCCAACGAGGACTTCGGCGAAGAGGTCAAGGCGGTCGTGCAGCCCACCGAGATGCCCGTGGACGACGCCGCGGCCGCCGAGCTGTCGGCGTCGCTCATCGCCTACTGCAAGGAGCACCTGGCCGGCGTGAAGTGCCCCCGGTCGATCGACTTCCGCGAGGAGCTGCCCCGTCATCCGACCGGCAAGCTCTACAAGCGTCTGCTCAAGGACGAGTACGTCGCCGCGGTCGCGCAGGAGGACTGGTACCGGGGCTGACCCTGAGGTCCGTCAGCCGGTGCCGCGTGTGAGCGCGGCCCGGCCGACCAGCACGGCGACGGTCGCGCTCGCTCCGAGCGCGGCCGCCAGCCACCACGCCGCGGCGTAGGAGCCCTGCTCGGCGACGAACCCGAACAGGATCGGTCCCACCGCGCCGCCGATGTAGGTGCCGGTCTGGGTGATGCCCGTGGCCCGTCCCGGGAAGCCGGGCGAGGCGCGCACGACCGACAGGTTGAACAGGCCGGGCCACGCCCACCCGGCGCCGAACGCGAGCGGCACGCCGATGAGCTGCACCGCCGGGGTGCGCCACGTGAACAAGATCGAGGTGACCGCCCCGAGGGCGATCATCGCCGCGACCGCGCCGAGCAGGTTGCCGGGGTGGCGATCGGCCGCCGCGCCCACCGCCAGGCGCACGAGGATCGAGATGATGCTGCCCGCGGCGAACGCGAGCCCCGCGGTGCCGGCGTCGATGCCGGCGTCGATCGAGGACTCGACGAAGAAGCCGCCGAGGGTGATCGCCGCTGCCGTCGAGAACGCCGCGGCGACCGCGAGCGCCGGCAACGCGCCGCGAGGGGCGGCCGCCTCGCCGGTGGAGTCGTTGAACGAGGCTCCCGGACCGGCGCCCTCGCCGGGGATGCGCAGCCGCACCAGCGTGAGCGCGAGCGCTGCGAG
Organism: Actinomycetes bacterium; assembly: GCA_023389745.1. Classification (GTDB taxonomy): domain Bacteria; phylum Actinomycetota; class Acidimicrobiia; order Acidimicrobiales; family Microtrichaceae; genus JAFAFN01. Next base: position 25,576 of record JAEWED010000250.1, read on the forward strand.
GCCCGACGCGCCGACGAAGACCCAGCGCCAGCCGAGGTTCAAGGCGATGGTCGGCAGGGTCAGCCCCGCGACGAGCGCGGCCCCCGGCATCGCCGACTGCTTCACTGCGAAGCCGATGCCCTGGCGTCGGAGTGGCAGGTCACGGGCGATGAACACGTTGGCCGACAGCTGGGCCGTCGCATTGCACACGCCGCTGATGCACGACAGCAGGCCGAGCACGATCGGTGACCGGGCGACGCCCGCCACGGCCAGCTGCACCGCGATCGTGCCCGTCAGGGCGGTCGTGAGCCCGGTCCGGGGGCCGACCCGGTCGATCCAGCGACCGAAGCGTGTCGACACGACCGCGCTGGCAGCGAAGAACGACGCCAGGATCAGCCCGATCGTCGTCTCCCGGTAGCCCAGCTCGGCTCGGATCTCGACCGACAACGAGCCGAGCAGGAAGACCGGGAGGATCGCCGCGACGATCGCGACGGCGACCGTGCCGAGCCCTGCCGTGGTGCGCTCGTCGACCCCGGAGGCCCCGCCTGAGGACCCCGACACGTCCGCCGCAGCGCGGCGCGGCGGTTCAGGGGCGGCGAGGTCGGTCATCGCACGACTCTCCCATCGTCACGTCGCTGCAGCGAAGTCATCCGCGGCGACACGACCCCGGGGTGGCACCACGGCCCACGGGTAGCCTCGGCGCGTGTCTCCCGCCCGAGCCGACGACCACCCCTTCTTCGACCACCCGCGACCGCTCGCGATCGCCCACCGCGGTGGCGACGAGGTCGCACCGGAGAACACGGTCGCCGCGTTCCGGGCCGCGGTCGACCTGGGGTTCCGCTACCTCGAGACCGACGTGCACGTCACCGCCGACGGGGTGCTCGTGGCCTTCCACGACGACCGGCTGGACCGAGTCACCGATCGGCGCGGCGCGATCGCGGACCTGCGGTGGAGCGAGGTGCGGCTCGCCCGCGTCGGCGGCGAGTCGATCCCGCGCTTCGAGGAGCTGCTCGAGAAGTTCCCCACCGCCCGGTTCAACGTCGACATGAAGAGCGAGCACTCGGTCATCGCACTGGTCCGGGCCATCCGTCGCCAGCGGGCGACCGACCGGGTCTGCATCGCCTCGTTCTCGTCGACCCGGTTGCGGCGTGCCCGTGCGCTGCTCGGTCCCGAGGTCTGCTCGGCAGCCGGGCCGCGTGAGATCTCGGCCGTCGTCGCAGGGACCCGCATCCCGGCCCGGGTGCCGAGGCGGTCGTCGGTCCCCCCGTTCCAGTGCCTGCAGGTGCCCGTGCGACACGCCGGCGTCGAGGTGGTCACGCCGGCCCTGCTGCGCCGGGTCCGGGCGCTCGGCTGCCAGGTGCACGTGTGGACGATCGACGAGCCCGACGAGATGCACCGGCTGCTCGACCTCGGCGTCGACGGGATCATGACCGACAAACCTTCGGTGTTGCGCTCGGTGCTCGAGTCGCGGGGTCAGTGGGTCGAGCCCGAGGGATGACCTCGGGTCAGCCGAAAAGTGGCCCCGAGGGTGCGTTGACAGGGGTCCGCGCAGGACTAGAGTGCGCCCACTTGTGATGGTGGTCACACGCCTGTGCGCATCACACGAGAGTGCGACGACGGCCGGCCTTCCCGCCGGTCCAACGCTGACACCGGCGGCGTCGGACGATGACATTCACAACCAGGGGGTAACAGGTGCGGTCATTGACCAGTACGACGAGACGCGGCTCATTGCGACGTCGTTCGCTCGCTGCGGGCGTGGTGCTGTCGGCGACGCTGGTCGCCGCGGCGTGCGGCGGCGGCAGCGACAACGGCGGTGGCGGCGGTGGAGGCAACGGCGAGGACGCCGGCAAGCCGACGCCCGGCGGCACGGTCGTCTACGGCCTCGAGGCCGAGAACGACGAGGGCTGGTGCCTCCCCGAGGCGCAGCTGGCGATCTCGGGCATCCAGGTCGCCCGCACCATCTACGACACGCTGACCGCTCCCAACGAAGAGGGCGAGTACGTCCCGTTCCTGGCCGAGTCGGTCACGCCGAACGCGACGTTCGACTCGTGGGACATCAAGCTGCGTGAGGGCGTGAAGTTCCACGACGGCTCGGACCTGACCGCCGAGGTCGTCAAGAACAACCTCGACGCCTTCCGTGGCCAGTACCCGGCCCGCAAGCCGCTGCTGTTCATCTTCGTGTTCTCGAACATCGACACCGTCGAGGTGAAGGACCCGCTGACCGTCACGGTCACGACCAAGACGCCGTGGCCGGCGCTGCCCGCCGCGCTGTTCGGCTCCGGCCGCATCGGCATCTCGGCGCAGGCCCAGCTCGACGACGCCGAGACCTGCGACCGGAACCTGATCGGCACCGGCCCGTTCAAGTTCGAGGAGTGGAACCAGAACGAGAGCTTCAAGGCCGTCAAGAACCCGGACTACTGGCAGAAGGACGCGGACGGCGTGCAGCTGCCGTACCTCGACGCCATCGAGTTCCAGCCCCGTGTCGACCCGTCCTCGCGCATCAACGGCCTGCTCTCCGACGAGCTGCAGATGATCCACGTGTCGGCCGGTGAGAGCATCGAGCAGCTGCGCCTGGAGACCGACGCCGGTCGCATCCGGTCCTTCGAGTCCCAGCAGTTCCCCGAGGTCTCCTTCGGGCAGTTCAACACCTCGGTCGAGCCGTTCAACAACAAGAACGCTCGTCTCGCGGTGACCTACGGCGTCGACATGCCGACCTTCAACAAGGTCCGCAACCTCGACATCCTGACCAACGCCAACGGTCCCTTCGGCCCCGGCAACATGGGCTACCTCGAGGACACCGGCTACGAGACCACCGACATGGACAAGGCCGAGGAGTACCTGGCCGCGTACAAGGCCGAGACCGGCAAGGACCTCGAGTTCACGCTCCTGTCGACCAACGACGAGGCCACGATGGCCTCGGTGCAGCTCGTCCAGCAGATGGGCGAGAAGGCCGGCATCAAGATCAACATCCGCAGCATGTCCCAGAGCGAGCTCATCGACGTCGCGATCGCCGGCACCTTCCAGGTCATGGTGTTCCGCAACTACCCCGGTGGCGACCCCGACACGCAGTTCAACTGGTGGACCAACGGCTCGCCGGTGAACTTCGCCCGCATCAACGACGACGTGCTCACCGGGCTGATGGAAGAGGGCCGCGTGACCTCCGACAAGGCGGCGCGGACCAAGATCTACGAGGACGTCAACAAGCGCTTCGCCTCCGAGGCCTACAGCCTCTGGTTGCAGTGGACCATGTGGGACATCGGCATGCGCACCGACGTCTTCGGTGAGCTCGGTCCCGACCTGCCCGACGACGGCGGCAAGCCCTTCCCAGGCCTCGCGACCGGTCACCCGGTCTCGGGCATCTGGATCAAGCAGTAGGCCATCGGTGGCCTGACGGGGGC
>JAEWED010000259.1 GCA_023389745.1 Actinomycetes bacterium
GTCGGGGCCCTCGGGGCTCTCGGGGCCGGGCACGACTCAGGCCTCGGCCTCGGCCAGGCGTCGGGCCCGGTCGTCGGTGACGAGTGCGTCCGAGACGGCATCGAGCTCACCCGCCAGCACCCGGTCCAGGTTGTACACGGTGAGCCCGATCCGGTGATCCGACACCCGGTTCTCCTTGAAGTTGTAGGTCCGGATCTTCTCGCTGCGTCCGCCGCCGCCGATCTGGGCGCGCTTGCGGCCCGCCGCGTCGTCGGACTGCCGCTGCTGCTCGAGCTGCAGCAGGCGCGACCGCAGCACCTGCAGTGCCTTGGCCCGGTTCTGGATCTGGCTCTTCTCGTCCTGCATCGACACGACCAGCCCTGTCGGCAGGTGGGTGATGCGCACCGCGGAGTCGGTGGTGTTCACCGACTGGCCGCCCGGCCCCGAGGACCGGAACACGTCGATGTTCAGGTCGGCGGGGTCGATCTGGACGTCGACCTCGTCGGCCTCCGGCAGGACGGCGACGGTGGCCGACGACGTGTGCACACGCCCCTGGGACTCGGTCACCGGCACCCGCTGCACCCGGTGCGGTCCCGCCTCGAACTTCATGCGCGACCACACGCCCTCGCCGGCGATGCGGAAGGTGACCTCGGCGTAGCCCCCGAGGTCGGAGTGCGAGATGCCCAGCACCTCGAAGGACCACCCGAGTCGGGCGGCATAGGCCCGGTACATCTCGAAGAGGTCCCTGGCGAACAGGTTCGCCTCGTCACCGCCCTCGGCACCACGGATCTCGACGATCACGTTGCGCTCGTCGTTGAGGTCCCGTGGCAGGAGCAGCACCTTGAGCTCCTCGCCGAGCTCGGCGAGGCGGGTCTCGAGCTGGTCGACCTCGGCACGCAGCGCCTCGCGCTCCTCGGCGCTGGCGAGCGAGTACAACTCCTTCGCCGCGGCGAGGTCGCCCTCGGTGTCGCGCAGCTCGACGGTGCGAGCGACGATCGGACCCAACTCGCTGTAGCGGCGTGACAGCTCGACGTAGCGACGCTGGTCGGCGATCAGCTCCGGGTCACCGAGGCGGGCCTCGCACTCCGCGTGCTCACGCTCGAGCTCGGCGAGTCGGACCGCCAGTCCGTCGGCGACCACCTCAGCCCCAGCCGGTCGGGACGGCCACCAGCTCGGCCGGGACGGCCAGCAGGCCGACGAGCTCGGCGGTCGCCGTGTGGAGGTCCCGTTCGGGCACCGCGATCACGAGCCGCGCCGCAGGGTCGTGCAACGCGCGGGTGTCGGCGGCGAGCGGCACGAGCGCCAGGTCGAACCCGGTCGAGCAGATCACCAGCAACGCCTCACCGTCGGCCGTCTCGCCGATCGCGGCGGCCGGGTGGGTGTCCTTCATGCCGGCCGGCTCGGTGGTCATGTCCGCGGGGCGCAAGGACGCCGCGCCGACGAGCGAGGGGTCCGCGAGCAGATCGGCACGGAGCCAGCGTTCGCGTGCCAGCAGCGACAGCGGGTGGGCAGGGGCCCCGGGATAGCGGTGTCGTCGCACGGCGTCGGCGGAGCGGGCGAGCGCGACCGCAGGGTCCTCGTCCGGGTGCACCGCGGCGACGGCGTCGCGGTCGAAGCGGCCGACGCCGGCTTCGAGGTGCAGCCGGTCGTCGCCGCCCACCTCGGAGGGCCACACGACCGCTCGGGCGACCTCGAGGCCGAGCACCTCGCCCCGCAGCACGCCGTGCTCGACGACGACCTCGAGCCCCTCGGCCCGCAGCAGGTCGATGATCTCGTCGATCCCGTCGGGGGCGTCGTCGGCAGGGCCGGAGGGGCCGCCGAGCGGCACCGGCGCAGGCTCGGGCTCCGCCTCGACGCTCGTCGCACCGGTGACGGCGCGGACCTGGATGGGCAGCGTCGGCGTGTCGAAGTAGGTCGCCAGCCGGGCGAGCCGTCCGGCGTCGCTGTCGACGAAGAGGACCAACGCCTCGGCGTCGCGCCGCGACGCCCACAGCAGGGCGCCGCCGAGTCCGCCGGGGCTGCCGTCCTCGAGCAGCACGAACGCGGTGCCGTCGGCCGACGCCGCGACCACCGAGCCCGTGGCGGTCGGCTCGCTCTCGAGCCCGCGCTCGGTCCGCACGAGCGCGGCGAGCTTGGCGACCAGCAGGCGGGCGCGCTGGTCGGCGTCGAGGCTCATCTCACGCAGTCCGGGATGCTCGCCGCGGTCGCAGCGAGGATCGGATCACTCCGACTCGGTCGTCTCGTCCGCGGTGGTCTCGTCCGCGGTCGACTCGCCAGCCTCGGCGGCCTGACCCTTGCGGCGGCCGTAGCGACGCTCGAAGCGCTCGACGCGACCCGCGGTGTCGACGATCTTCATCTGGCCCGTGAAGAACGGGTGCGTGAAGGCGGAGATCTCGACCTTCGCCAGCGGGTACTCGTTGCCGTCGGTCCACGTGGTGGTCTCGGGCGTGTCGATCGTCGACTTGGTCAGGAACGTGTCACCCGACGAGGTGTCCTGGAACACGACGTAGCGGTAGTTGGGGTGGATTCCGGGCTTCATGGTGGTGTCTCCGTGACGGCCCCGGTTTCCGAGCGGGACCAGATGAGAGTGGACGAATCAGTATGGCCCGGCAGGGGTGCCGGGAGCGAGCTGGGGGCTCGGCGCTCGATGGCGGGGACTCAGCCCTCGAGGGCAGGGCGTTCAGCCCTCGATGGCGGGGCCTTTGGCGATCTCGGCGAGGAAGACCTCGTTGGTCGGGAACTTCCGCATGCGGTCGATGACCAGCTCGAGCCCGGCGGCGGTGCCGTTCTCGCCCGAGACGGCCGACAGCAGCCGGCGCAGCTTCCAGACCTGCTGGAGCTGCTTGGCGTCGATGAGGAGCTCCTCGTGCCGGGTCGAGCTGCCGTCGACGTTGATGGCGGGGTACACCCGCTGCTCGGCGGCGGAGCGGTCCAGGCGGAGCTCCATGTTCCCGGTGCCCTTGAACTCCTCGAAGATGACCTCGTCCATCTTCGAGCCGGTCTCGACGAGCGCGGTCGCCAGGATCGTGAGCGAGCCGCCCTCTTCCAGGTTGCGGGCCGCACCGAAGAAGCGCTTCGGCGGGTAGAGCGCGCTCGTGTCGATGCCACCGCTCATGATGCGCCCACCGTTGGGGGCGACCAGGTTGTAGGCACGGGCCAGGCGGGTGATGCCGTCGAGGATCACGACGATGTCGTGGCCCAGTTCGACCATGCGCTTGGCCCGCTCGATGGCGAGCTCTGCGACGGCGATGTGCTCCTCGGCGGGACGGTCGAACGTCGATGCGACGACCTCGCCGGTCACCGAGCGGCGGATGTCGGTGACCTCTTCGGGGCGCTCGTCGACGAGCAGCACCATGACCTCGACCTCGGGGTGGTTCTCCTCGATGGCCTGGGCGATCGTCTTCATGATCGTCGTCTTGCCGGCCTTGGGTGGCGAGACGATGAGGCCACGCTGGCCCTTGCCGATCGGCGCGAGCAGGTCGATGATGCGCGCCGCCATGTCGTAGGGGTGGTCCTCACGCTCGAGGCGCAGGCGCTCCTGGGGGAACAGCGCCGTGAGGTCCTCGAAGCGGGGACGGTCACGGGCGGTGTCGGCATCGGCGTCGTTGACGGTGTCGATGCGCAGCAGCGCCGGGTTCTTCTCACCGCGGTTCGCCGGACGCGAGGCGCCCGTGATGCGGTCACCGCGACGCAGGCCGAACTGGCGAGTCTGCTTGACCGACACGTAGACGTCGTCGCGGCTCGGCAGCAGGCCGTTGAGGCGCAGGAAGCCGTAGCCCTCGTCGCGCAGGTCGAGGATGCCGGCCACCTCGATGAGCTCGCCGTCCCACGACTGGGACCCGTCGCCACCCTCGCCCTCGGCGCGGTCGCGGTCACGACCCCGACGGCGGCGACGGCGGCGTCCACCTTCACCCTCGGGCTGGCCGTCCTGGTTGGCGTCGCCCTGGTTCTCACCCTGGTTCGCCTCGGCCTGCGTGGTCTCGACCTGGCCCGCGTCACCCTGGCCGGCGCTGCGGCCACCCTCGGCGGCGGAGTCCTGATCCGAGCGACCCTCGCCGTTGCCCGAGGCCGTCTGCCCTCCAGAGGCACCGGATCGGGGGCCGGCGTTGCCGTTCCCGTTGCGACCGCGGCCGCGGTCCCGGCTGCGTGCCGGATCGTCGCTGCTGGCGGCGGTGTCGGTGACGGCGTCGGGGTGGGTCGCGGCATCGGCGACATCCGCGGGGTCCACGACCTCGGCCGAGGCCTCGTCGGCGGACGCCTCGTCGGCGGGGGCGTCCGGCTCGTCGGCCGGCGAGGTGACGCCGGCCAGCTCCAGGATCATCTGGACGATGTCGGCCTTCTTGGCCCGCGAACCGGGCTTGCCGCCGAGTGCGGCGGCGATGGTGGCCAGCTCGGCACGGTCCTTGCGCTCGAGGCCTTCGAGATCGATCGGATCAGCACTCACAGGTTGTACCCATTTCGTTGCTCGGCAGCAGCTCGTTGACTGCGCTGGTGTGACAGCGGAGCTCCGGCTCCGACTGCTGATGGGGAGTCCGTGTTCGCCACGTGAAGAGCGGTGAGGAGCCAACCTGTGCTCCGGGCCTGATGGCCGGCGGGTCGACGTCCCCCTGCAGTCCCCTTCCACGGCGGACTCCGGGATTCTACCCGAGGGTGTGCACGCGCGAGCAAGCACCGCCTGCGTGAGCGGTCACGGCGGCGGTGCGGCTCGAGCGACGGCGCCTGACCAGGTCAGCGTCGCACGGCGCTGATGACCAGCGGTCCGCTCAGCGACCGAGCAGGAGCGACACCAGGTCGTGGCCGGCGACCACGTCGCTGTCCGCGGTGCCGACCTCGGAGTAGTCCCCGCCGGGACCGTCGACGGCGGAGTCGACGAGCAGGTAGGGCACGGTGTCCGAGGTGTGCGTCTTCAGCGCGAGCGGCGTCGGATGGTCCGGCGACATCAGCAGCCGCCAGTCCCCCATCTCGTCGAGGGCCGGCACCAGGTCGGCGAGCACCCGACGGTCCCAGTTCTCGAGGGCGCGGACCTTCTCCTCGACGTTGCCGGCGTGACCCGCCTCGTCGGTCGCCTCGATGTGGATGACGAAGAGGTCCTTTCCGCCGCGCAGCGCGTCGATCGCCGCGTCGCGCTTGCCCTCGTAGTCGGTGTCGTACCAGCCGGTCGCTCCGGGCACCTCGACGATGTCCATCCCGGTGAGCACACCCAGGCCGCGCACCAGGTCGACCGCGGTCACCATGCCGGCGTCGATGCCGTAGGTGTCGCGGAACGAGGGCAGCTGCGGCTGGTGGCCCTGACCCCAGAGCCAGATCTGGTTGGCGCCGACGTCGTCGAAGCGGGCGAGGATCTCACGGCTCGCCGCCATCACGTCGGAGAGCTTCGACGCGGCCGGACCCGTCGGCCACACCGCCGGGTCGTCGGTCAGGTCGTGCGGCGGGACGCAGACCGCATCGGCCCACGACTCCGGCGCGACCATGATGTGGCGGTACTGCACGCCGGGGTGGAACGAGATCTCTGCGCCGGCACCGCTGCCGAGCTCGGCGTCGAGGGCGGCGATGACCTCGGCCGCGGCCTCGGAGGTCGGGTGGCCACCGGCGAAGTCGACCATGAGCCCGCCCGGGCCACCCCGGTCCGGGTCGACGGTGGACAGGTTGCAGCGGAACGCGACCTGGTCGGGCCGGATCGTGATGCCGAGCGACGCCGCCTCGATCGGCGCACGGCCGGTGTGGTGCAGCGCCGGGTCGAAGCCGAGCAGCGACAGGTTGCCGACGTCGCTCCCCGGGGGGAAGCCCTCGGGGATGACCGCGGCCCGACCCACCGTGCCGCGAGCGGCGAGCGAGCGCAGCACCGGGGTGTCGGCCACCTCGAGCGGGGTCCGACCGCCCAGGTCCGGATGCGGCTCGTCCGCACAGCCGTCGGGCACACAGATCACGTACTTCATGGCCGACAGTCTGCCCGAGGGTACCGACCCCCTCGAATCGCCCTGCCCCGGCTGCGGCGCCTGCGGCCTCAGTCGGTGAGCTCGGCGCGGACGAGGGCCTGCACCGCAGCCAGGTCGGCGTCGACGTGTTCGACCCGTTCGGGGCGCTCGAACAGGTCGGCGACGTGCTCCGGCAGTGGCGGGTGCACTCCGGTCGCTGCTTCCACGGCGTCGGGGAACTTCGCAGGGTGCGCGGTGGCCAGCGCCACGACCGGCACCGACGGGTCGCCCTGAAGCGCCTCGGCGACACCGACGGCGACGGCGGTGTGGGGGTCGATGAGCATGCCGGCGCGGTGGTGCACGTGGCGGATGACCTCGGCGGCTGCCTCGTCGTCGACACGGCCGCAGTCGAACTCGGCGCGCAGCTGCTCGAGCACGGTGACCTCGACCGACGCGGTGCCCGTCGATCGGAACGTCGACATCAGATCGGCGATCGCGGCGCCGTCGCGTCCGAGCACCTCGAAGAGCAGTCGTTCGAGGTTCGAGCTCACCTGGATGTCCATCGACGGGCTGCTGGTGGGCACCACCTCGTGGAGGTCCATCGTCCCGGTGGTGAAGAACCGGGTCAGGATGTCGTTGCGGTTCGAGGCGACGACGAGCCGGTCGACCGGCAGGCCCATCTGCTTCGCGGCCCAGCCGGCGAGGATGTTGCCGAAGTTGCCGGTCGGCACCACGAAGCTGACCGGTCCGCCGTCGGGAGCGACGTGCAGGTGCGACGTCACGTAGTAGACGATCTGGGCCATCACCCGGGCCCAGTTGATCGAGTTCACCGCGGAGAGACCGACCTCGTCGCGGAAGTCGACGTCGGCGAACGCGGCCTTGACCAGGTCCTGGCAGTCGTCGAAGTTGCCGCCACGCACGGCGACGGCGTGCACGTTCGGCGCGTCGACGGTGGTCATCTGACGGCGCTGCACGTCGGAGACGCGGCCGTCGGGGAACAGGATGAAGATGTCGACCCGGTCACGATCGCGGCAGGCCTCGATGGCGGCGGAGCCGGTGTCGCCCGAGGTCGCACCCAGCACGCAGACACGACCGTCGCGTTCGGTGAGCACGTGGTCGAAGAGCCGACCGACGAGCTGCAGCGCCACGTCCTTGAACGCGAGCGTCGGCCCGCGGAACAGCTCGAGCAGGTCGAGCTCCGCGCCCGAGGCGGTGCGTCCGAGCCCGACCACCGGGCAGACCTCGTCGGTGTCGAACGTCGCGTAGCTGTCGACGACGATGCGTTCGAAGGCGTCTCGCTCGATCTCGCCCTCGACGAATGGCCACATGACCTCGACGGCGATCTCGGCATACGACCGCCCGCGCAGCTCCTCGAGGGGCGGCAGGGTCGGCCAGGTCTCGGGCAGGTAGAGCCCGCCGTCGGTCGCGAGCCCGGCGAGCAGCACGTCGCCGAACCCCAGGACCGGCGCCTGTCCACGGGTGGAGACGTACTTCATCACTCGGCCCCCACGACGCGCAGCACCGAACCGACCGAGGTGACCGACTCCAGCGAGCGGAGCTCGTGCAGCGTGGCCCGCACGTCGGCCTCACGGGCTGCGTGGGTGATGAAGATCAGCCGGGCAGCGCCCGCCGGGGCACCGTCGGCCGGGTCGAGCGCGGCCTGCTCCATCGAGCGGATCGACACCTGGTGGGCTCCGAACACGCCGGCGACCTCGGCCAGCACGCCGTGGCGGTCGTCGACCTCGATGTTCAGGTAGTACGGCGAGTAGAGCTCGTCGACGGGGCGCATGACCGCACGGCCGAAGGTCCCGATCGAGGCGTGCGCCCCCTTGCCGAGGTTCGACGCGGCGTCGACCACGTCGCCGAAGACCGCCGACGCGGTGGGCGCGCCACCCGCGCCCCGCCCGTAGAACATCAGGTCGCCCACGTCGGCGCCCTCGACGAACACCGCGTTGAAGCTGTCGCGCACCGCCGCGAGCGGGTGGTCGGTCGGCACCATCGCCGGGTGGACACGCACCGCGAGCGAGTCGTCCTCGAAGCGCTCGGCGATCGCGAGCAGCTTGATGACGTACCCGAGGCGGGTCGCGAAGTCGATGTCGGTCTGGGTGATCTTCGAGATGCCCTCGTGGTAGACGTCGCCTGCGACGACCTTGTGGCCGAAGGCGATGGTGGCGATGATCGCCGCCTTGGCCCCGGCGTCGAAGCCCTCGACGTCGGCGGTCGGGTCCCGTTCGGCGTAGCCGAGGCTCTGTGCCTCGCTGAGCGCGGCGGCGTAGCTCCACCCCTCCTCGGCCATCTTGGTGAGGATGTAGTTGGTCGTGCCGTTGACGATGCCCATCACGCGGGCGACGTCCTCGGCGACGAGCGACTCGCGCAGCGGGCGCATGATCGGGATGCCACCCGCGACGGCGGCCTCGAAGAGCAGGTCGACCCCGGCGGCGTCGGCGTCGGCGAAGAGCTCGACGCCGACGTTGGCGAGCAGCTCCTTGTTGGCGGTGACGACCGGCTTGCCGTTCTTGAGCGCCGTCGAGATGAGCTCCCGGGCGGGCTCGATGCCACCGATCACCTCGACCACCAGGTCGATCGACGGGTCGCTGACGACCTCGTGGGCGTCGGTGGTCAGCACCGACGCGTCCAGCTCGACGTCACGTTCCTTGGACAGCGAACGCACCGCCACCTTGGTGATCTCGAGCCGCATCCCCGTGCGCTCGAAGATCGAGTCGCTGCGACGTCCGACCTGTTCGATCAGGGCGGCGCCGACGTTGCCGCACCCCAGGACTCCGATGGCGACCGTGCGTTGGCTGGGCGTTCGTTCCACGTCGCGAGGCTATCGGCCTGACGACCGGTGACGGGAACCCGATTCACGGCACTTGCGGCGCACAGCAGCTACCCTGTGCGCTTCGGTCGTGGGGACCGATCAGGGCGGAGGGGAACGACATGGGCGAGATCGAACACGGCACCGCGACGCGTCGCGTCGGCGGTCGGGCACCTCGACGCAGCACCAGGTGGGGCATCGCCGCCGCCGCTGCGGTCATCGTCGCTGCGGTGGCGTGCACCCCGCCGCCCACCGATCCGGGCGACGGCGGCACCAGCACGACCTCCACCTCCACCACCTCCACCTCGTCGACGACCACCACCACCTCGACGACGACCACCACCACGACCGTGCCGCTCACGCCGCTGCCGACGACCGCGCTGCGGTTCGTCAGTCCCCCGGGCGAGTACATCGGCGGCGGCCAGACGCGCACCTGGACACCGGCGGACGCGCACTTCACCGCGACCAAGGGTGGCTCGATCCTGACCCTGGACGTCGACGGCGGCTCACAGGCGGACTGGAGGCTCGACTTCGGCGCAGCCGTCGGGGATCAGCTGCAGGAAGGTCGCACCTACAGCGGTGCGCAGCGATACCCGTTCCAGTCCCCGGCCCGCCCTGCGCTCGACGTCGGCGGCTCCGGCCGGGGGTGCAACACGCTCGAGGGGGCGTTCACCATCCGTGAGCTCGCCACCGACGTCGGCGGCAACCCCACCCGGGTCGCGATCGACTTCGAGCAGCGCTGCGACAACAACCCCAGGCTGCTGACCGGCACGATCCACTGGAACGCCAGCGTGCCGGCGCTGCCCACCGCCGACGGCGACGGCGACGGCGTGCGCGACCAGATCGACAACTGCGTGGCGGCTGCGAACTCGTCGCAGTCCGACGCGGATCGCGACGGAACGGGCGACGTCTGCGACGACGACTTCGACGGCACGTTCCTCCACTTCCAGAGCGACCTGGGCGACTACATCGGACAGGGGCTCACGCGGACCTGGTTCCCGGCCGACGGCACCTTCACCCCGGCGAGCATGTACGCCCCCGTCAACGCACGGATCCGTTTCAACGCCGGGTCGACCAACTGGGAGCTCATGTTCCGGAACGCGAACGGCGCTGCGCTCACCCCCGGCACCTACACGAACGCCCAGGACTTCACCTCCGGCTCCCCCACCCGCCCGGGCATCGACGTCTACGGGTCGGGACGCTCGTGCAGCGACGCCAACGGCACGTTCACCGTCCACGAGATCGAGTTCGGCGCCGACGGACTGGTGTCGAAGATCTCGGTCGACTTCGAGCAGCGGTGTGGCAACGACCCTTCCGCGCTGCGGGGCAGCCTGCGCTACCGGGCCAGCGGCCCGACCTGAGCCGGCCTGAACGCCTCAGCCGAGGTCGGTGGCGAGCAGGTCCTCGACGGTCTCGCGCCGCACGACCAGGCGTGACGTGCCGTCGCGCACGAACACGACCGGCGGCCGGAAGACCTTGTTGTAGTTCGAGCCCATCGAGTGGCCGTAGGCACCGGTGACCGGCGTGGCGACGACGTCGCCGACGGCCAGGTCGGCGGGCACCAGCCCCTCGCGCACCAGCAGGTCACCCGACTCGCAGTGCTTGCCCACGAGCCGGATCGGCATCTCACGGCGTGAGGTCGACGCGCGTGGCAGGAACGTCTCGTAGCCGCTGCCGTAGAGCACCGGCCGCGGGTTGTCGCTCATGCCACCGTCGACCGCGACGTAGGTGCGCACGCCGGGGATGTACTTGATCGTGCCGACCCGGTACAGCGTGACCGCCGCTGACGCCGCGATGGCACGGCCCGGCTCGGCGCTGATCCGAGCGGTGATGCCCGCCGCCCGGCACCCCTCGAGGATGGCGGTGCCCCACTCGGTGATCGTCGGGGCCTGCTCCCCCGCCAGGTACGCGACGCCGAGCCCGCCGCCGACGACGAGCTCCGGCAGGTCCTGCTCGACGACGAACGGTGCGACGGCGGTGAGTCCGGCGAGGAAGTTGTCGACGCTGAACACCTGGCTCCCGATGTGCAGATGCAGCCCGACCAGCTCGACCGCGCTGCTGGCGCGGGCGCGAGCGACGGCCTCGTCGGCCTGCCCGGTCGGCAGCGGGAACCCGAACTTGGAGTCGAGGTTGCCGGTCTGGACGTGCTCGTGAGTGTGCACCTCGATGCCCGGGTTGATCCGCAGCAACACCTTCGGGGGCGTCGCGCCGGCGGCCACGAGCGCCTCGATCCGGTCGAGCTCGTCATCGGAGTCGACGATGATCCGTCCGACGCCCACGTCGAGCGCGCGTGCGAGCTCGGCGGTCGACTTGTTGTTGCCGTGCAGCACGGTGCGCTCGGCGGGCACGTCGGCCGCGAGCGCGATCTCGAGCTCTCCCATCGTCGCGACGTCGAGCCGCATGCCCGCCGTGTGGGCGAGGCGTGCCATGGCGCGGCACAGGAACGCCTTGGTGGCGTAGATCGCCCCGTCGGGGCCGAAG
>JAEWED010000260.1 GCA_023389745.1 Actinomycetes bacterium
GCCCACGGAAGGTCGACGGGCGTCGAGGCCCCGCCGATCGTCATCACCCGGGCCTGCGCGGCGCCGACCTCCGATGACATGCGCAGCTCGTCGGACATGGCGGGCACCAGGACCAGCGCAGCCGAGCTCAACGCCACCGGGATCAGGATGAGCAGCAGCACCAGTGTGCTGCGGGCCTTGTGCCGCCACGCCTCTCGGCGCCCGAGCCGCAGCAGGGTGATCATGCCGGCTCCCCCGACAGCTCGGTGGACGGTTCGTCGGCGGTGTCACGTCGGACCCGGAACGGTCCGGAGGCGACCGCGGTCGCCCGCTGCACCAGCACGCCGTCGCGCAGGTGCACCACCCGGTCCGCCCACGCCGCGTGCGCGGCGTTGTGGGTCGCGATCACCACGGCGGCACCGTCGTCGTCGCAGCGCGAGCGCAGCAGTCGCATCACCGACTCGCCGGTCAGCGAGTCGAGCGCACCCGTGGGTTCGTCCGCGAGCAGCACCTGGCGTTCGCCGATCAAGGCCCGGGCGATCGCGACACGCTGCTGCTCGCCGCCGGAGAGGTCGTCGGGCAGTGCGTCGAGCATGTCGCCGAGGCCGACCTGGTCGAGCGCCTCGGCAGCGATGGCACGCGCACGCCGGGGCCGCATGCCGCCCAGCTCGAGCGGCAGCGCCACGTTCTCGGCCGCGGTGAGCGCGGCGAGCAGGTTGAGGTGCTGTTCCACGTAGCCGACGGTCGTGCGCCGCAGCGCCGCCAACCCACGAGCGTCGAGCGCTCGCAGGTGGTGACGGTCGACCACCACCTGGCCTGCATCGGCGCGTTCCAGACCCGCCGCGATGGCCAGCAGCGTCGACTTGCCCGAACCGCTCGGTCCCATCAGCGCCACGAGCTCGCCCTCGTGGACCTGCAGGTCCACGCCGCGCAGCACGTGTCGTTCGCCGCGACCGTCGCGGAACGACCGCTCCACGCCGCGCAGGTCGACCAGGGGTCGTGTGCTCTCTTCGTTCAACGTCCTCTCCCTCTCCCTCGATCTCGTCCGGCCCGTCCGGCGCCGGAGTCACCTGCGGCGAGGACTCTCGCCTCGCACAGGTCCAACCACCGCAGCTCCGCCTCGACCTGCAGGATCACGGCGTCGAGTGCGAGCACCCGTCCGATGTCCGATGGGTCGATCGCCGCCTTCTGGCGCGTGAGCCGCTGCAACGCCTCGGTGCTGACCGCTCGTTGCTCGTCGACGACGTCGAGCAGGTCGACGCCGTCGAGACCTTCGGCCAGCACGATCTTGATGACCAGCTCGTCGCGGTCGGGCACGTCCCGTGGCCGTGGGCTGCGGATCCAGGTCGCCAGCTCCTCACGACCCCGCTCGGTCAGGCGGTACTCGCGCTGCCCGGCGTCGCCACCCGCCTCGCTGCCCGAGCCACCAGCGCCGGTCACCTCGTCGACCAGGCCGTCGCGCACCAGTCGACCGAGGGTCGTGTACACCTGCCCGACGTTGAGCGGCCACAGCTCGGCGGTGCGCTCCTCGAACTGCTTCTTCAACGCGAAGCCGTACTCCGGTCCGTCCGAGAGCAGGGCGAGCAACCCGTTCCTGATCGACATCGTCTCCCCCCTTCTCCCTCGTCCGCCCGACCTTCGGTCGCCGTTTGCATACCGAGTATGCGCGGATACATACCGAGTATGCAACCCTTCGCCGCGGAGACGACCGGTATGGTCGCCGTGGTCGGCGCACGAGGCGCCACGACCTCAGGGGGAACTGCGATGACCGACGGTCCATGGCTGGGCGATGCGTGTTCACTCGTCGATGCGTTCAGAGCCGGTGATCGATCACCGGTCGAGGAGCTCGACGCCACGCTCGCGGCGATCGACGACAGCGAGCTCAACGCGTTCTCGTTCCTCGACCCCGACCTGGCTCGAGCGAAGGCGGCAGAGGCCGACACCGACCTGCCCTTCGGCGGCGTGCCCTTCGGCGTCAAGGAGCTCAGCCCGTATGCGGGCTGGCCCAACACCGAGGCGACGCTCGTGTTCGCCGACCGGGTCGCCGACTACACCGAGACCGCCCTCGTGCGCGCCGAGCAGCTCGGCGGCGTCGTGCCCGTGGGTCTCACCACCGCGTCGGAGTTCGGCGGGTTGAACGTGTCGGTGTCGAAGCTGAACGGCGTCACACACAACCCGTGGCAGCACGGCCGCACCGCGGGCGGCTCCTCGTCGGGCTCCTCCGCAGCGGTCGCCGGCGGCCTGTTGACGTTGGCCTCGGGCGGCGACGGCGGCGGGTCGATCCGCATCCCCGCCGGCTTCAACGGGCTGCCCGGCATGAAGGGCACCGCGGGCCGCATCCCCCGTGGACCGCGCACGCAGATCCATCCCATGACCGTCGTGCTGGGCGTCATGGCCCGGTCGATCCGCGACATCTGCCGCTACTACGACGTCACCAGCGGACACGACGCCCGCGACCCGTACTCGCTGCCCCGCGTCGACGGCTGGGAGCACCGGCTGGGCAGCTACCTGGGCGACCTGCGCGGCGCGAAGGTCGCGATCGTCCCGGACCTGGGCACCGCGGTGGTCAACCCGACCGTCGCCGACATGGTCACCGAGGCCGGTGAGCTGCTCGCTGCCGAGGTCTGCCTCCAGGTCGTCGACCTCGACCTGGCCTTCCCGGGACTCGGCTTCGAGTGGGCGCTGGGCAACCTGGCGGGCCTGTACGCGGACCTTGACGGGCTGTGGCCCGAGTGCAAGGACGAGCTCAGCGGCGAGATCGCGTTCGGTCTCACCATCGCCGAGCAGAAGTACTCGATCGACATGATGGCCCGCTCCGAACGTGCCCGGACCAGGGCTAACGAGGCCGTCGCCGCGGCGTTCGACGAGGTGGACTTCATCATCAGCGCCACGAACCCGGACGTGGCGTTCGCTGCCGACACCTTCCTGAACCTCGAGACCGCCGGCCAGCCGACGGGGCCCGAGAACAACGGCGCGTTGACGATCCCGTACAACATCGTCGGCAACCCGTCGCTGTCGGTGCCGATCGGTCAGCTCAACGGCCTACCCGTCGGCATGCAGATCGCCACCCGCCACCACGACGATGCACTGGTGCTCGACCTCGGCCTGGCCCTCGAGCGCGAACGCCCGTGGCCGCTCGTCGCACCCGCCGCCCCGTGCTGAGACCGGCGTGCTGAGGCCCCGAGCGCTCGATCATCTGGTGCTGGTCGTCGACGACATCGACGTCTCGACCCGCTTCTGGCGCGACGTCGTCGGCGCGGACTTCGAGCACCAGTCGGGCGACTACTCGCAGTTCCGAATCGGCGAGGTGCGCCTCGGGCTGTTCCAGGTCGACGCGATGGCGGCGACGCTCGGCCGCGAGATCAGCCATCCGACACCTGGCGCAGCGGGCTTCGAGCTCGGCTTCCAGGTCGACGACGTCGATGCGACCTACGACGAGCTCGTCGCCGCCGGCGCCGCGCCGATCACCCCACCGGATGACCGACCGTGGGGACAGCGCACCGCGTACGTGGCCGACCCCGACGGCTACCTGATCGAGCTCGTCCGACCGCTCTGAGCAGCGCCTCGGGAACCAGCGGCGCCGCTGCGACGTCCGAACGCTGTCTCGTCGTGGGAGGTCGTGGTGGTCAGATCGTGGTGGTTCGCTGCACTCGCCGGGCTCGTGCTCGTCGGCGGATGTGCCTCGACCGAGACGTCATCGCCGTCGGTGACGCTGCCCTGGGACGAGCGGCAGCTCGACGGCGATCTCGTCGAGGTCCGGGCGGTCGACTGCACCGGTCGCGACTGCCCGCTGGGCGTCATCTCGCTCACCCTGGTCGTCGAGGTGAGCGACGGCGCACCTGCAGGCTCACGCGCCGACACCCGGGTGGCGATCACCGATGAGACGGTGCTCCTGGGGTGTGGACCGACCGACGGACGTGAGCGGATCTCCTTCGACGACCTCGTGAGGTCGAGGCGCACCGAGGTCATCGGTGAGATGCCGACCAGCGTCTGGATCGCCGACGCCGCCAGCAGCGAGACGGGCGGCGGCGACGCCCCCTTCCCGCTGCGGGCCAGCCAGGTGGTCAGCGGCAGCTGCGGGTGAGCCCGAGCTCGCTCCCCCGGTTCACGGCCGTCAGAACCGGACGAGCCCCCGGTAGGTGGTGAGCAGCTCGTAGCCCATCCGGGAGTACACCGGCGCGCCCATGTCGGTGGCCTGCAGGCTCGCGAAGCCGGCACCCAGGTCGAAGCCCTTGTTGGTGACGGCGCGCGTGACGAGCTCGCCCAGACCCTTGCCGCGGGCGGCCTCGAGTGTGCCGACGTAGTACACGCCCGCGACTGCGACACCGTCGATCGGGTCGCTCATGACCAGCTGTGCTGCTGCGAGCGGGCCGTCGTCGGCCACGGCCACCACCGAGTGCACGTGATCGGTGCTCAGCAGGTCGCGCCGCACGATCACGTCCTCGATGACGCCGGCGGTCATGCCGAGGGACTGGTACGCCCGGTCCGACACCGACACGAAGTCGTCCGCGAGGCCGTCGGCGCCGGTGACCCACTGCAGATCGATGCCCTCCGGTGCGATGGCGTCGGACAAGCGAGCCCGGCACACCATCGCGGGTGCGTGGCTGAGCGTGACCAGCCCTCGGGCCTCGGCCGCGGCGACGAGCCCGGCGTCGTCGCCGTCGGGGTCCTCGACCTGCAGCGTGAACCCGGTGCCACGCTCAGCGAACCACGCGGAGGCGACGTCGAGCACCGCGTCGTCGGGCACCGACGGATCGACCCGTGCCGCGCCGTTGCAGGTCACGGGGAAGTCGGTGGCGGTGCCGTAGAGCAGCACGCCGTCGATCTCGGCGTTGGCGCCTCGCTCCCCCGACCACGACGCCATGGCCCGGTAGAAGTCGAACAGGTTGCGCTGTGCCAGGAGGCGTTCACCGGTGGCGGTCATGGCCGACATTCTCCACGACCGGAACCCACCCGACTCCGGAGTTTCGGACCGGCCTCGGCCCCTTGATCCGGGGGATCGCTCCCCGTTGCTTCACTGTCACACCCCCTCCGCATACTGGCCCCATGACACAGCAACTCGTACTCATGAGTGGCGAGTCGGCCGGACCGAGTCAGGTGGGCCGCCTCGACGAGCGGACCCGCCAGGTCGGCCGGCGTGGGCTGAGCGAGGCCCGTGCGGCCCTGCAAGAGGCCAGCCGTCGTGCGACCGAGCGCGACGCCGAGCGGATCGCCCGTCGGGACAACGAGCTGGCCGCCCGTGCCGCAGCCGCTCGTGCCGCAGCGGCCAAGCTGCTCGAGGCCGACCAGACGGCCCGTCCGTCCGCCGCCTGATTCGCCCTCTCCCTAGGATGACGCGATGACCGACGTAGTGATCATCGACGCCGTCCGTTCGCCTATCGGGCGACGCAACGGCGGCCTCTCCACCGTGCACCCCGCCGACCTGCTCGCCACCGTGCTGCGCGAGCTCGTCGACCGCTCCGGCATCGACCCGTCCGAGGTCGGTCAGGTCGTCGGCGGCTGCGTCAGCCAGGTCGGCGAGCAGTCCTTCGACATCACCCGCACCGCCTGGCTCACCGCCGGGCTGCCCATGACCGTCGCGGCGACCACCGTCGACACGCAGTGCGGTTCGTCGCAGCAGGCGACCAACCTGGCCACGGCGCTCGTCGCCGGTGGCGTGGTCGACGTGGCTGTCGCGTGCGGTGTCGAGTCCATGAGTCGCATCCCGATCGGCTCGAACAGCTCGAAGAAGCTCAGTCTCGGCGTGCCGATCCCCAAGACCTACTTCTCGCAGTACGAGTTCACCTCGCAGTTCGAGGGCGCCGAGCGCATCGCGGACCAGTGGGGCGTCAGCCGGGCGGATTGCGACGAGTTCGGTCTCCGCTCCCAGCAGCTCGCCGCCAAGGCGTGGGAGAACGGCTACTTCGAGAGCCAGGTCACCCCGATCGAGGCACCCGACGTCGACGACGAGGGCAAGCCCACCGGCACCACCCACACCGTGGTCCGTGACGAGGGCCTGCGCGAGACCACCCTCGAGAAGCTCTCGACCCTCAAGCCCGTCGCCCGTGAAGACGGCGTCCACACGGCGGGTTCCGCATCGCAGATCTCCGACGGCGCCGCCGCGGTGCTGATCATGTCGGCCGAGAAGGCCGCCGCGCTGGGCCTCACCCCGCGCGCCAAGGTCCTCGACACCTGCCTCGTCGGCGTCGACCCGGTGCTCATGCTCACCGGGCCGATGGATGCGACCAAGCACCTGCTGTCGCGCACCGGCCTCACGATCGGGGACATCGACACCTTCGAGATCAACGAGGCGTTCGCGTCGGTCGTGCTCGCCTGGGCGAAGGAGGTCGGCGCCGACCTCGACAAGACCAACCCGAACGGCGGCGCGATCGCCCTCGGCCACCCCCTCGGCGCCACCGGCGCGTTCCTGCTGACCAAGGCGATCAACGAGCTCGAGCGGACCGACGGCACCAACGCTCTCGTCAGCATGTGCTGCGGCGGCGGCCTGGGCACCGGCACGATCCTGCAGCGGGTCTGACACGACGGTGACCGCTGCGACCCGACACGTCCGTGTCGCAGCGGTCATCGCTGCCGTACTTGCGGCCCTCGTGGCCGCGGGCTGTGGCTCCGACTCCCCCGGTTCTGCCGGAGATGCCGTCGAGGCCAACGCGACCGTGGTCCGCGTCGTCGACGGCGACACCTTGGTCGTCGACGTCGGCGGGGTCGACGAGCGTCTGCGGCTGATCGGCATCAACACACCCGAGTTGATTTGATCCACGCAACCGGGTACACCTATCCCCATGGGATGGAAGAACGCGGCCTACGCACGCGTGTCGTCGGACCCCGACGGCACCTCGGTGTCACCCGAAGCGCAGCTCGAGGAGTGCCGGCAGGAGGCTGAGCGCCGCGGCTGGGACTGGGCGAAGGTGACCCAGTACATCGACCGTGACCTCTCGGCGTGGAAGCGCTCGACGCACCGCCCGGGGTGGTACGAGGTGGTCGAGGGGATCAGGACCGGAGCGATCGACGGGCTGATCGTGCACCACCTCGACCGGATGCTGCGCCAGGTGCGCGACCTCGAGCAGCTCATCGACGCGATCGAGCAGCGCGGCGGCAAGTTCCCGATCTACTCGGTGCACGGCGACCTGGACCTGTCGACGCCCGACGGTCGCGCCATGGCCCGCATCGTCGTGACGATCGCCCAGAAGGAGTCCGACGACAAGAGCCGGCGCCTGCAGCTGGTCCTCGGGGCGAAGGCCCGCGACGGGAAGTCGCACGGCGGAAAGCGGCCCTACGGCTACGACGAGGCGGACCGCACCAAGCTCGTGCCGGCCGAGCGCGATGTGATCCTGGAGCTCGTCGACTGGGTGTTCGACGGGGTGAGCCTGACCGAGTGCGCACGCCGGCTCAACGACGCCGGTGTCCCGACCGCGCACGGCGGATCGAAGTGGTTCCCGCAGGTGATCCGACGGATGCTGCTGTCGCCGCGCTACGCGGGTCTGCGCTCGCACAAGGGCACCGTGGTGGCCGAGGGCGACTGGGAGCCGGTGTTCCCGCTCGACGTCCACGAGCGTCTCGTACAGCTTCTCGAGCGGCCAGCGACGGGCACAGGGCGGACCGAGCGCCGGTGGTGGGCCACATCGGTGCTCCAGTGCGGCGTGTGCGGCCGCAGCATGGCCTCGATCCCCCACTCGTCGGGACGGCGCTACCACTGCGACAAGCGGTACGACGGGTGCGGCAACGGCATCCTCGCGAAGCCCATCGACCAGATCATCGAGACGGTGACGCTCGGAATTCTACGTGAGGGGTACGGAGCAGAACGGGCGGTCGAGCTGGTCGGCGACGCGCAGGAATGTGATGAGCTCGAGGCGAGCCTGGCGCAGCTCGCTCGCGACTTCTACATCGACCACGTCATCGACCGGGTCTCGTTTGAGGCGGTCAACGAGGATCTGCGACAGCGTCTCGCCATAGCGCGTGAGAGCGCTCGACCGAAGACGATCACCACCTCGGGGGACCCGGACGCTGACTGGAAGGACGCGACCGTGCAGCGCCGCATCGAGATCGTCAGCTCGACCCTGGACCGCGTCGTCATCGCTCAACGGGACCCTCGGGCGACTCGCCTCGATCTCGGTCGCGTGTCGCTCTACCCCGCTTGAGCGCTGCGTCGCGGGCGGCTTGCTGCAGGAGCGCCTGCCCGCGTTCGATCGCCTCGGGGCTGGGCTCGCCGATCACCTGGTAGTCGCCCATCAGCCGATCCTCACGACGACCGCGGGGAACCCCTGGTTGGTGATCCGGTCCACGACGTCGTACAGGTGGTACTTGCACGCCGGCATCGGGGTGACCGCGGACCGCGACGTCACCTGGTGGAACGCCCGGTGCGGGCACGGGGTCGTGTCGTCGACCGCTCCTACGCACTTCATCAGTCCCCCACCTCCATCAGCCGGGTCTCCTGCCAACTCTGCCCGTCGCCGAACTCGATCGGCTGCCAGGCCCGCGTCATGTGGCGGTAGCACCACCAGATCCCCTCGGGCGAGCACGCCGTCGCCGGCTTCTCGCAGCGCGGACACACCCGCTGGTTCCAGTCCTCGACGGCGATGCGGTCGAACAGCCAGAACTTCAACAGGTCCTCGTCGAACGACTGGTCCTCGGCGGTCCCCTGCCATCCGACCTCGGTGCACAGGACGGTGCGGGCCTTGGTCGCCTGGATGATCTGGCCGAACAGGTCGCGCCGGCGCAACGGGTAGCGCGGCTGGTACTGCGACAGCTCCTCGGGCATGACGTTCACCCAGAGCTCGAGCCGGCGGACGGTCGACGCGCCATCGAGCGGCGTGTGGCTGTCGGCGCGGCGGATCTCGTAGAACCCGTCGCCGGCACCACCGAGGCCGAGCTTCTTGAGCCCCCCGGTCAGCTTCGCCCGGTCCGCGCGACCCAGGTCGTCGGGGATGTAGACGATGCGCGTCGCGTGCCCTTTGCCGAGCGGGTGCGCGTTCAGCCTCTTGCGCGCCAGGCCCCGTTCCTTCGCGGCGCGTGCTCGAGCTGCAGCCTGCGACGCGAGCGGCTTCTTGCGGCCCTTGTACGCCCTCGGTGCCGGTGCTGCTCGCTCAGACCCGCGGCTTGTCGAGCTGGTCGATCCGTCGCTGGACCTGGCGCCAGTGGTCCTCGTTGTCGTAGTACGCCGGGTTGCGCGTGCCATCAGGCAGCCCTCGCGGCGGGATCGTCGCACGCAGCCTCTTCGCCTCGCCGAGCGCCCACGCCGCGTAGATCACGTACGCCGCGAAGATCGCGAGCGGGACCCAGAGCGGTGTGCCGAGCAGTACGTCCAACATGACACCTCATTCTGACACCTCCCCTGTGACGGTTGCGATGGGCAGTTCAACTCCCGGCACGCAGCCGAGGATCGCGTCGACGCGCTTCGGGCCGAGGCCGTCGATCGCGAGGAGCTCCTCCCGCGTCACCCCGACACGCAGCGGCATCCCCACCGCGTCCAAGATCCGGCCGGCCATCTCGAGGCCGATCCCCGGGAGGCCCTGCAGCATGTGGAGCTGCCAGTCGCGGCTGTCGGCCTTGCCGTAGGTCGACACTGGCCCGGGGCGCACATCGAGAGCCTTGTGCGACGGCTTCTTGCACCACCGCTCGAACGCCTGGACGAGCGCGATGGTGTCGGCGAGCGAGTCGGACTGGTCGACCCAGATCCCCTTGTCGCGCACCGACCAGAGCAGCGAGCGCACCTGGTCGCGGGTCACCCGAGCATACGAGTCGAGCAGCGTGCCGTCGTTGGCCCACTTCGCTCGACCCATACCCTCGACGACCACCATCGACTGTCGGAGCCCGGCCATCTGCTTGGTCTGCTGACCGAGCCGGCCATCCTCCATCGACGCGAGCAGATCGCCGAACTCCTTGCGCTGCACGCCGAACCACCCGCCGCGGTGGGCGAACATCAGGTCGACACCGAAACGCTCCGGTGCCATCGTGACGCGGCCCAACGCGCGAAGAGCGGCCGGCTCGGTGGGTGAGATCAGCACTACTGCGGGTCCGCCTCGAGCCAGTGCTCCTGACCGTGTGCGAGTCCTGCCCGCAGCACGAGCACCTGGTTCAACAGGGGCACCGGCGATGTCGGGTCGATGTCACCCTGAGTCGCGTTGTAGAGGCAACGGCCGGCCTCACGGAGCCCCTCGGCGTCGGCGCGTGCACGAATCAGCTCGGTGCGGGCCGACTCGAGCTCGTCGCGGAGCTGGTCGCGCTCAGCACCGACGGCAAGGAGGTCCCCCATCCGAGCATTGAGCATCGCGGATGCCGACTTGGCGCGCTTCTTCCACTTCTTCTTCCCCATCAGCCCTGCCCCCCGATCACCAGCTGCGGGACTTCGACGTCCTCACCGCGCACCGCCCGGTTCAGGTCGCCGCGGAAGTCGTTGAGGGCCTTCTGCACGAGCTCCGACGCGGACGCCGGCGCGAGGTACTGGATGATCGTGCCGTCGGGTGCGGCGATCTCGATGACCAGGCCGAGCGTCGAGCCCTCCTCGGTCATCACGTTGACGAGCTGCATCCCGATGCCGGCGAGCGGGACCAGGTTGGTCATCTCCTCGCCGACGATCTCACTGTCCGCGGGCGCCGGGTCGGGGGTGCGGGCGGTCTCCCGTGCCCGCCTCGCCATGTCGCTCAGGTCGTGTGCGCTGGACCAGTCCATCATTGCTGTCCTTCCTCGTACTTGGTTGGCTTCCATCCCGCGATTCGCATCAGGTAGTCCCGACCGAAGTCCTCGAGGTCCATGTCCTCGACTTCTTCACGCCCGCGGTCCTTGACGGTGCTCAGCGCGTACTCCCCCGATCGGCCCTTTGTCGTCAGAAGGACCGTCGATGTGAGGAATCCGAGGCGCTTCTGTCCGCCTGGTTTCACACCGAAGTGGCCGTAGGTGTCGCGGGTCGCCTTGGTCTCCTTGTCGCCGAACGGCTGGGCCTCGGCGGTGATGATCAGGTTGCCCGGCTGACGCAGCAGCAGTCGGTAGAAGCGGTCGTACACCGTGTTGATGACCGACCAGTCGAGCCACCCGTCGAACGCCTCGAGCGACGACTTCTTGTTGCCCTTCTCGGCGATCTTCTTGCGGATCTCGAGCAGGTAGTCCTCGATCGTGTTCGCGTGCACCTGTTCGGTGAACCACCCCTGCACCGCCGACCAGGTCGGCGACATCGAATCGACGATCAACCAATCGTCGCGGGTGATCTCCTCGGTGATCTCGCGAACGGCTGCGATCTGGTCCTCCCACTCGTAGGGGCCAGTCACGTAAGTGGTGACGTTCCCCCGTTCGGCGACATCCTCAAACTCGGTCGCGAGCATCAGGTCGTACGACGCGCTGTAGTCGGTGTCGACCACGTAGAAGTGCGCGGTCGGGATGCGCCGAGCGATCGACAGCACCGAGTTCGTCTTGCCGGTCCCCTCCTTGCCGAACAGCAGGATGCGGGCAGCGGGGAGCCGCGGTGGTGGCTTGAGCGTGATGGGCATTCAGGTGTCCTTCTCTGGATCGGTGGAGTGAGGTTCGGTGGTCCGCTCGACGGTGGTGCTGTCGAACGCGGCGATGAAGTAGACGCCGGACTGGTCCGCGTCCCGGTCGAGCTCCTCGAGGTGCACGAGGTGGCTCAGTAGGTTGATGAGCGCGTCGAGCTCGTCACCGAAGATCGGGAACTCGAGGACCGGGGTCGGCTGCTCACCTGAGTCGAGGAGCTGGACGCGGTAGCCCTCGGTGTCGGCGAGGGTGCGACCGGTCGCTTCGGCCTGCCAGACGCGCTGGTCGGCCATCAGGGGGCCTTGATCGCGGCGTCGATGGAGTCGATCAGGTTGGCGTGCCTGGGGTACCTGGCCCCCCGGTACTCCGCGAGGGCTTTACGCACCTTGACGACGGCCTCCTCGGCGGCGCGTCGACGCGTCCGCTCCTCGCGGCACCGCGCCTTCAACATCGTGATCTCCTTGCCGAGTGCCGCGATCCGATCGTCCTGGTCGCGCACCTCGGCGTCGAACCCGATGACCTTCGCCTCGTAGATGTCGCGGGCCAACTGCAGCGCGCCATCGACGGTGGTGGGTGCGTCCTCTCGTGCGTCCATCACCACCCGACCTCCTTCGCCTCGCTGAACTTGGGGTACGCCGACGTGCGCCCCTTCTTGGTGTGCGCGGGGACCAACGCCTCCGGCACGTACTCGTCCGGGGTGTGGCTGTAAACCCACGTCATGGCGGTGTCGCCGGCGCGCAGCTTGTTGCCGGCCGCGTCGACCTCGAGCCCCTGTTCGACGAGCAGCTCACGCACCATGTCGCCGGCCTCGGCCTTGAGCTTCTTGCCGCCCTTCTCGAGCTCGCTGCCGGCCACGTAGAGGCGGTGTGCGACGGTCAGCCGCTCCCCCGCTGTGCCCTCGAGCTCCACAGCGGTGTCCTCGGGTTCGTCGTGCCAGATCCGCGTGGAGCACGGGAACTGGAACGGCACCGGGCAGGCCGGCAGGTCACCTTCGAGATCGCCGGCCATCTTCTCGAGCTTGAGCACACGGCCCTTCACCTGGGCGAGCGACGGGAGATCCTCGATCGCGAGCCACTCGTAGTGCATGTCGGCCACACCGACCGCGGCCTTGTAGGTCTCGCCGGTGTCGGGGTCCTCGCGCTCCTCGTACTCCTTGAGCCCCATCGCCAGGCAGACGTGGGTGATGATCTCGCCGGCAGCGATGAGGCCGCGGCCGTAGGTGGTCTGCTGCCACTTGTAGTCCGAGGTCCCCGCGATGCCGGCCTTCTTGATCTCGCGGAACTTGTCGGGACCGAGGAACTTCGCGTCGACCAGGACGGCCATCGTGTCCTCGGTGCGACCGTCGATCGACCCCCGGACGATGGCGCCCTTACCCACCGGGATCTCGACGACGCGCTGACGGTCGATCACCTCGGTGTCGTTGTCCTCGGAGAACCGCCGCAGCAGCTCGTCCTCGAACTCGTGGCCCTCGTTGAAGCGCCGCATCAGCCAGTCGGGCACCGGCTCGCCCTCGGCGCCACGACGCAGCATGACGAGCTCACGGTCGCAGCGGCCGAGAGCACTGGCGCGGTAGACCCAGAGGTTGATGTCGGGGTCGAAGTAGACGGAGGGGCGGTTGTCGCCGCCGCGGGACTCAGTCATCGCTGACCCCCAACCACTCGAGGAGATCCATCAGGTCGGTCGCCATGTGAT
>JAEWED010000018.1 GCA_023389745.1 Actinomycetes bacterium
GCTCGCTCCCGAGACCCCCAGGCCGCCGGCGGCGATCGCGTCGAGGTGTGCCCGCCACCGGTCGATCGCCCAGACCTCGTGGCCGGACTTGGCGAGCAGCGCGGCGTACACGGCGCCCATCGCCCCGGTCCCGACGATCCCGATCTTCATCCGTACTCCCCCCGTCGCCTGATCGTCATCCGCGCCTCCCGGCCGACCAGCGCCGAACAGCGTACCGAGCCACCCGGGGCCGGTTCCTGGTGTCGCAGCACGGTGCCGGTCGACGTCCCGGCCAGTGGGCCGCAGCCGGAGCGCTGGGTGCAGGGGCCCCCGGTCATCGGCGACGATGTCGGCGTACGCAGGGAGTCGGCCGTGTCGGACCGGACCGGCGGTGGAGCGAGGTCAGTCGTGTGGAGTGAGACCGACATCCCGGATCAGACGGGCCGTGTGGCGGTCGTGACGGGGGCGAACTCTGGCCTGGGCCTCGAGACGGCCCGACAGCTCGCCGCCCACGGTGCCACGGTCGTCCTGGCGGTCCGTCGACCCGAGCGTGGTGAGGCGGCGATCGAAGACATCCTCACGACCGCGCCTGACGCGCAGCTCGAGCTCCAGCGCCTCGACCTGGCCTCGCTGGACTCGGTCCGCGAGGCCGCCGACTCGCTGCGCGCCTCTCATGACCGGATCGACCTGCTCGTGAACAACGCCGGGGTCATGTACACCGACCGTGGCCTCACCGCGGACGGCATCGAGCTGCAGTTCGGGACCAACCACATCGGGCACTTCGCCTTGACCGCACGGCTGCTCGATCGACTGCTGCCGGTCGAGGGCTCTCGGGTGGTGACCGTCGGCAGCCTCGGTCACTGGGCGCCGTTCCCGTTCGACCTCGACGACGTCCGGGCCGAGGGCTCCTACAACCGATTCGGCGCCTACTCGCGCTCCAAGCTGGCGAACCTGGCGTTCGCGTACGAGCTGCACCGGCGACTGACCGCCGCCGAGGCCCGGACGATCTCGGTGGCGGCGCACCCCGGCGGGTCCGACACCGAGCTCGCCAACCACATCCCGGGCATGGGCTTCATGCGTCGCTGGATGTCCCCGCTGGCGCAGTCCGCGGCGATGGGTGCGCTGCCGTCGCTGCGCGCCGCGACCGATCCGTGGGTCAGCGGCGGCCAGTACCTGGGACCGGACCGCCTGTGCGAGACCCGGGGCCACCCGATCGTCGTGCGCTCCAGCGCCCGGTCACAGGATGCCGAGCTGCAACGGCGCCTGTGGGAGCGCTCCGAGGAGCTCTGCGGTGTGGAGATGCCGATCCCCGCTCGGGTCGGCTGACCGCGCCGCCGGAGTGCCCGCCCGGACCTCCACATCCGTTCTCGTTTCGGGGTGATCACCCCGAAACGGAGACGGATTTCGGGTCCTCGGGGGGCAGGGCGTTCAGGGGCAGGGCGTTCAGGGGGGGGGCAGGGCGTTCAGGGCAGGACGGCGGCGACGGTGCCGCCGTCGACGAGCACGTCGGTGCCGGTGACGTAGGACGCCTGGGGCGAGCAGAGGAAGGCGATGACCGCGGCGAGCTCGGCCGGGCTGCCCGCTCGCCCGAGGGCGCTCGCGGCCGCCATCTGGTCGGTGCCGTTGCCCGAGGCGATCTCGGCGGCACCCATCGGGGTGTCGACCACACCCGGCGACACCGACACGATCCGAGCGCCGCGCCGTCCCCACGACGGGGCCTCACGGCGCACGAGTCGCAGGACACCCTGCTTGGCGTAGACGTAGGCCATCGACGGGTCGTCGGTCAGGCCGAGCACCGCGTCACGGTCGAGCGGTCGGTCGAGCACCTCGAGGATCTCGGGCGGCAGCGTCATCAGGTGGCCGGCCATCGAGGCGACGCACACGGCGACGGTGCCCGGCCCGACCAGGTGATCGAACGCGGCGAGCACCCGTGCCATGCCGACCAGATCGACGTCGAGGATCACGTCGGCGGGTGCCATGCTCGGCGACACTCCGGCGGTCACCACGAGGGCGTCGAGTCCGTCGACCTGTCCAGCGAGGGCCTCGAGCGATGACAGGTCGGTCAGGTCGCAGACGTGCTCGGCGCCGAGCCGGTCCGCGACGAGTGTGGCGCCGTCGAGCAACGGCACCACTGCCGCGCCGATGCCGGACGCTCCCCCGATGACGACGTTCACGATGTTGCCCTCCGTCCGGCGAACTGCGACGAGCCTCGGGCCCGCCCGGTGGGACGGGCGACCGCCGGATCCGACCATGCAAGCAGGTCCCGGGAGATGATGGGTTCGCGTTCGCTCCGGCGAGGTTCCCGTCGCGATCGAGCACTCGCCACGACGAAGGGAGCAGCCGTGACGGACCTCACGACCGACGGCGGCAGCGACGACGGGACCGCGCACGGGCTCGACGTGTGGACCGCGATGTCGACGGCCCGGGCGATCCGTCGGTACACCGACGAGCCGGTCGACGACGAGACGCTCGGTCGCTGCCTCGAGGCGGCGACGTGGGCCCCGTCGGGCGGCAACTGGCAGTCGTGGCGGTTCGTGGTGCTGCGCTCCCCCGAGGCCCGCGATGCCGTCGCCCGAGCGGCCGCCGTCTCGCTCGCGGTGATCGAACCGCTGTACTCGATGTCGCGGCCGGCTCCCGAGGACGACAGCCGACGGGCGCGCTCGGACCGCGCCACCTACGAGTTCCACGACCGCGCCGGCGAGTTCACCTCGGTGCTCTTCGCCACGCAGAACTACGAGGTCGCCTCGCCGCTGCTGCTCGGCGGTTCGGTCTACCCGGCGATGCAGAACTTCCTGCTCGCCGCCCGTGCCCAGGGTCTCGGTGCCTGCCTGACCAGCTGGGCGTCCTACGGCGAGGACATCATGCGAGAGGCCGTCGGCGTCCCCAGCGACTGGCTGATGGCCGGTCATGTGGTCGTCGGCTGGCCCCGCGGGCGTCACGGACCGCTGCGCCGGCGTGCGGCGAGCGAGGTCACCTACCTCGACGCCTGGGGCGAGACAGCCACTTGACCCTCATGGTCTGGGTGCGCTGCTGCCGGTCCTGACCGGCACGAGCGCAGCCGGTTCAGCCGCACCCGGTTCAGCTGCGGCGGTCGAGCTTGGCGATGCGGTCGTCGGAGCGCTCGGTGTCGAACTCGCCACCTCGGGCGCGCAGCTCCTGCAGCAGTTCGACCAGGCGCTCCCGGTCGTCACCCGGCAGGGCGAGCGGTCGATACACCCGGTCGTTGAGCTCGGTCGTCGCCCGGTCGACGACCTCGCGGCCTCGGTCGGTGATCTCGGCCAACGTCGTGCGGGCGTCGGTCGGATGCGGCACACGCCGCACCAGGTCGTCGGCCACCAACCGGTCGATCAGGTTCGTGACCGTCGCCTGCGGGATGCGCAGCACCTCGCTGATCCAGCTGAGCGCGAGCGCGGAGCCGGGCTCGGCCGCCAACCACGACAGCACCTCGTAGCGGGCGAACGTCAGACCGTGTCCCTTCATGACCTCGTCCACCTGGTGCATGAGCATCTGGTGCGACCGCAGGATGGCGGTGAACACCGCGTTGCCCGACGACGACTCGTCGTCCCAGCGCTGCTGCCAGACACGCCGGGAGGCCTCGACGACGTCGTAGGGGGACGGCCTGAATGCCATGGGACCGAGGCTAGGACGCCGCTGGTGGCGTGCGGGGGGTCATGATCTCGGTCATCCGGGCCACGGGGATGCCCACCGACGTGCCGCCGTCGACGGGGAGCACCATGCCCGTCACCTTCGCGGACCGGTCGCTCGCCAGGAACAGCACGGCCTGCGCCGCGTCGTCGACGGTGACCTGCTCCTGCAGCGGCTGGGTCATCTCGATGGTGCGCGACATGTCGAACTGGGCGTTGATCGCGGTCGCGATGTTCGCCGGGGCGACCGCGTTCACCCGGATGCCGTGCTCGGCGAGCTCGAGGGCGATGCACTTGGTGAAGTGGATGACACCGGCCTTCGCCACCCGGTAGGTCACCAGCCCGGCCCCGGGCGTCAGGCCCGCCAGCGACGCCGTGTTGATGATCGAACCCCCCGTCCCCTGCGCGACCATCTGGCGCGCCGCGGCCTGGCTGCCGAGCATGCCGCCGAGCAGCGACACGCCGATCACCTGCTCGAAGTCGGCGAGCGAGTCCTTGAGGAACCGCCGAGGCACCCCCGAGATGGCGGCGTTGTTGTACATCACGTCGAGCGCACCGAAGCGGTCGACGGCCGCGTCGACCACGGCCTCGATCGACGCCCGGTCGCCGACGTCGGTTCGCACGAACGCGGTCGCGGCGCCGAGCCCGGCGGCGAGCGACTCCCCCGCCGACACGTCGACATCCGCGATCACGACCTTCGCGCCCTCGGCGACGAACAGCTCGACCGCGGCTCGCCCGATGCCGTTCGCGCCACCGGTGACGATGGCGACCTTGCCCTGCAGTGCGTCACCCATGCTCATCGCTCCCGAGCGGTGAACTCGAGGTGCAGCTCGGACAGACCACGCAGCATGTAGGTCGGCGCGTAGCGGAACTTCCGGTCGCCGACGGGACCGTGGTGCTCCTCGGAGACCCTGATGTCGTCGAGGCGATCGAGCATGCACTCCACGGTGATGCGCCCCTCGGCCCGGGCCAGCGCCGCGCCGATGCAGAAGTGGATCCCGTGGCCGAACGCGACGTGCTCACGGGCGTCGCTGCGGTCGGCCCGGAACTCGTGCGGGCACTCGAACTTCCGCTCGTCGCGGTTGGCCGCCCCGTTGAGCAACATGACGGTCGAGCCGGCCGGGATCGTCACGCCGCCCACCTCGACGGTTCGCTTGGCCAACCGGAAGTCGCCCTTGATCGGGCTCTCGAAGCGCAGAGCCTCCTCGATGAAGCCGGCGATGCCGCTGCGGTCCTCGCGCAGCTGCTGCTGCAGCTCCGGGTGCTCCGCCAGGTGCTGCAGCGCGTAGGCGAGCAGCCGGACCGTCGTCTCCTGACCGGCGGCGAACAGGTTCGATGCGAGCAGCATGACGTCCTCGACGGTCGGGGTCGTGCCGTCGGAGAACGTCGCCTGGGCGATCCGGGTGAGCACGTCGTCGCGCGGGTTGGCCCGGCGGTCCTCGATGTAGCTGCGGAAGGTGTCGTAGAGGAACTCGAGTGGCGAGTGCTCGACACCCGCCTTGCCGCTCGAGCTCGGTGCCGCCAACTGGTCGCGGAAACGGGCGCGCTCCCCCTCGGGAACACCCAGCAGGTCGGCGATCACCAGCATCGCCATCGGCGATGCGAAGTCGCCGACGAACTCACACGAGCCGGACTCGGCGAAGGTGTCGATCAGGTCGTAGGAGATCTGCCACATCGCCTCCTCGTTCTCCTGCAGCCGTCGCGGCGTGAAGAGCCGCATCAGCAGGCTGCGGTGCTCGGTGTGGCGCGGCGGGTCGAACGACGGCAGCTGATCGGTGAAGGGCAGGGCGCCGCGGTGCTCCTCGATCAGGTCGGTCAGGTCGTCGCCCTCGAGCGGCACCGGGAACGACGCGAACGGGCCGATCACCGAGTTCACCGACGAGAAGGTCTCCTGGTCCCGGTAGATCGCGTGCACCTCGTCGTAACCGGTCACCATGAACACGCCGTAGTGGGGCTCCTGGTGCACGGGGCACTCCGAACGCAGCGCGTCCCAGTACGGGTACGGGTCCCGGATCAGTCGCCCCGACTTGAAGTAGTCCTGGTCGGCGACCCGCGCCGTGTCGGCGCCCGTCGCAGCGGGGGTCCCAGGTGAGGTGGTGTCGCTCATCGTGTCGTCCTGTGGTTCGTGGTCGCTGAGGCGTCAGCGGCGTCAGGGGCGTCAGGGGTGCCGGCCGCGGCGGCGAGCACGGCGCGGTAGCCGAACACCATCGTGTTGGCGATGCTGGCGCCCGCACCGAGGTAGTGGCGGCCCATCACGGTCGCGGTGATGTTGCCGGCGGCGTAGAGACCAGGGATCGGCTCGTCATCCGCGCCGATCACACGGGCATCGACGTCGGTGAGCAGTCCGCCGCACGTGCCGATGTCGGACGGCACGACCTCGACGGCGTAGAACGGCGCCCTCGACAGCGGACCGATCGACGGGTTGGGCCGGTGACCCGGATCGCCCATGGCCCGGTTGTAGGCCGAGGCGCCGCGCCCGAAGTCCGGGTCGCTGCCCTGCTCGGCGAACTCGTTGAAGTGCCCGACCTGCTCGGTCAGGCCCTCGACGTCGATGCCGCACTCCGCGGCGAGCGTGGCCAGGTCGTCGGCCCGGTGCAGCGTGCCGCTGTCGATCAGGCCCTTCGGGAACACCCCGGGGCGCGACAGCCCGTGGGAGTAGCGGCGGCGATAGCCGTCGTCGAAGACCAGCCAGCACGGCACCGCCCGGGTGGTCCGATCCCGGTCGTACATGGCTCGACCGATCTCCATGTACGAGTTCGCCTCGTTCACGAACCGGCGCCCGTCGGCGCCGACGAAGATCGCGCCCGGTCGGAAGCGCGCGTCGACCAGGGTCGACTGACCGAACTTGCCGCCTCGCGGTGTCGGCAGCCACCACGCCTCGTCCATCAGGTCGGTGCGCGCCCCCAGGTCCATCGCTGACTGCAGGGCGTCGCCGGTGTCGCCGGGGTTGGCGATCGACCAACGAGGCTGTTGGCGGTCCGGGGCGTGCGCACGTCGCATCTCGGCGTTGTGCGAGAAGCCACCCGCCGCGAGCAGCACTCCCCTGCGGGCCCTCACGGTGATCGCCTCGCCGTCGCGGGTCGCGTGCACACCGACCACGCGGCCGTCCTCGACGACCAGGCCGGTCGACGGGCAGTCGGTCCACACGGGCACGCCCGCCTCGACCGCGAGCTCCAGCATCTGGCCGATGAGCGCGGCGCCGTTGGTGAGGAGCTTCTGGCGGCGCAGCTTGGCGAACCAGGTGCGCAGGATCACCCGGGTGGCGGTCACGAACGCACCCGGCGACCGGTTCCAGTGCGCCAGCGTGCGGACCTCGTTGGTCTTGACGGCCAGGCCGACACCGGCGGCGAGCCCGGGCTGCAACCTGGGCAGCAGGTCACCGAGGCGACGGCCGTCCCAGGGCCTCGGCTCGATGGATCGGCCGGTGGCCAGTCCGCCTGGCTCGTCGGAGTAGTAGTCGCTGTACCCCTCGCAGCGTTCGAAGCGCACACCTCGGCGCTGCAGGAAGGTGACCATCTCCGGCCCCGACTGCAGGAACGCCTCGCGCCGCTCCTGTGACGAGCACGGGCCGACGTCACCGACCACCGCCTCGAAGTTGGCCATCGCATCGTCGAGGGAGTCGGGCACGCCGTCCGCGTGCAGCAGCGGGTTCGCGGCCACCCAGACCACGCCCCCCGACATGGCGGTCGACCCGCCGATGAGGTCGCGCTTCTCGAGCACCACGGCGCGCAGCCCGGCATCGGCGGCGGTGAGCGCGGCGACCATGCCGCCGCCGCCCGAGCCGACGATGACGACGTCGAACTCGTGGTCCCAGCGGGTGCCACCCGCGGCCGCGTCGCTGCTCATGTGACTCCTTCCAGCCTCGTGGCGATCACCCCGTCGGACTCGAGCGTCGCCAGTTCGGCGTCGTCGAGGCCCACCCCTCGGAGCAGCTCGTCGGTGTGCTCGCCGAGCAGTGGGGCCGAGCGTCGGTGCAGCTGCTCCGGCATCCCGTCGAAGCGGAACGGCAGCGTGCTGTAGCGAGCCGGGCCCATCACCGGGTGGTCGAGCGCTTCGAAGAAGCCGCGGGCCTGCAACGGCGGCAGGTCCGGCTGCTGGTGCGGCAGCACGACCCGGGCGACGGGCACGCCGGCCGCCCAGAGCGTGTCGACGACCTCGTCGACGCCGCGTGCGGCGCACCACGCCTGCAGGTGCCCGTCGATCTCGTCATGGGCCGCGACCCGACCGTCGTGGTCGGCGAGCCCAGCCGACGCGGCCCAGGCCGGGTCCCCCAGCGCGGTGCGCAGCGACTGCCACTGCTCGTCGGTGGCGACGGCGACCGCCACCCGGCTCGGCTCACGTCCGTACTCGTCGAGGTCCGCGCAGTCGTAGAGGTTCTGGGGTGCCGCGGCCGGCCCACGGTTGCCCGCGCGAACCAGTCGGACGCCGTTGACCGAGTGCTCGATCACCTGCTCCGCGGTGACGCTCAACGCAGCGTCGATCATCGCCGCCTCGACCTGGACGCCCGTTCCGGTGCGGTCCCGCTCGGCGAGGGCCAGCAGCAAGCCGTACGCGGCGTGCAGCCCGGCGTTGGAGTCGCCGACGCAGTAGGGCTCGACAGGGCTCTGGTCGGGGTGACCGGTCAGCGAGGTGAGCCCGGACGCGTCCTCGATGACGAACGCGAACGCCGGGTGGTCGCGCCACGGCCCGTCGAGCCCGAAGCCGGGCATGCGCACCACGACCAGGTCGTCGCGCAGCTCACGCAACGCCGCCTCGGTGAGCCCCAGGCCGTCGAGCACCCGGGGTGTGTAGTTCTCGATCACCACGTCGCAGGTCGCGATGACCCGGCGCAGCAGCTCGAGGCCCGCTGCGGTGCCGAAGTCCAACGTCAGGCTCGACTTGTTGGTGTTGAGCGCCGCGAAGATCGGACCCTTCTCCCAGTACTGCTCGGTGCTCTGGGGCGTGCCGCCGACGAGGCGAGCGCCGTCGGGGCGACGTGCGGACTCGACGTGGATCACCTCGGCGCCCAGCAGGGCCAGCACATGGCTCGCCGAGGGACCTGCCCAGTAGGCCGTCATGTCGAGCACACGCAGGCCGCTGAACGGCAACGTTCCCGCCGGAGCGGGCGCCGCGGTCGCCCCGTCCGGTGGCGCGGTCCCAGTCGGTGGAGGGGTCCCGGTCGGTGTGCCCACGCTGAAGGTCAGCGGAGCACGAGGCGTCACGATGCCGTCGAGATCGGTGACGAAGTGCCCGCGCTCGCGGAACTGGTCGATCATGGGGGCGTTGGCGCCGTCGACGAGGGGCGCGCTCGGGATGCGGAACGCGCCGGCGACGTCGAGCACCTCCGCCACGGTCTGCGAGCCCACCCACTGGTCGATCGCGTCCGACAGGGCGCCGCGCTCGGTGAAGAGCGAGGCGTCCTCGGCCCATTCGGGGTGACCGCACATGACGCAGAAGTCCAGCCACTGCTGACCGGTGCCGACGCCCATGCCGACCAGCCCGTCGCTCGCCGGCGCGACGCCGGGCACCGTCCGTGCACGACGCTTGCGCATCGGCCGCCCGAACACGTCGTGGAACGTGACCGGGTAGTAGGTCAGGCACATCGCCTGCACCTCGAGCATCGACACGTCGACGAGCCCCGGTGCTCCGGTGCGCAACGACGACAGCAGCCCGATCGCCGCGTAGGCGCCCGAGAGCCACTCGCCGATCTGACCGCCGACGTGCACCGGCGCCCGGTCGGGGTCGCCACGGCCGAGACCGATGATGCCGCCGGACCACGCCTGCAGCGTGAACTCGGTCGCGGGTCGGCCGCTCCACGGCGTGTCGAGCCCGAACGGGGTGATGGCCACGACGCTCAGGTGCGGATGGGCAGCCCGGATCGTGGCGGGGTCGAGCTGGCCCCCGGGCGACCACAGGCAGACCTGCGCCGCGCCGAGCTCCTCGTGGAGCCGGTCCACCTGGACGCTGTGCTGGTCGCGGGTCAGGTGCTCGAACAGCGCGCCGTGGCGGTGGGTCCCGCCGGCCTCGGCGGACCGGCCGCCCGACGCGGACCAGTTGCCCGACGCAGGCCCGCTGCCCGACGCGGACCAACGCCGCAGCGGGTGACCGCCAACGGGTTCGATCCGCGTCACGGTCGCGCCACCGTCGGACAGCAGGCGTGCGCAGTACGCGCCGGCGATCCAGGTCGACAGGTCGACGACACCGACCTCCGAGAGCGGACGGACCTCCACGGTGCGCTCCGTCACTCGGGCTGCTCGCGACCGGTCTTGCTCAGCCGCCACTCCGGCGGGAAGTTCCGGTCGTTGCCCTTGACCGCCTTGTTCAGGCCCGACTCCATGGTCTCGCGGTCGAGGCCCACGACCGGCCGCTCGGCGTCGGGCTTGAGCGGACCGCGCATGGACTCGAGCCACCCGCTCATGAGGCTGCCCATGTGCTCACCCTGGTGCTGCTTCATGATCTCGAAGAAGACCTTCTGCGCGAACACCGTGTCGGTCGGCAGGTTGTTGGCACACGCCATCGCGTACTTCGCCGTCTCGGCCTCGAGCTCGTCACGGGGCACGACGCTGTTGACGAACGCGAGCTCCTCCATCTCTGCTGCGGTGAAGGGCCGGCCCGTGAAGACCATCTCCTGGAACTTCCGCAGACCGATCATCGTCGCCCACTGCCACATCCGCGGCGCGTAGCCGACGTAGCGGAACGCCGGGTGCCCGAAGAGCGCGTCGTCGGACGACACGATCAGGTCGGCGTCCGCGGCCTGGTAGAAGTGCCAGCCGTAGCAGTAGCCCTTGACCTCGAGGATGCTGATCTTCTTGAAGTCCTGCAGGCTGCGACACCCAGAGCGAGGGTCGGCGTACCACTGCACGAGCGACGCACCGTTGCGGTAGTTGCGCGGCGGCGGCAGGGTGACGTCGTCGTCGTCGGTCAGGCCGAACTCCTCGCGCAGGGCCTCGTCGCCCTCACGCTTGGCCATCAGCTCGTCCAGGTCGGCGCCGGATCCCAGGTCGTCGCCCTCACCGCGGATGACCAGGACCTTGACGTCGTCGTCGAGGCTCGCCTTGAAGATCAGGTCGCCGTAGCGGCGTCGTGCCCCGATCGTCGGCGCGTTGAGCTGGTCGGGTCGGTCGAAGGTGATGGTCGCGATCCGGTTCGCCCGGTCCTTCTCGTACCGGACGATCTCCTCGGGCGGCGGGATGTCGGTCACTGGTGGTCGCTCCTTGTCGAGGGTTCCGTCGAGGGTGCCCCCGGACGATCAGGTCCGCCGACCAGCGTGGCGGCGTCGGCCGTCAGCAGCTCGGCGCCATGTGCGCCGACGTGCACCGGGTCGACGGTGATCGCGGCGCCGATGCCCTGTCGCCAGACGTAGCTCGTGAGGGCGAACACCACGCCCTCGTCGAGCACCTCGCCAGCCGCGGCCTCGGGCAGGTCCGCCGTGACGATCGGCAGGTCGAAGCCCAGGCCGAGACCGCGGGCGATCGGCACCGGCGGTGGTGCGATCCCGTGAGCGGCGTAGACGTCGAGCAGGGCGCTCGCCGATGCGCCGGGCGCGCACGCCGACAGCAACCCGTCGCGCAACGTCGCGAGCTGGTCGAGCAGGTCGTCGTTGCCGCCGCCCATCACGTGTGTCCGGGCGAGCTCGCCGGTGTAGCCGTCGCGCACCACGCCGCCGGAGAGCACGACGACGTCACCGTCTCGGATCGGGGTGTCGCGGTCGCCTCGGCGCCACGGGTGGTCGGGCGACGTGATCCAGGCGACGTCCTGGCTCGATGGTGTGGTCACCCCGGCGAGTGCCATCTCCTCCATGAAGCGGCCGGTCAGCTGCCGCTCGGTGGCGCCGACCTCCAGCTCGGCCTCGCTCGCGGCGAGGCATCGCTGCGCCAGGGCGACCGACCGTCGCAGCTCGACGAGCTCGTCGGCGGTCTTGGTGCGCCGTGCGCGTCGCATGGTGGACTCGCCGTCGACGAGCTCCGCTGCCGGGAACGCCATCGGGAGCAGCTGGGAGAACATCGGCGTCATCGAGTCGGTGCCGACACGGGTCGCCGTCGCCGCGCCGGCGACCCCCTGCAGCACCTCGACCATGTTCATCGGGTTGAACGTGATCCCGTAGAGGTGCTCGTGGGGGATGTCGTCGGGGATGCCCTCGTCCCAGGTCGACAGCAGGTGGATGTCGCCCGTGGCACGCACGAGCACGCAGCCCGGGGTGAACGGCCGCGACCCGGCGGTCCACAGGCGGGGTACCCCGGCGACGTAGCGGGCGTTGCCCTCACGTCCGAGGATGAGCACGTCGATCCCGTCGGCCTCCATCTCGGCCAGGGCGCGCTCGCGTCGGACCCGGCGCAGCGCGGCGTCGTCGGGTGCGACGTCGATGGTGAGCGTGCCCGTCATCAGAACGGGTCGTAGGGGTAGTCGGTCATGGGTTCCCAACCGTCGTCGGTGATGAGCACGACCTCTTCCGCCCGGTAGCCGGCGGCGCCGTCGTCCCAGATGAGCGGTTCGAGCACCAGGACCATGCCGGACTCGAGGGTGTGCGTCGTGTCGAACTGCTCGCCGAGGTCGCTGCCGACGAACGGCATCTCGGCGGCGTCGATGCCCAGGCCGTGGCCCAGGTAGAAGTGCGTCATCCACGGCGTGTCACCGCCGACGACGGACCGAGCCGCCGCCGTGAGCTCGGCGTGGGTCGCGCCCGCCCGGGTGACGTCGAGCACCGCGGACATGACCGCCTGCCACCGGTCGAACTGCGAGCGCTGTCGTGCGGTCGGCTCGTCGCCCACGATCCACGTGCGCCCGAAGTCCGAGTGGAAGCCACGGTGTGTGATGCTCGTGTCGACCCAGAGCACGTCGCCGCGCTGCAGCTCGCGCTCGGTGGTGAGCAGCGGGCAGGCCAGGTCGCCGTGGGTGGTCCAGGGACCGTCGCCCATCGTCGGCGGCATCACCTGCCAGATCGGGTCGAGGG
>JAEWED010000100.1 GCA_023389745.1 Actinomycetes bacterium
GTTCGACGGCCTGCTCCGCTTCCGGCACTTCCTCGGGGATTTCAAGTTCGAGGAGTTCGTCCGCGTCTTGAAGGTCTGACATGTTCAACGGACTCCCTCGATGCGCCAAACGCATCTCCCGGACGTAGCCAGTCCCAGCCCGATGCTCAAGCGGCGATTATCTCACGTGGAAATGCACGCTCGTCGCGGTGATGCCGTGCATTCATTGCAGCAAACTGCGGTGCTTATGGGGCGACTATGATTTTGTCGTCGCTGCGCACATAGCCCAGCATGTCACGTGCGGTCTCTTCCACGATATCGGCATTGGGAATCTCGGGCGACAGCAGCGCAACGTCATGGCGGAGCTTCGTGCGGACGCTCTCGAGGCCTTTGATCTCGAAGTCGACTAGTGCCGCGCGCTCGATGATCTCAGCGCGCGCCTCCAGGCCATGGCGACCGTAGCGGATATGGTAGGCGAAGTACGCCGTCAGGGCGATGCAGGCCACAGTGACCATGAGTTGCTCGAGAAACCGGGCAGCTCCGTTTGGCCTGTTCGTCTGGCGGCTAAGATAACGCAAGCTTGGGCCCTGCAAGAAATGGACTATGCTTGCGGATAAAGCCCGATGCCGGCTTAAAGGTGGGTAAACCGGCGCCTCTGGCGGGACGTGATGGCTTCGCCGGCGATTAGAACCGGTGCTTGACCGAGCCGTGGATCGTCAGATCTTTCTGATCATCCGGAAGGGCTTCGGGGCGATCGGATGCGCGATTGGTGTCCTCGGCCGCGCCGTAGAGGAGATCGAGCCCAAAATCCATTTTGGGCAGGGTGCCGATTTTGCCGAGGCCGGGAATGCGGATTTCCGTCCCCTCGGCCTTGGGGCGTCCAGCAGCATCCTGTTCTTGAGCCTTCGGAGCGTCGGGCACGGCAACGCCGCCGGGCAGAACCCCGCGCTGCTCTTCCATTGAGAACACATTGGTGCTCGCCGCGGCGGCGACAGCCGCCAGCATGCCAGTCACCAGTATCAATCGTCTCACGTCTACCCCGCCATGCCTCGAAAGCACGCACATAATCCAATGTTGCGCGGTAGATAGCAGAAGTTCAATGGCGATGGCCGTCCGTCTGCTGGAGAACGGCCGTTTCTTATCGTCGCTGTTGTACCGCAGCCATGTTGCCAGAACGCCACATGGGGTCTCGCCGTTCCGTGCTGCTGGTACGCGCTTGCGTTCCGGCAGTGAGGACGCAGGAAAAAGGGGCCGCCCGCAGGCAGCCCCCAGTACTCTGACGCAGACCGGGAGAAAGCGATCAGAATCTCATGAGCGCGCCAGCAATGACGGCGTCGAACGCATCGAGGCTAACGGTATTGTCGTTGGTGCTGGTGATATCGCCGTCGGCGTGACGGTACATCACGTAGAGGTCCAGCGCAGCCGGCTCGATGTTCTGGATCACGCCGGCACCGATGAAGTTGAGGCTGGTGCTGGAAAGTGATCCCCCGCCAAAGCTGACCGGGATGCTGGCGTTATTCTTGCTGCCGCCGTCGTCGTGACGATATTCGCCGAACACCGTCGTCTTGCCGAGGGCGAGCCACTTCTGCTCGATGCCGCCCTGGATGAAATACATGCTGCTCGTCGCTTCCGTGTTGGAAGCCCCGACATCTGCCACGCGGTTGTCGTGGTTCTGGCCGTAGCCGCCGTAGACAAAGAGGCCCGTGGGAAGGTGCTGGATGGTCGCTGCGGCACCGAACAGTTCACAATCCGTCGGTCCAGTCTTCGTCGAGCAACCGATGTTCTCGTCCGAGACCTGGCCATAGCCAGCCTTGCCGAGCACTTTGAAGTCGCCCCAGGTGTTGGCATAGGTCAACGCCATTCCCCAGTCGTCGTCCTCGCCCCACGACGCCGTCACAGTGAACCCTGCGATGGCCGGTGAGTCATAGCGGATGACGTTTCTGCGTCCGTCCTGGCCGACGGTGCCGTTGTCGATGCCCTGGAGGACGCCGCCCCACGTCAGGCTGCCAATGGCACCGCCGTTATGGCGAAGGCCGAAGTTGCCCTGATAAACAGCCGCTGCCTGAGCGTCCGAGAAGTTGCGGGTGTTGACGCCATCGGCATCGTCGAGAAGGTGGTACAGCGCCGTGCCGTCTTGGCCGACGGTGATCTTGCCGAAGTCGTTGCTCTTGATGAACCAGCTGCTCTTGCGAACCGAGACGGCGTTATTGCCTGTGCCGTCGGGATTGTCCTGGTTCCAACCGGAAGAACCCGATGAGTTGGCACCGAGGATACCGAGTTCCAACGTGTAACCAGCTGACCAGCCGGGAGCGATCTGCGCTTCGCCGATGAATCTGACACGCGACTGCTCGAGCTTGTTCGTGCCAACGTACGTGTTGCTCTCGGAGCCGTCGTCCCAGAACATCACCTGCTCGTTGACCCAGCCAGATACGGTCAGCGAGACTTTGCGGTTGCCCTTGCGAGCTGTCGTGGCTTCGAGCTCGGCAACCCTCTCTTCGAGGTCGGCGCAGCAGTCGCCGCCCAGATCCGCCGCCGAAGCGGGTGTGATCGCGATGGCAAGTCCGAACGCTGCCATCAGCGCGATAAAGCTACTGGACGATTTGAATACCGATTTCATCGGTGCCCCTCTGTTTACAGACCCCAAACTCACGACGCGCAATCCCCTTCGCGCCGATGGCCCCCTGAGAATTTTTCTCCGCGGGGGACTTACGGGCCTGCTAACCACGCGGACTTTACAGGTGCGTGACAGTTCGATTTGAACGGCGTTGCGGGGTCGCAACGTCTGCCAATTCAGGTGTTTCTGTGTTTCAATGGTCACACAGCAGGGGCAACGAATGGCCGGACAAGACATTTTTGACATCGCCGTCGTGGGCGCGGGACCCGCAGGGCTCATTACGGGACTGGCGTGTGCTGCGTCCGGCCTGCGAACGGCCGTGATCGGCCCGCTCTCCGGTTCAGGAGACGGACGCACCTCAGCGCTTTTTGGCGGCTCGATCGATCTTTTGAAGAGCGTCGGCGTATGGCCTGAACTTGCCCACAAGTCCGCGCCCATCTCTGCGATCCGGATTGTGGATGCGACCGGCGGATGGCTTGCTGCGCCGGAGGTGCTTTTCAGGGCGAGCGAGATCGGATTGACGGCGTTCGGCTACAACGTGCCCAACGCGGCCCTGACGAGCGTCCTGGAAGCTGCGAGCCTCAACTGCTTGAGCCGCGTTGCGTGTGCTGGCGTCACACGCTTCGATGCTCACGTTGATGCTCAGGGCGACCATATCGTTTTGTCGGATTCTGAGGATCTGCATGTTGCGGCACGACTCGTCGTTGCTGCGGACGGCCGGAACTCAAAGGCGCGGCAGTTCGCAGGGATCGACGTGTCCTGGTGGTCTTACCCACAGACGGCAATCGTCACGACGTTCCGACATGGCCGGCCGCACCATGGCATCTCAACTGAGTTGCATCGGCGCGCTGGGCCGTTGACGGTGGTTCCAGGGAAGGAGGGCGTCTCGCATCTCGTCTGGGTGGATACGCCTGAAGAGGCTGCGCGATTGCTGGCGCTCGATGACAAGAGTTTCGCGGAAGCGCTGAATGCGGAGCTGAAAGGCCATTTAGGCTCCCTCTCAGACTTCTCGCCGCGTCAGTTCTTCCCGCTCACAGGACAAACCGCGCGTTCGGTCGCGAAGAACCGCGTGGTTCTCGTGGGCGAGGCAGCGCACGTCATCCCGCCGATCGGCGCGCAGGGTCTCAACCTCAGCTTCCGTGATGCCGCGACAGTGGCGGAG